>CAJLIR010000003.1 GCA_905206805.1 uncultured Caryophanales bacterium | reverse complement strand
TGATGATGGTTTATCTACATTTAATAATAATTTACAAGAAAATAATGTTAATGAAAACTCTAATACAATTGAAAACATTCATACTAATACTTTTGATGATATTAATAATAATTTTACTGAACCTGATAGTTCTAATAATGATGATTTAATTAATGAGCAAACTACTGATAATATTGATGATGGTTTATCTACATTTAATAATAATTTACAAGAAAATAATGTTAATGAAGATTCTAATACAATTGAAAATGATGATATTATTATGAATGATATAAATGAAATAAATAATCAACCTTCTTTAGAAAAATATAATATTAAAAACGAAGATTTGGAAATTCCAGATCAATCGAACGATAGTAATTTAATGATTAATAACATTCAAGAAGAGGATAAACCTAAACAAGAATTCATGGCAATTAATCCATTCGATATAAAAGTTGATGAAAAAAAACCACTTTTTAAGAAAAAGGAAAAAAAGGAAGAGGATCCTATTCAAAAATTAATGAAAAGAAATATACCTATGACATTAGGAAGGACATGTCAATTTTGTAATACACCATTAGGTGATGATGAAAGAATTTGTCCTATTTGTGGCAGAATAAATTAATTATTCTGTTTTTTTATATAAAAAAAGACCATTAGGTCTAAGAATTATTTTCTTTTTCTATAAAATTAATGTCAATTATATCTGATATTGGAATAAGTTTATTATCCATTGTAATTAAATGAGTTGAATTACGACCAATTATCCTATCATTTATTTCACCATTTTTTAATGAAATATGTACATCTGCTTTATAAACATATTTTGTTGAATTAAATATTTTACTTATCTTTTGATTTACATTCAAATTATTCTCTAGTTTGTTTGTATTAATTTTAGTATTTGTTTGGTCATCTTTTTCTACTCTATCTTCTAATTTAGAATAATATACTTTTTCATTATTATTAATATCTTTAGCAATTTTATTTGCAAAGACACTTGGTAATTTTTTATCCATATATTTCACCTCACTTAAATATATGCAGATGGATTATTATTTACACTATTTACTTAATTTTGAATCTAAAATATAAGCAATATAATATCCAATTATAATAAATATAATACCAATTAATATATTAAAAAAATTCATTGAAATTTTTGTTATATCTAAAACAATAATAAATATTGATGATAAAATAAATCCAAATATTATACTATATGTTATCGAATTATATTTCTTTAAACAATATTCAATTATTTTTGAAAATATTAAAACACCAATAACTAACCCTATACCAAAAGGTAAAAAAAATTGGATTGATGCAAATATATTAGCTATATTAAGAATTTGGCTGAATTTCATAATAACTAAATCATAATAACCAATAAGCATTAATAATATTGTTCCACTTATTCCTGGAACAACCATTGCGAATGCTTCTAAAAAACCAATTAATATTAAAATAAAAAAATTCGCATTCATTTTTACAATATGATTTGGATTTATGTAATTAATTAATAGTATTATTAAGAATGATATAAAAATTATAATGATATTTTTTTTCTTTTTTACATCAATTTTACTTTCATTATACAAATTAGGAATTCCACCAACAATTAATCCAATAAAAAAACACATTGTTATAAAATAATATTTATCTAGCAAATAAATTACCAAATTACTAAATATTCCTATGGATATACATATTCCTATACCAACATAAAAAAGAAAAAAAATATTATCTTTTACGCTTTTTGTAAAGTTACTAATAGCATATATACACTTATCATAAATTCCAAGTGATATTGCTAACATCGCTCCACTTACTCCCGGAATTATTTTTCCTATTCCAACAATAAATCCTTTTAAAATTAAGATAATTTTGTCTTTCATAATATCATTCCTCATATAATTATATGTAACATTTAAAATATAATTAATGTTGTCCACAAAGATAAACTATGTTACAATTAATATAAGAAGAGGTGTAATTATGAAACATTATGATGTTGTTATTGTTGGTGCTGGTCCTGCTGGGTTATTTGCAGCATATGAATTAATTTCAAAAAACAAAGATTTAAAAATTTTACTTTTAGATAAAGGAAGATTAGCTACTAAAAGAGCCTGTCCTATGAATGAAAATAAATCAAATTGTGTTAACTGTAATCCATGTCAAATATTATCAGGCTTTGGTGGTGCTGGAACATTTTCTGATGGAAAACTTAATTTTATTCCAAAAATTGGAAAATCTGATTTATTTAAATATATGTCGAGTGACGAAGCTTACAAATTAATTGATGATACTGAAGAGATATTTAATAAATTTAATATGGATAGCAAAATTTATCCAAGTAATAACGATGAAGCAATTGAAATAAAGAAAAAAATTGCTGTAACCGGTGCTAGATTATTACTTATTAAACAAAAACATCTAGGTAGTGATAAATTACCTGAACATATAATTAATTTTTCTAATTTTTTACAAGATAGCGGAGTTGAATTATTAGAATGCGCTAATGTAATAGATATAAATAGTGAAGAAAATGGTGACAATACAGTTAAATATATTGTAAAAAAAGAAGAAATTACTGTAAAAGCAAAAAATGTTATTGTTGCACCTGGTAGAACTGGCGCTAAATGGGTACAGGAATTGGCTGATAAATATAAAATTCCTTATGTATCACAAAGTATTGAAATTGGTGTAAGAGTTGAGGTTAGAAAAGAAATAATGGAAGATTTGTGTAATATAATTTACGACCCAACGATATTCATAAAAACACCAACATATAATGATGAGATAAGAACTTTTTGTACAAATCCAGGAGGTTTTGTAGCAAAAGAAAATTACTATGGATATATATGTGTAAATGGGCATGCACTTAAAGATAAAAAATCAAATAATACTAATTTCGCCTTTATATCAAAAGTAAATTTAACAGAACCAGTTACAAATACACGTGAATACGGAGAATCAATTGCGCGTATTGCAAATGTACTTGGAGATGGAAAACCAATTATTCAAACTTTAAAAGATTTAAAAATAGGTAGACGTTCAGAATGGCACAGAATCAATAAAGGTTTCATTGAACCAACATTAAAAGATTGTGTAGCAGGAGATTTAGCATTAGTTTTACCATACCGAATAATTACAAATATTTTAGAAGGACTTGATAAATTAAGTGAAATTATTCCTGGAATAAATAATGATGAAACTTTATTATATGGCCCTGAAATAAAATTTTTTAGTAATGAAATTACTACAAATAATAATTTTAAATTAGATAATTACAATATTTATTTTATTGGTGATGGTGCTGGAAAAGCAGGTAATATTGTTACAGCAGCAGCTACAGGATTAGTTGCAGCTAGAGATATAGTAAATAGAAAAAAGGCTTAATTGCCTTTTTTTCGTTGAATATTATAAGAATATTTTGTAACAAACTTTCTTGGAAGTAATCTAGTTACAAATACTCCGAGCTTTATTTTTATACCTGGTATTATTATAGTTTTTCTTTTAAACATTTGATTAATAGCATAAGAAGCAACATATGGAGCTGTTAGTGATTTTAAATTAAATTCTACGCCTGCTGTTTTATTAAAATTTGTATCTACAGGCCCTGGGCATAATGCACCAATATATACATTACTTTTATCTCGTCTTAATTCTTCATTTATAGCTTCTGTAAGATGCAATACATATGACTTTGTTGCATAATAAGTTGACATTAAGGGACCTGGTAAAAATGCAGCCGACGAAGCAACATTTAATATATATCCTCTATCTTTTTCTTTAAAATCATGTAAAAATAATTTTGTTAAGGTATGAAGACCTTTTATATTAGTATCAATCATATCCATTTCTTTATCAATTTTTGTTTCAGTAAACTCACCAAAAAGCCCAAATCCAGCATTATTTACAACAATTTCAATATCTTCTTTTTTTACTTTGCTATATAACTTCATACAATTATATGTGCTAGATATATCTGTATCAAAAATTTCAACATTGCCGCTTAATGTACTTGCAAATTTTTCAAGTTTTTTCTTATTTTTTGCAACTAATATAACATCATACCCCATATCATTTAAAATAATTGAAATTTCTTTTCCAATTCCAGAACTAGCCCCTGTTATCAATGCTTTCATCAAATCACCCCTTATAACAAACTATATTTATTATAACATAAATAATTTTAAATTTTCTTATTAGTTGCATATTGTATATTTTTTTACACTTTAATTTGTAAAGATTTGAACCCAATACCTCTCACCATCAACTACCGCATACCCAATACCAATTTTTGAAAAATTAGATGAGATCATATTAGCATAATGTCCAGGAGAATTTTTCCATCCCTCTGATACTGAAGCAGCATCCCAATATCCCCATGCAATATTTTCGCCAACAGAGTAATAATTTATTCCAAGATCATTTAATACTGAAAAACAAGATGATCCATTTGGTCTATCATGAGAGAATTTATTGGACCAAGCCATTTCTAATGCTCTTATTGTTGCAGCTATTGATAGGTTAGTATCTAAAGATAAATTTTCTACTCCTACTTCACTTCTATAACCATTTACATAATTTAAAACACTATTATATATTCCATAGTTTTGGCTTGAAAGTGATGTTGCTTCATTTTTTAAATCATTGGTTGATGCATTATATGAATTATAATCATATATATATTCAACATTACTTGATATTAACTCTTTACTAGAATCACTATATACATTGTAATAATAATAGGTTACTTCAGTAATTTTCGTTCCATACTTATAAGATACTTTTTCACTTGTTTCAGTTAAATTATCAACTTTATATCTCTCTGTTGTTTTTTGTTTAGTCGTTGTATTCTGTTTAGTTGTGGTTTGATTATTATTTGGTTTGGTTGTAGTTGTATTATTATTTACATTATTTTGTTCTGTTTTTTTATTTTTATCATCATTTTGATTTACATTATTTGAGTTATTTTCATTATTAGATTTCTTATCAAAAGCATTATTTTCATCCGTTTTATCATTATTTTCAACATTTTCATTTAATTTTCTAATTTTTAAAATACAGCTCTTTTCAACTTTTTGATCATTACTATCTATAGCAACTATAACAATATTATATGTTCCTGCTTCTTTGTAATTATTCATTTCTTTACTCAAGTATTTTACAATACATTTTTTATCATCTTTATCAGTACATGATTTAACAAAATCTCTAATATTATAATTTTCAGATTCGTTTATAATCACATCATTTAAGATTAAGATTGGTAATGATGAATTATCATTTTCATTTTTATTTTCTATAACTTCATTCACTATGTTGTCTTTAATATCTTTAATATTAATATTATTATTATTATTTTTAAATTCTTTTTTATTTACAATAAAATATATACTAAGTAATATAATTGCAGCAACTATAATAGATAATATAATAAATAAAAATTTATAACTATAATTATTTTTCTTCATATAATACACACCTTAAATAATTATAACATTTAAAATATATAATTCAAGAAAAAAAAGATGCTTATTTTGCATCTCCTTAATAAATTTATTTTAATATCATAACTTTTGCATCGTCTTTTTCTACTACCTTGTTAATAATAGTAGTTTTATAACAGTTTTTTCCATTTACTGTCCATCCTGCTGGAGCTATATAGTTAGTTACTTTTTCTCCATTTAAATATACTTCCCTTTTAGTAGCAGGCATTATTTCTGTTTTTAAAATATAGTTTTCATATTCTTCATAATTAACAATTTTATTTTCCTCTGGTTTATTATAGATCTTATTAGACAACATGTTTGCTGTCACTCCTACGCTTATACCTATTGCACCACCAAGTACAACTGATGTTACACGTGAAAATATTTTTAAATTTTTAATTTTCATTCCTTCTTTGTTTGATGATAATTTTTTTTCTTCTAAATTCATTTTATCCCCCTCTTTATGGTCTTTCGACCAATTTCATTAGTATTATACTATTATTTTTTACTTTGTCAAGTGTTTTTTTTCATTTTTTTAGAAAAAAAGATGCTTATTTTGCATCTCCTTCTACTAATTCTAAAATAACCATTAATGCATCGTCTCCTCTGCGTTCAGTTAATTTTAAAATTCTAGTATAACCACCATTTCTAGTAGCATAACGTTTTGATAAATCATCAAAAACTTTTTTAACTGCTGCTTCATCATTATGCAAGAAAGCTAATGCTTTTCTTCTTGCAACTAAAGATCCATCTTTACCATAAGAAATCATTTTATCAACAAATTTACGAACTTCTTTAGCACGAGTTTCTGTTGTTTCAATTCTTTCATTCATGATTACATCTTTAGTTAAGTTAGCTAGCATACTTCTTCTATGTTTGTTAGTACGTCCTAATTTTCTGTACATAAAATTCCCTCCTAACTTCTAGTCTTCGTCGCGGAATTTAAGTCCCATTTCTTTAATTTTGTCAATAACTTCTTTTAAAGATTTTTTACCTAAATTACGAACTTTCATCATTTCTAACTCTGTTTTTTCAGTTAAATCACCTAATGTATTAATTCCTGCTCTTTTTAAACAATTGTAAGCACGAACTGAGAAATCAAGATCATCAATTGATGTTTCTAATTTCTTTAGTTTACTATCTTCTTGTTTAGCATTCATAATACCTGTTGTATCTGCTATTTCACTCAAATCAGTAATAATATTTAAGTGTTCAATTAATATTTTGCTAGCCAAAGCCATAGCTTCTTCTGGTTTAATTGATCCATTTGTATAAACATTCATTATCAATTTGTCATAATTAGCGTTTTGACCAACACGAGCGTCTTCAACTTCATAACTGATTCTTTCAATTGGTGAATATAATGCATCAATAGGAATAAATCCTAGTTTGCTATTTTCAATGTGACATTTATTTTCATTAGATGGAACATATCCTCTACCATTTGCAACAAGTAATTCCATTTCTAATTTTCCACCTTTAGCAAGTGTTGCAATTACTTTATCAGGATTCATAATTTCAATATCAGCATCGCATTCGATATCTCCAGCTTTTACTTCACCTTCATTAGATGCAGATAATTTAATAATCTTTTTTTCATCAGAATGATTTTTAATTACAACATCTTTTAAATTTAAAACAATTGCTGTTACATCTTCTACTACACCATCAATAGTTTGAAATTCATGCATTACACCTTCGATTTTTACTGCTACTATTGCGCTACCTGGCATACTAGATAACATTACTCTTCTAAGTGCATTTCCTATTGTAGTACCAAAACCTCTTTCAAGTGGTTCTAGTTCAAATTTTCCATAATTATTATTTTCAACATATTCAGTTATTTTATATATTGGCTTTTCAAAATTTAACATTATTAAACACTCCTTTTCTTTTATCCACGTGGACGTTTTGGTGGACGACATCCATTATGTGGTATTGGTGTTACATCTGTTATTGAAGTAATTTCTAACCCAGCAGTTTGTAATGAACGGATTGCAGTTTCTCTTCCTGAACCTAATCCTTTAACATAAACTTCAACAGTTTTCATACCCATATCAGCAGCAACTTTTCCAGCAGCTTCTGCAGACATACCTGCAGCATATGGAGTTGATTTTTTACTTCCTTTAAATCCTAATGTTCCAGCTGAAGCCCAGCTAATTGCGTTACCTTCTAAATCACTAATTGTTACAATAGTGTTATTAAAAGTTGAATGTATATATGCCTTTCCAGCAGGAATATTCTTTTTAACTTTACGTTTTCTTGGTTTATAAGCCATGTTACTTAACCTCCTTTTTTAGTTACAAATTATTTTTTCTTATTAGCAACTACTTTTCCTTTACCTTTACGAGTTCTTGCGTTACGATTTGTTCTTTGTCCTCTAACTGGTAAACCTTTTTTATGACGTGTTCCTTGATAACAATTGATTTCCATTTTTGTTTTAATGTTCATGTTTACTTCACGTCTTAAATCACCTTCAGTAGTGTATTTAGCTACTTCATCACGAATTTTTACTAATTCATCTTGTGATAATTGACCAGCTCTTTTATTGATATCAATTTTAGCATCAGCTAAAATTTTATTTGATAAGCTTCTTCCAATACCATAAATGTATGTTAAAGCAATTTCAATTCTTTTATTATTTGGTATATCTACACCATTTATACGTGCCATAAAACACCTCCTATATTAACCTTGTTTTTGCTTATGTTTAGGGTTTTCACAAATTACCATTACTTTCCCTTTTCTTTTAATTACTTTACATTTGTCACAGATCGGTTTTACCGATGGTCTTACTTTCATTAAGATCCCTCCTACTATTTCCTATAGGTTATACGCCCACGTGTTAAATCAAATTCTGATAATTCTAACACTACTGTATCACCTGGTAAGATGCGAATATTATTGATTCGGATTTTACCAGAAACGTGAGCAATTACAGTATGTTTATTTGCTAATTCAACTTTAAATAATCCTCTTGGTAAACACTCTAAAACTTTACCTTCTACTTCAATAGCACCTTGCTTTGCCATGATCTCACCTCTTTGTTAAAATTTCAAAACTAATTAATAATAACATTTTGTTTAAAATGAGCAGATAAACAATTGTTATAATCATTCAATCATTATCTAATATAAAGATATTTTGTAATTTCCAACAGGATAATTCTGATTGAACTATTATGACTTTTTATAATAATTATCATAGTGTATTTTATTTGTAAAAGTTAATTATTTTCTTTTTTTATAATTTCTTCTACAAATTCTAATACTTTTGATAATTCTATACTACTATCAACTTTGTATAATAGTTTTTGTTTTTCATAGTAATCTGCAACAGGTTTTGTTTCAGATAGATATGTATCGAATCTGATATCAAAAATGTCTTCTGTATCATCATCTCTACGAGATAAATTAGTTCCACACTTATCACAAACACCGACAACTCTAGGACGCGTATCTTTCGAATATATATTATATACTGCTCCACAATTTGGACATGAAACACGTCCTAAAATTCTTTTCTTAGCCTGTTCTTTTGAAATATCTAATAGAATTGTTATTCCGTGTTCAATATTATTTTGTGACAAAAATTTTTCATAAATTTCTGCTTGTTTAATATTTCTTGGAAATCCATCTAAGATATATCCATTTGAACAATCAGCTTCTGCAATTCGGTCTTCTACTAATTTTATTATAATTTCATCACTAACCAAGTTTCCTTGATTCATCTGTTGTCTTATATAATTTCCTTGCTCATCTTCATTTTGAATTGCTGCTCTTAACAAATCTCCAGTGGAAATATGTGGAATACTATATTCTTCACATAAAATTTTTGAGATTGTTCCTTTACCAGCTGATGGTGGAGCAATTAAAATTATACTTTTCATCTTCTTTTTCTTCCTTTCACATAATCTCTAGTAACTAATTCACTTTCGATTTGTTTATAAGTTTCTAAAGCTACACCTACTACAATTAATAACCCAGTTCCACCTATTGAAACACTACTTGGTAAATTTGTAAAAATCATACCAAATACAATAGGTAGTGCAGCTAAAACTGCTAAGAAAAATGCTCCAACTATTGTAATTCTTTTAAGAATTTTTGATACATAACCAACAGTTTCTTCTCCTGGTCTAACACCTGGAATAAATCCACCATTTTTTTGTAAGTTTTCAGCCATTTCTTTTGGTTTTAATTGTAAGAAAGTATAGAAATATGCAAAAGCAATAATTAATATTACATATAATGCAAATCCAGTCGGAGTATTCATTGTTAACCATTTACTAACAAAGATAGTAAATCCATCCTTTTTAATAAATGACGCTAAAATACTTGGAACTGATAATAATGCAGATGCAAATATTACAGGCATTACTCCAGCAGAATTTAATTTAAAAGGAATATAATTTTGTTTTCCTAAAATTGCATTTGATTTATTAGCATATTGAATTGATACTCTTCTTTCTGCATTTTCTATGAATACAATTCCAATAATAATACCAATATATACTAGAACATAAAGTATGAATGAAACAATTCCAAGTGTTGTTTCTTGTGTTGTTCCAATTTTTACTAGTGCATTAAATGCATCAACAAACATAGATGGGATACTTGCAATTATACCTGCCATAATGATAAGTGATATACCATTACCGACTCCTTTTGCAGTTATTTGATCACCTAACCATAATAGAAATGCTGTTCCAGCTGTTAATACAGTTGCAAATTGCATATATTCTATTGTTGATCCATTTTTTAAAAATGCAAATGAGAAAACATATCCGTTTATAAACGCTAAAATAATTCCTAATACTCTTGTTATTTGATTTAATTTTGTTCTTCCAGTATGTCCTTGTTTACCAAGTTCTGTTAAATATGGAATCATGTCCATTTGTAACAATTGAATGACAATGGAAGCAGTGATGTAAGGCATAACGCCTAAAGCTAGAATAGAAAATTTTTCTAAAGCTCCACCACCAAAAACATTTAATAATTCAAAATATCCAAGATTTTGAAAATTGCTTGTATCTACTCCAGGAACAATTATTGTAGTTCCTAACTTAAATATAAACAATACTAATAATGTAAATAAGATTCTTTTTTGTAAATCTTTGTTTTTGGGATTAAATATTTGCTTAAATGTTGCAAACATTTTAGATCACCTCTGCTTTTCCACCTAATTCTTCAATTTTTGATGCTGCTGTATCAGAAAATTTATTTGCTTTTACTACTAATTTTTTAGTTAAAGTTCCATTTCCTAAAACTTTTACACCATCTAAACCTTTTTTAATTATACCCATTTCATGTAATAGTTCTGGAGTAACTACTGCACCGTTTTCAAATTTTTCTAAATCACTTAAGTTAATTACAGCATAAACTGTTTTAAATTTTGCATTAGTAAATCCTCTTTTTGGAAGTCTTCTGAATAATGGTAATTGTCCACCTTCGAAACCAGGTCTAACTCCACCACCACTACGAGCGTTTTGTCCTTTATGACCTTTTCCTGCAGTTTTTCCATTTCCACTTCCAGTTCCGCGTCCAACTCTTTTACTAACAGTTGTAGCGCCTAGTGCTGGATGAATATTATTTAATTTCATATTATAATATCTCCTCTACTTTTTTACCGCGTAATGCAGCAACTTCTTCTACTGTTCTTTGTGATTTTAATGCATTTAATGTAGCATAAGCCATATTAACTTTTGTATTTGAACCTAATGATTTAGATAAAATATCTTTAACTCCAGCAAGTTCTAATACTGCTCTTACTGGTCCTCCTGCTTTTACTCCAGTACCTTTTGAAGCTGGTTTCAACATAACCTTACTAGCACTTTGTACACCAATAGCTTCATGTGGAATAGTTCTTTCGTCAACGATTGAAACTTTAACAATGTTCTTTGTAGCAGCTTGTACTGCTTTTTTCATTGCATCTGGTACTTCGTTTGCCTTACCTGTTCCAATTCCAACATGACCTTTTCTATCTCCAACTGCCATTGTGGCTGAGAAACGGAAATGACGTCCACCTTTAGTTACTTTTGTAACTCTTTTTACTTCAATGATTTCTTCTTCATATAATTTTTGGCGAGGTTCTCTTTTTTTAGTTTCCATTAATTACCCTCCTTTTAGAATTCTAATCCATTTTCACGTGCAGCTTCAGCTAATGCTTTTACACGTCCATGATATAGGTAACCACCTCTATCAAATGTTACCTTTGTAATTTTTGCTTCTTTAGCTCTTTTTGCGATTAATTCGCCAACTTTTGTAGCAGCTTCTATGTTGCTTCCATTTTCAAGTTTTAAATCTTTGTCGATTGAGGAAGCGCTAACTAAAGTAACTTGAGCCTCATCATCTATGATTTGAGCAAATATATTTTTGTTTGAACGGAATACGTTTAATCTAGGAACGCTAGATGTACCAGTGATTTTTTCTCTGATACGAGCGTGTCTTGCTTGACGCATCTCGTTACGTGATACTTTTTTTATCATAGTAATCTCTCCTTTAATTTAAGCTTATTTAGAAGCTTTCTTTCCTTCTTTACGACGAACATGTTCATCTGTATAACGAATACCTTTACCTTTATATGGTTCTGGTTCTCTTATTTTTCTTATATTAGCAGCAAATTCTCCAACTTTACATTTGTCAGCACCTTTAATTAGTAATTCTGTATTACTTGGACTTTCAATTGTTAATCCTGCTGGAACTTTTACTTCAACTGGATGAGAATAACCAGCTGTAACAACTAATGTGTCACTGCCTTTAACTTGAAAACGGTAACCTACACCAATTGATTCCAATTTTTTTTCATAACCTTCAGTTACTCCAATAATCATATTATTGATTAAAGCATTTGCTGTTCCATGAAAATTTTTAAAATTATCATTTTTTCTTGTAACAGTAACTTTATTATCAGCAACTGTAACAGTAATATTTTTATTTACCTCAGTAGAAAGTTCTCCTTTAGGACCAACTACTTTTACAATATTACCATCAACTGATACAGTAACATTTTCAGGTATTGATATTATTCTATTACCAATACGACTCATAATAATCCTTTCCTTTCTACCAAATGTATGCTAAAACTTCTCCACCAAGATTTGCTTCTCTTGCTTCTTTATCAGTCATAACACCTTTTGATGTTGAAACGATAGCAATTCCTAACCCATTTAAAACTCTTGGCATTTCTTTAGCATTTGCATAAACACGTAATCCTGGTTTTGAAATTCTTTTTAATCCAGTTATTACTCTTTCTTTATTTTGACCATATTTTAAGAATAATACTATTGTATCTTGAGTATCATTTTTCTTAATTTTATAATCAACAATAAAACCTGTTTCTTTTAAAATTTTAGCAATTTCTAATTTAATTTTTGAAGCGGGTACTTCAACTTCTTTATAACGCATTTGATTTGCATTACGAATTCTTGTAAGCATATCTGCGATTGGATCTGTAGTCATTTATATCCTCCCTTCAATTACCAACTTGATTTTTTAACCCCTGGAATTTGTCCTTTATAAGCTAATTCTCTAAAACAAATACGGCAAATACCATATTTTCTAAGTACTGCATGAGGTCTTCCACATCTTTGACAACGTGTATATTCACGTACTTTGAATTTTGGTTTACGATTAGCTTTTACAATCATGCTTTTCTTAGCCATAATATCCTCCTAATTGATTACTTCTTAAATGGCATTCCGAAACCATTTAAAAGATCGTGTGCTTCTTTATTTGTTTTTGCAGTTGTAACAAAAACTATATCCATACCACGTACTTTTACGACATTATCATATTCAATTTCTGAGAAAATTAATTGTTCTGTAAGTCCTAGTGTGTAATTTCCACGACCATCAAATGCTCTATTTGAAATTCCACGGAAATCTCTAACACGAGGTAATGTAATACTAATTAATTTATCTAGAAAATTATACATTGCTTCTCCACGTAATGTTACCTTACATCCGATTGCTTGACCTTGACGAATTTTGAATCCTGCGATAGCTTTTTTAGCATGAGTTTTTACAGCTTTTTGTCCTGTAATTGCTTCAAGATCAGCCATAGCTGCATCTAGTAATTTACTATTTTGTGATGCATCGCCAACTCCCATATTTACAACAATTTTTTCTAATGCTGGAACTTCCATTACACTTTTATAATTATACTTTTGTCTTAAGCTTGGTACGATTTCTTTGTTATATTTTTCTTTTAGGCGGTTCATATATACCCTCCTTCCAATTAATTAAGAATTTCATTAGATTTTTTTGTACATCTAACTTTATTCCCTTTTTTATCAACAGTATGTCCTATTCTGGTTCTTTTGTTTGTTTTAGGATCAAGAATCATTACATTTGAAGCATGAATTGGCGCTTCCATATCAACGATACTACCTGCAGCTTCTCCATTTGGTTTAACATGTTTTTTTATCATGTTTACGCCTTCAACGATAACTTTATTTTCTGATTTGAAAGTTTTAGTTATTTTTCCTTCTTTACCTTTATCTTTACCAGCAATAACAACAACTTTATCTCCAACTTTAAAGTTCATGCATTTCCCTCCAATACGATTTATAACACTTCTTTAGCAAGTGATACAATCTTCATAAAATTTTCACGTAATTCACGTGCTACTGGTCCAAATACACGAGTTCCAACTGGACTTTTATCATCTTTAATAATAACACAAGCATTATCATCAAACTTAATATAAGATCCATCTTCTCTTCTTAGACCAAATTTGCTTCTAACTACAACAGCCTTTACAACTTTTCCTTTTCCAACTGTACCGTTAGGAGTTGCTTTTTTAATAGTTCCAACAACTATATCACCAATGTTACCAGTTTTTACTTTACTTCCACCTAGAACTCTAATTACAGATAATTCACGAGCTCCAGAATTGTCAGCAACTTTTAAACGGCTTTCTGGTTGAATCATATATTAATCCTCCTTCGTTTACAATTATAAAATAATTGCTTTTTCAATTATTTCAACTAAACGATATCTTTTCATTTTTGATAATGGTCTAGTTTCAACAATACGCACTATATCTCCGACTTTAGCTTCGTTTTTTTCATCATGTGCAGTATATTTTTTAGAATATTTAACACGTTTTTTATATTTAGGATTTGTTACATAAGTTTCAACTAAAACTGTAATTGTTTTATCAGCTTTATCACTTACAACTTTTCCAATTTCTTCACGTTTTCTTTTTTCTTCCATGTAAGCCTCCCTATTTATTTAGTTCTCTTTCACGTAGAATTGTTTTCATACGTGCTACTAATTTTCTAAGTTCATTAATTCTTGAAGGTTTTTCAAGATTTCCAGTAGCTTGGCTAAAACGTAAATTAAATAATTCTTCTTTATACTCATCTATCTTAGCTAGTATTTGTTCATTTGTTAATTCTCTAATTTCACTATTTTTCACTAGCTTCACCACTTTCTTTAGTTACAAATTTACATTTAATTGGAAGTTTATGCATAGCAAGTCTTAAAGCCTCACGAGCAGTTTGTTCGTCAACGCCTCCAATTTCAAACATAATTTTACCTTGTTTTACAACAGCAACCCATACTTCAGGTTGTCCTTTACCTTTACCCATACGAGTTTCTAGAGGAATTTTAGTTAATGAAAGATGAGGGAAAATATTTATCCAAACTTTTCCTCCACGTTTCATATAACGTGTCATTGCAATACGAGCAGCTTCGATTTGTTGTTGAGTAATCCAAGCACCTTCCATTGCCATTAAACCATATTCACCAAATGTTAGTTTAGTATTTCCTTTAGCAACTCCATCGTATCTTAAACGATGAGGTCTTCTATATTTAGTTCTTTTTGGTATTACTGCCATCGTTATTACCTCCCTTGTTCTTTGTTCCAGGAAGGATTTCTCCTTTATAAATCCATACTTTTACACCGATTTTACCATAAGTTGTATCAGCTTCTTTGTGAGCATAATCAATATTTGCTCTTAAAGTATGAAGTGGAATGTTTCCTTCAGTATAGCCTTCAGTTCTCGCCATATCTGCTCCACCTAAACGACCAGATACAGAAGTTTTAATTCCTTTTGCTCCTGCTTTCATTGTATTTCTAATTGCTCTTTTTTGAGCTATTCTAAATGATACACGATTTTCAATTTGATGTGCAATTTGTTCTGCAACCAAAGCTGCATCTAAATCTGGATTTTTAATTTCCATAATTGAAATTTGTATATCTTCATTAACTAGTTTTGATAATTGATTCTTAATTTTTTCAATTTCATCTCCACCGTGACCAATTACAACACCTGGTTTTGCGGTATTAATGATTACATTAGTTTTCTTAGCATTTCTTTCAATAAGAATACTTGAAACTGCTGCGTCTTTTAATTTTTTTGATAAAAACTTACGAATCTCAACATCATTATTTAAAAACTTAGCAAAATCTTTGTTATCAGCATACCACTTAGATTCCCAAGTTTTGTTAATACCAATTCTAAGTCCTATTGGACTAACTTTTTGACCCATCAGTTTACCACCTTTCTTTTAATTTTTTTCACTAACAACAATTGTTATATGACTTGATCTTTTTTTAATTGGATCTACGTGTCCACGAGAACCAAATTTCATTCTTTTTAAAGTTTGACCTTCATTAATATAGGCTTCTTTAACATATAAATTATTTTTATTTAAACCTAAATTGTTTTCTGCATTTGCTACAGCTGATGTTAATACTTTACGTATTAATCTTGCTGCTTCTTTATTTATATTAGCTAAAATTGTATCAGCTTCGATAACACTTTTATTACGTACTAAATCTATAACTAAACGAGCTTTACGAGGCGCAATTCTAACATCTTTTGCAATCGCCTTTGCTTCCATTTTAGTCCTCCTTCCTGGCAACTATTTTTTATCTTTATCTTCGCCGTGTCCACCAAATTTACGAGTTGGTGCAAATTCACCTAATTTATGACCTACCATATCGTCTGTTACATAAACTGGAATAAATTCTTTTCCATTATGAACAGCAAATGTATGTCCAACAAAATCAGGGAAGATTGTTGAGCGACGAGACCATGTTTTAATAACTTCTTTTTTTCCAGATGCAGTAACAGCTGCTACTTTTTTCATTAAGCTTTCTTCTGCATATGGACCTTTTTTAATACTTCTACCCAATTTCAATCATCCTTTCCCTTATTTTTTACGACGACGAACAATTAACTTATTTGAAGCTTTTTTCTTGTCACGTGTCTTGTATCCTAATGCTGGTTTACCCCAAGGAGTAACTGGACCTTTACGACCGATTGGTGCACGTCCTTCACCACCACCATGTGGGTGATCATTAGGGTTCATAACAGAACCACGAACAGTTGGTCTAATTCCCATATGTCTTTTACGACCAGCTTTTCCTAAACTTACTAATTCGTGATCAGCATTTCCTACTTCACCGATTGTTGCACGACAAGTACTTAATACTTTACGAACTTCTCCACTACTTAAACGAAGTAATGTATATTTTCCTTCTCTACCAAGGATTTGAACGCTTGAACCTGCAGAACGAGCCATTTGAGCACCTTTTCCTGCTTTAAGTTCAATATTATGAACTAATGTTCCTTCTGGAATATTAGCTAGTGGACATGAGTTACCAACTTTGATATCTACATTATCTCCACTTTCAATTTTATTTCCTACTTTTATACCTTTTGGAGCAATGATATATCTTTTTTCTCCATCAGTATAACTAATTAAAGCAATGTTAGCAGATCTATTCGGATCGTATTCAATTGAAACTACAGTTCCTACTACACCGTCTTTATTTCTTTTGAAATCAATAACACGGTATTTTCTTTTAGCTCCACCACCACGGTGTCTTACTGTAATTCTACCTTGATTATTACGACCACCATTTTTCTTTAATGTAACAACTAATGATTTTTCAGGAATTGTTGTTGTAATTTCATCATTAATTAATGTTGATTTTCCTCTTTGACCATTAGTCATTGGTTTATAATTTCTTACTGGCATATTAATCCTCCTTTAGAGTTAATTAAGTTCAATTGAACTTCCTTTTTTTAATTTAACAATTGCTTTTTTTACTCTGTTTGTTTTTCCAGCATAACGTCCAACTCTTTTTTTCTTTGGTTTTACGTTAACTGTATTTACATTTTCAACACTAACATTGAATACTTTTTCTATAGCTTCTTTGATTTGTGTTTTATTTGCTTTAACATCAACACTAAATACATAAGTATTATTTTGTGCTAAAGTAGAACTTTTTTCAGTTATAATTGGTGCTTTTATGATATCTCTATAATTATTCATATTATGCTAGCACCTCCTCTATTTTTTTAACAGCATCTTCAGTAATAACTAATCTATCTGCAGATACAACATCTAATGTATTGATTTCATCTGTTTCAAGTAAGATAACATTAGCTAAATTACGAGTAGCTAAAACTAGATTTTCATCTAATTCATTAACAACGATTAATGTTTTTTCATTATTAACTTTTAAATTAGTAAGAACTTGAATAGCTTCTTTCGTTTTTCCACTTTCTAATTTCATAGCGTCTAAAACAATCATTTCTGAATCAATCAATTTATATGATAATGCAGATTTTAAAGCTAATCTTCTTTCTTTCTTATTCATTTTCTTAGTGTAATTACGATTTGGAGTTGGTCCAAATACTACACCACCATGATACCAATGTGGAGCTCTAGTACTACCTTGACGAGCACGTCCTGTTCCTTTTTGTCTCCATGGTTTCTTTCCTCCACCACTTACTTCACTACGTGTTTTAGTGTTGGCACTTGCTTGTCTAGAATTGTTTCTTGATAATGTAATTGCATCATATAAAACAGCGTCATTTGGTTCAATTCCAAAAACTGTTTCATTTAAAGTAATTTCTTTTACTTTTTCACCTTTAATATTTAATACAGATATATTTTTCATTTATATACCTCCTACTAATTTTCTGACTCAGCAGTTGCTGATTCATTATTTTCTACAGTAGAGTCGTTTTCAGTATAAGAAATTAATTCTTCTCTTTCATTGATTTTTCCCGGATTTTTTACAGCAGTCTTAATAATAACTAAAGACTTGTTTGCTCCTGGAACATTACCTTTGATTAAGATTACATTATTTTCAACATCTACAGCTACAATTTCAAGATTTTGAATTGTTACTGTATCAATACCCATGTGTCCTGGTAATGCTTTACCTTTGAATACACGCATTGGTCTCATTGTTCCCATTGATCCAGGTTTTCTGTGATAATGTGAACCATGTCCCATAGGCCCTCTACTTTGACCATGACGTTTGATAACACCTTGGAAACCTTTTCCTTTAGTTGTACCAGTTACGTCAACCATTTCTCCTTCAGTAAATATATCTACTTTAACTTCTTGACCTAAAGTATAATTACTGATCTCTACACCTTTTATTTCTCTAAAGAAGCGCTTAGGTGTAGTATTAGCTTTATTGGTATGTCCAATAGAAGCTTTTGTCGCTAACTTTTCTCTCTTTGTATCAAATCCTAATTGAATAGCTTCATAACCATCGTTTTCTTTTGTCTTAATTTGTGTTACAACATTTGGTTCAACACTAACAACAGTTACAGGAATCAATTTTCCAGATTTTGTAAATACTTGAGTCATTCCAATTTTACGACCTAAGATTCCTTTCATACTTTTTTCCTCCTATTATTTAGTATCAATTTTGATATCAACACCGCTTGGAATATCTAAATGAGCTAGTGCGTCAATAGTTTCCTTGCTTGGATTTGTGATATCAATAAGTCTTTTGTGTGTTCTTTTTTCGAATTGTTCACGTGAATCTTTGTATTTGTGAACAGCTCTTAAGATTGTTACTTTTTCGATTTCTGTTGGTAATGGAATTGGTCCACTTACTTCTCCACCAGTTCTCTTAACAGTATCAACTATTTTAGCACAAGCTTGATCTAAACTTTTATGATCATATGCTCTAGCCTTAATACGAACTTTAGTATTTGACATATTGTATCCTCCCTTCGCCTATATCCAGTATAGACTTGCTCCGTGTAAAAACCCGATAATCATTTTAAATTTATTAACAACTTAACCTGGTGTATCGGCAACCTCACACATCAATGCATGCCACACATTCAAAATTATACAATAAAAATATATGAAAAGCAAGGCTTTTTTATGATTTTTTTATTTTATTTTTCAAAATAATTAATATATCTTTCTTATATGTATAATTTGTAGAATTTTTTTTATTTAAATGATACAATTTATTTGAAGAAAGGTAGGCACATTATGAATTTTTATAATAAGGATCTCAATGAGATTTTTAAAGAATTCGATTCATCTAGAAACGGGATGGATCAGGATAAAATTCAAGGAAGAATTATTGAATATGGTAAAAATGAAATAAAGGAAGCTAAAGGAAAATCACCATTTAAACGTTTTATTAGTCAGTTTAATGAGCCAATGATTATTATTTTAATAATTGTCGCTATTATAATGTTTGTTTATGGTTATTTATTTTCTCACGAATATACTGATACAATTGTAATAACAATTGTTGTATTATTAAACGCTATAATGAGTTTCATTCAAGAACAAAAAGCCGAAGTAACATTATCAAGTTTAAAAAATTATTCAACATCTACTTGCAAAATAAGAAGAAACGGAAAAATTGTGATTGTAGATTCTATATTAATTGTTCCAGGAGATATTATTTTGTTAGAAGCTGGAGACAAAATTCCGGCAGATGCAAGAATTATTTCCGAGTCTAATCTTAGTGTTGATGAATCTCCATTGACAGGAGAATCAATACCTGTAAAAAAAACTAACAAAATGTTAAATGATTCACTTTTAATTCAAGAACAAAGTAATATGCTGTTTTCAGGTTGTAACATTATTAATGGCACCGTAGAAGCAATTGTAATAAAAACTGGAATGGATACTGAAATAGGGAGCATCGCTAAATCTTTAAATACTCCTTATGAAGTTAGTACCCCACTCCAAATTAAAATGAATGAAATTAGTAAGAAAATTACAATCTTAGTTTTTATAATTATTATTTTTATATTTTTCTACGGAGTATTAAACAATTATAAATTGATTGAAATTATTATGCTTTGTGTATCACTTGCTGTTGCAGCTATTCCAGAGGGATTACCTGCAGTTATTACAATTGCACTTTCTACAGGTTCTAATGCCCTAGCTAAAAAAAAGACAATTGTTAGACAAATGAGTGCTGTTGAAACACTTGGTTCTACTGATATTATTTGTTCTGACAAAACTGGCACAATCACTCAAAATAAAATGCAAATAAAAGAAGAATACATTTTAAATAAAAAAATGGCAAACTACATAATGTCATTAGCCAATGAAACAATTACTAGCAATAACAAATTAATCGGTGATCCAACCGAAACTTGTATGTATGATTATTTAAAAAATAATAATATTGATCCTATATATATTAAAGAAAAATATCAAAGGATTAATTTTGCACCATTTGATAGTGAACGAAAATTAATGTCATCTGTTAATAATATTGATAATAAAACTTATATTTTAGTAAAGGGAAGTATAGAAAACTTATTAGAGAAATGCAAATATATTGAAGATAAAATAACTAAAGAATTATCTGCATCATTAATTTTCGATATAAAACAAAAAGAAAAAGAGATGGCTGATAATGCTCTAAGAGTTATAGGTTTCGCATATAAGGAACTTAAAAATATTCCTACAAACTCTATAGAAACACTAAATGAAGAAAATAATTTAATTTTTGTTGGAATGATTGGTATAATTGATCCGCCTAGAGTAGATATTAAAGAATCTGTGCAAAAGTGCAAAAATGCACACATTAGACCAGTTATGATTACCGGGGATTCCTTAAATACAGCCTGTGCAATTGCCAAAGAAATAGGAATAATAAATAATAATAATGAAGGAATTATAGGTTCTGAATTAGATAAATATAACGATTTTGAATTACAAGAAATTGTAAAAAAATATAGCGTTTACGCTAGAGTTAGTCCAATTCACAAATCAAGAATTGTTGCTGCATGGCAAGCAAATGGTAAAGTGGTTGCTATGACTGGAGATGGAGTTAATGATGCGCCAGCTATTAAAGACGCGCACGTAGGTATTGGTATGGGAATAACTGGAACTGATGTAACAAAATCTGTTGCGGATATAATTTTACTTGATGATTCATTTTCAACAATTGTCGACGCTGTTGAAGAAGGTAGAAGAATTTTTACTAATATAAGAAATAATGTTGTATACTCTCTTTCAAGTAATTTTGCTGAATTATTTACAGTCTTAATAGGAATATTCACGGGACATACAATTTTATTACCAATACATATATTATTTATAGATTTAATTACCGATACAGTACCGAGTATTTGTTTATCGTTTGAAAAACCAGAAAAAAATATTATGAATCAAAAACCTAGAGGAATTGATAAACCTATTTTTACACACTTTGTAATTTCTAGTATAATATTCTCTGCATTAATAGAAACTATTTTTGCACTAATTACCTATTTTGTGTCATTAAAATTTTTTAATTCAGATATAGCTAGATCACTTGCATTACTTACTGTAGTAATTCAAGAATTATTATATGCAGTATCTTGTAGAAACATAAAAGAAACTATTTATAAACAGGGATTTTTTTCTAACAAGTGTATGAATATTGGATTAATAGTTGTTGCTTTTGTTGAAATTTTATTTTTTCTAACACCAATTGGAAAATTTATTAATATTGTAGAAATCAAATTACTACCACTATTAATTGTTTTATGCTTTAATATGAGTGGATTACTATTATATGAAATCGGTAAACCTTTTTTAAAAAGACTATTTAAAGATTAGTAGAAACATTTCTACTTTTTTTTATTGTGCATATCTTTTAATAGTGATGGTTATGAACATAATTCCGAGCATTAATTCAAAAACATATACGTTAAGCGCAATTATTATTGGATATTTATTATTAGATGAATCAACACCAGCTGAACAAAATTCACTTGGTAACTGGTTTATGTTGATTGGACAAGTTTTGTGTACAAATTCAGCACAACAACAAGTTTTGAACAATAGATCAGGCAGTTCAAATCAAAATAATCGGCATGTAATTAATGATGATAATTTAATAAATATGTTCAAAAGTAATAATAAAGAAGAAATTGACGATCAAATAAATATGATGAAAAAAGTTATAAATGCTTTAGAAAAAGAAATTAATAATTTAAAAAGTTGAGTTTTGAACTACAGGTGTGTAAAACTTTTTTTATATTTAGTACAAAATTTAGTAAAATATACAAAGTTTTCCACATTAATAGTGTAAAAATAGCATTTTTAATATATTTAACTATTTTTAATTAACATAGTTTTGCACATATTATGTTTATAAATAAGTTTTAAAACAAAAAAAAGAGTTTTAAACTCTTTTTAGTCACTAATCTCAATGTATTTTTTGTTAGACTCATCTTTAACTGAATCTTTCTTGAACGATACAGTCAATATTCCGTTTTTAAATGAAGCGTGAATATCTTCTTCTTTTAGATTTTCACCTGCATAAAAACTACGTGAACATTTTCCATAAAATCTTTCTTTGTGAATATAATTTTCTTTTGTATCACTATCATCATAAGTATGATTAATAGTTGCACTTATATTTAAGTATCCGTCATTTAATTCAATACTGATATCTTCTTTTTTACATCCTGGTAAATCAATATCTAAAATATAATTTCCATTTTTTTCTTTAATATCCGTTTTCATTATTTGACTTTCTCTTTTTGTAAACAAAGGTTCATCAAACATATCATCTAACACATCAAATTTACTTAATCTTGGTAACATCATAAAATATTCCTCCTTTTAAATTGTATGTAGATTTTATGCATACATGTAAGATATCCTCAATTCATCTTACACATTAATTGTAGCACTTATTTTTAGCACTGTCAATAGATAAGTGCTAATTTTTTTTATTTTTCTAAATCTTTGTTATATAAAATTATTTCAAGTAAATTTAATTAAAATATTTATATTAATCTTTTTTTAGTTAAAGAGAGAAATAACAGTTTTTATTTAATTAATAATAAAGTTAATGCGAAAACAAATCCACTAAAAAATGCAGTAATTAAAGATAATATTAAAGCACTAATATATCCGTTATTATTTTGATGTATATTTTCATTTTTATATACTAATTGTTTTGGCTTTTGTTTTTCATTTATATTAGCATCCTTAGCTTCTATTTTTTGTTTATTTTTTTCTATAAATTCTTCATAGCAATATTTAATATATTTGTCTGCATATTCATTGACACCTATAATATTTTGAAAGTTATTATGACCTCTTCCTTTTATAATTAGTTGATTATCAACATTAAAACCATTTTCTTGTAATAGCTTTATTTGTTTATTTGACCTATCTATTAAATTAATTCCAAATAGGTTTCTCTGTTGTTGTCCAACTTCACTTGGTACACTTCTATCAAAATAACTCATATCGTGCATTGGGGCGTTATTACCAAATTCGTCATAACGATTATCAGCTTTTCTTAACATTTCATATTCTCCAACATAGTAATTAAACTTTATTTTTGAATAAGCATCCATATTGAAATCTTTTCCTGTTAATTCCTTATAATTCCTTATTCCCAGTGGATAGTCTAAAACTGTTGATGGTAGTGGAATACTGCCACTTGCACCACCAATGCAAACTGAATCTACAATTTCTGGTTGGATAAGTGCAAATCTTTCTGCAAAAACTCCTGATGAGGAATAACCATTTAGAAAAATTTTATCATTTAAACTTACACCATAGTTATTTTTTACATCGTTTTTGACTTTATTTATTATATTTTTAACTTGTTCATCTATTCGATAAAATGGATTTTTTTTATCTAATTCTAAACACTCTTTTGATAGTTGTTGATAATATGGTGAATCTTTAGAAGGGGATGGTATTATTGGAACTAAAACTGGTGCATTATTATCTTTTATATTTCTAACTAAATTGTTTATAGTAAATAAACCATTATTGATTAACTCCATACTTGAACTTGTTTCAAGGTTATTTGTTTCCATTATTATATTTGGTTTATAATTTTGATTTTCATTAATTAACATTTCTTTAATATTACTTGGTACTGCTAAAATATACGGAATATTAAAGTTATCACCCTTTTTAGGAAAAACTATACTTACATTATAGTTTTTATAATTAACATTTAATTCTCCTTTAGGAAAATTTTTTAATGCATTCATACTAATATAATTTTTGCCTACATTGTGGCATAGCATATCTAGATTTTCTATATTATATTTAGACATAATATCTTTATAGCTATTCATTTTTTTATCTGTTAAATAAGAACCAAAATTATCACAAAATTCTTTATTATTTATCAATTCATTTGTAAATAAGTTAGCCAATATAAATTTAAATTCATTACTTAATTGATTACCTCCGTGAAGAAAATAACTTTTAATATATTTAAAATCATTTAAACCAACTTGTCCACTTTTTTTATCATTTGCTAATTGTTTTACAAATGAATCATCTAATATAAAACAATCCTTATTTTTTAAACATAGTTTATAATTTTTTTTGAAATTAATGGAATTAAAATCGATTTGAGCACTTGAAAAAATTTCACCTGTTTTAATTTTTTTAATAACTTCATCATTAAACACAAAAGAATATTTACATTCTAAATTCATATCATTGTCAATAACATTCTCATTTTTATAATTGAAACCATTTAAATTATTTTTTTCATCAGTTTTAATAAATTTTATAAACTCATCAATTTTAATTTTTAATTCTTTATCACTATTAATTATGCTTTCATTAATTTTTTCAAAATTAAAATGAACACTGTAATCTGGTAAATATTTTTTTCTCAGTTCTTCAATAAACTTTATCATTGTATTTTTTTCTTTTTCACTAAAATCATTATATTGTTCTAATGTAAAAAAATAATTTTGATTTTTCCTCATATTTTTGTTTAACAAATCTATTACTATTTTTTCTTTATTTACTCTGTGCATTCTGTCAATATTGTCATTCATAAATTGTAATCTTTTATTATAAAAATCAATTATATTAATTTTTCTGGTTTTATTTTGATCTTGTAGTTCATATCCTTTATCTATTAAATATTTATAAAACAAATCTTCTGCAAACATTGATTCTATTTCACACGACATTCTATCCGCATCTGGTGCATATTTTTTTCTAATTTTATGTGCAGCTTCATGAACAAATGTACTTAACCATTGTAATTCGCCATCATATGGTTTTATATGAATTTTTCCGTCTGCTCCACTGTGATATGCTCTTTTTAAGTTTTTTTCTTCTTCTACATTATCAAATAATTCATTAATATCATCTTTTGGTATGCCTAATTCACTATAAAAATTCTTTATAACTTCTTTATAATTATCGCAAACAATTGCATATGTTTTTATAATATCATTATTGATTTTATTAGGGTAACTGATTAATGAATTATTTGAAATATTAAAAGCTTCCTGAACAATACTTTCATTTTTCGGATCAAGCATTTGTGCAAAATCCTCATTTTTAACTAATTTAGCTATAAAGTTATTAATCTCTTCCAAATTCATAGAAAATCACATCCTATTTTTATTATAATTCATTTATATTTTATTTAAAACCAATATTTTTTTTATTATACACAAATTTACAAAAAAAATAGAAGTTATTAAACCTCTATTATTTAACAAATGGTATTAAAGCCATAAATCTAGCTTTTTTAACTTCTACTGCAATATGTCTTTGATGTTCTGCACAAGCACCAGTAATTCTTCTAGGTAATATTTTACCTCTATCGGCACTTATATATTTTTTTATTGTTTCTACATCACTGTATTTAACATCTTTACCAGCACACATTTGACATACTTTTTTTCTTCTTTTACCACGAAATTCTGCCATATTTTCCTCCTTATTAATCTAGGAAATTATCATCTATTGATACGCTATCACCAAAATCGGCAAAAGGATCATTATCAACATTTAGATTATTTGTACTATCATTTTGATAATCATATGGACTTGGTTCGTTTGAATTTGATTGACCACGTGACTGACTTTGCGCACGACTCTCTAGGAATTGAACACTATCAGCTACAACATCCATAGTATATCTTTTGTTTCCATCTTTATCAGTATAATTTCCTGTTTGAAGTCTACCTTCTATTGAAACTAAACTTCCTTTATCTAAAAAATTACATACGTTTTCAGCTTGTTTTCTCCAAACAATTATGTTTATAAAATCTGTTTCTCTTTCACCCTGAGCATTATTAAATGTTCTATTAATAGCAACACTAAATCTTGCATAAGGTAAATTTGAACCTGTATAACGTAATTCTGGTTTAGCAGTTAATCTTCCTACTAATTCAACACGATTCATAACTACACCTCTTCTTATTTTTCTAATTTAGTAATTAAATGACGAATAATATCATTACTAATTAAAGCTAAACGATCAAATTCTTTGATAGCTTTATCATCATTTGCTTCAAGTGTAATTACATAATAGTAACCGCTTTTGAATTTTTTAATTTCATAAGCTAATTCTCTTTGACCCATTTCAACTGTTTCTGTAATTTTTCCACCATTATTTGTGATTACATCTTGAAAGTTTTTTACTACTTTTTTAATATCTTCTTCACTTAATGTTGGTTTTACAATAAACATAATTTCATAGTTTTTCATTGTTCCACCTCCCTTTGGTCTATAGGCTTCCTCGGAAGCAAGGAGTAAATTAATACTCGTCTAAGATTATAACAAAAATAAAATTAAATGTAAATTATTTTTTACATTTTTATTCTATTTCTATATTATTTTACTCTATTTTTCTATATTTAGAAAAAAATAATGGTTAAAACCATTATTAATCTCTATCTTTTCCAAAAAATCTAAGTAATTTTAAGAAAATGTTAATAAAATCTAAATATAGTTGTAATGCACCATATATTGCCAAATTTTCTTCAGGAATTGAACCTACTAATTGTTTAACTTTTTGTATGTCGTAAGCAGTATAACCTAAGAATATTACTAATCCTATTACACATATAGTCATATCGAAGCCTTCGCTTCCAATAAACATATTAATGATACTACAAATGATTATACCTAATAATCCCATAAATAAATATGTCCCAAAGCGTGATAAATCAACATTTGTATAATGTCCGATAAGAGCAAATACTCCAAAAATAACTGATGTTATACCAAACACATAAATTATTGATCCCAATTCATATACTAAGAAAATTGATGAAAAAGTAAATCCACTAACTATAGAATATAAGGCAAAACAAAATTTAGCTACACCTGGGCTCATTTTATGAAGCCCTGCTGATAATGCAATAACTAAAACAATTTCTAGAATTGCAAAAATAATCCATTTATTTCCTTCAAAAAGAAATAATAACATATTTAGATTGTTTGCGATTGTATAACCAGTTAAGAATGTTAGTAACAATCCTATAAACATCCAACCAAATACTTTTGAATAAACACTTTTTAAATCCATTTTTTCCCCTCCTATTTAATTATATTTCAAATTAATATTTTTTTCAACTCTATTTATTAAATCTGAAATAACAAATATCTCCGTCTTGCATTAAGTATTCTTTACCTTCAAGACGCATTTTTCCTGCTTCTCTTACTTTCTTTTCACTACCTTGTTCTTTTAAATCGGCATAGCTCATTACTTCTGCTTTTATAAATCCTTTTTCAAAATCAGTATGAATTATTCCAGCACATTCCGGAGCTTTCATTCCTTTTTTAAAAGTCCAAGCTCTAACCTCATCAGATCCTGCAGTAAAATATGTAGCAAGTCCTAATAAATCGTACGTTGCTGTTATTAGTTTTGAAAGTCCTGCTTCTTTTATTCCTAAATCGCTTAAAAATATTTCTTTTTCTTCATCACTTAATTCACACAATTCAGATTCTATTTTCGCACTTACTTTAATAACTTTAGCATTTTCTTTTGAAGCATAATCTTCTACCATTTTTGTATATTTATTTTCACCAGTTATTAAATCTTCTTCGCTAATATTTGCCATATAAATTATTGGTTTTGCAGTTAAAAGGCAGAATGATTTAATTAATTTTTGTTCTTCTTTAGTAAGTTCAATTTGTCTTACTGCAACACTTTTTTCTAGATTTTCTTTTAATTTATTTAAAAGTTCTACTTCGAGTAATGTTTCTTTATCTTTTGACATACTTGCTTTTTTGCCAATTCTATTTATTCTATTTTCAATAACTTCTAAATCAGCAATTGCAAGTTCTGCATTTATTGTTTCAATATCTCTTACTGGATCTATTTTTCCATCAACGTGTGTTATATTTGAATCTTCAAAACATCTTACTACCTCTACAATTGCGTCAACTTCTCTAATATGTGATAAAAATTTGTTTCCTAATCCTTCTCCACTTGATGCACCTTTTACAAGTCCTGCAATATCAGTAAATTCAAATGATGTTGGAACTAGACTTTTTGGTTCATATAATTTATTTAAAAAATCTAATCTTTCATCTGGTACAGTTACTATTCCTACATTAGGATCAATTGTTGCAAAAGGATAATTTGCAGCAAGTATATTTTGTTTTGTTATAGCGTTAAATAGTGTTGATTTACCCACATTTGGTAATCCTACAATTCCTGCTGTTAAACTCATAATAATTCCTCTTTTCTTACTTTTTTGATTATATCATAAATAAAAAAAAATACCAAATTTTTATTGATATTTTTTATATTATAATGTTGGATACATCTGAAGACCCATAGGAAGACCTATTATATACCACAAAACCAAAAGTAACAATAACAATAATGACAATATTAATACTGTTGAACTCATTAATTTTAGTGTCCCAAAAATTGTAATGTTATGTTCATTATCGTAATTATATTTTTGCATAAACGCCATCATTATAAAGAAATATATATACATAGGTGTTATACATTTTCCAATTCCATCAGCAACTCTAAATATAAACTGTGTAAAATCTGGAGTTATATTTGCTCTCATAAAAAGAGGGATGATAATTGGTGATGCAATTGTCCATTTTGTTAATGTTGATGGAATAAAAATTCCTATAAAGACTATTGCTAAAAAGAAAATTATAATTAATAATACTCCAGATAATTGTAATAGACTTATTTTATCAATTATAATAGTTCCTAAAACAGTTCCTATATTTGACCAGTCTAATAATGCAATCATCTGTGAAAAGAAAAATAATAATACAAACACGTAACCTAAATTATCAAAACTATATCCTAAACCTATACTAAACTCATTTGTATTTTTTATATTTCCAGAAATACGGCCATATATTAATCCACAAACCATCATAATTATACTAAATATAAATATTAATGAATTAGAGAATGGAGAATTATTTGAAAATAACTGAGCAATATAAATATTTGAATTCTTATCTAATAATAGTCCTGATCCAGGAAGACCTGGAATAATCATATATACAACAATAAGTAACATTACAACAAATGCTATTGTTGAAAAAAGTAGTCCCTTCTTGGATTCAATTGTTTCTTCCTTTCCATATTTCTTTATTATTTCAAACTTTGGAACTAAAAAGGCATTAATTATGATTGAACCAAGTACTGAAAAAATAAAAGTAAACGCTATTAACATATAGATATTTGATAATAGTTGATATTTATAATTTTTATCAACATCCAAACTTGCAGAAGCGGCTGTTAATGTTCCAAGTAGATAATCATCATAATTGAATATTAATCCAAATCCATACCCTAAACAAATTGATATAAAAGAAATTAAAATACCCATCATAGCGTTTCTATTCGCATACTTATAAGCAATACCTACTACCGGAATTAAAATTATAAAACTATTTTCACCAATAATAGATGAAATAACACTTAAGAATATTGTAAAAAATATAAGTGTTGGAGTTGGAACTTTTTTTAATTTACTAAAAACAATTTTAAATAAACCACTCTTTTCACATATACCAATTCCTAATAAGACTATTATTAGTAAAATAACAGGTGATAATTTTTGAAAATTTGTAATGGCATTACTTAAAATAAATTTTATACCTGCACTACTTAGTAAATTATTAACAGTAACTAAAGATGTTTCAAGTGTACCATTAGAAATACTAGTTACTTGTCCGCCCACTTGGAATATAGAAAAGATTGCGCTTGCAATCATAATTATTGCAATTAATATTATAATCATAATTACTGGACCTAAAAATATTGATTTCTTCTTTTTATTCATAATACTCACTCAAATATATACAAAGTATAATATTTTCTATCCTTCCTTTTTAAAATGTAATTACTTTTTTTAATTTTTTATTAAACTCCACTCTAGGTAACATTATAGATCTACCACAACCGATACATTTTATTTTAATATCTGCACCAACTCTTGTTATTTCCCATTCGTTAGTTCCACATGGATGTTGTTTTTTCATAACAACAATACTTCCTAATTTATACTCTTTATTCATTATGAATCACCAACTGTGGATATGGTATTGTTATATTATTTTGTTCTAATTCAAGTTTTACTGCTTTTAATATTTCTCTTTCAATTTCATAATGTTTAAGTGGAACAGTTTCAACTGTAATACGGTATTCAACACCAGATGAATCTAATTTTGTTATACCTAATAAATTTACAGATCCTTTTATATTTTTTAATTCATTGGTTAATTTTTTACATAATTGTTTTAATATTTCTTCTGCCTTTTCATTATTATCTTCGTAAGCAATTTGAAAATCGACAATTGCTAGTGAATTGGCTAAATTGTAATTAACTACTTCTGTAATATTACGATTTGCAATGATTTTTACTTCTCCAGTATATGATTTTAATTTTGTTGTTTTAAGACCTAAATGGATAACCTCTCCTTTAAAACCGTTAACTTCAATTGTATCACCTACATAGAATTGGTTTTCAAAAATAATTGACATTCCAGATATAAAATCTTTTAACAAATCTTGAACAGCTAAACCTGCTACAAGACCAACAACACCAAGTGAAGTTACAAGTGTTTTAGTATCAATTCCAAACACATCTAAAATCATTAACAATGCAACTATAATTATAAAATATTTAATAACATTATTAATTATACTTACTAATGTTTCCTGTCTCTTTTGATTTGTTTTTCGTACTCTTATAGCAAATGCTTTTTTTATAATTCTTTCAATTATTTTATAAAGAATAACACTAAAAAATATTATTAAAACAGGTGTAACTACTTCTTTTACTAAAATTTTATCTAAAATGTCCATTTTAATCACTATCCTTTTATATCCATAATTTCTAATATACGATTTAAATCTGCAGAACTTGTAAATCCAATTTCAATTTTTTTATCTTTAATTTTTACTTTTGAATCATATTTTTCTCTTAACAAATTTTCTACATATTTGTAATTTTCATTAGATGGATTTTTTTGTCTTGTAATTTTTACTTTTTTTTCTATATCATCACTTTCTGATATTTGTTCAATATCTCTAACTGCTAATTTTTCGTTTACAATTTTGTTAGCAAGTTCTACTATTTTATCATTATCCTCTATTTTACTTAAAACTCTTGCATGACCCATTGACAAGTTTCCACTTGAAACCATATCTTGAACACTTTGTGGTAAGCGTAATAATCCTAACATATTTGTTATATGACTACGACTTTTTCCTACTTTTGTTGCTAATGATTCTTGTGTTAAACCTAATGTTGTTATCATTGATTTATAAGCTAATGCTTCTTCAATGCAATTTAGGTTTTCTCTTTGAAGATTTTCAAGTAGTGCAATTTCCATCATAAGTTCATCAGTTAAATTTCTAACAATTGCTGGTATTTTTGTTAATCCAGCTAGTTTACTTGCTCTAACTCTTCTTTCACCAGCAATTATTTCATAACCTTTTATACTCTTTTTTACTATAATAGGTTGAAATACACCATGTTCTTTTATTGATGCAGCCAATTCTTGTAATGCTTCATCATTAAATACTTTTCTTGGTTGATATGGATTTGCACGTAATTCGTCTAAATTAACTTCTACAATATCTTCTTTATTTGATGATTCGTATAATTTACTTTCTAATTTTTGAATATTATTTATATCTAAATCAAGATTTTCTGAATTAAATAATTGTTCTAAACCTCTACCTAAAGCTTTTTTCTTAGTTTCCATTTCTACTAATCACTTCCTTAGCTAAATTTAAGTATGCTTCTGTTCCACGACTATGTGGATCATAAGCAATTATAGGTTTTCCGTGACTTGGTGCTTCTGAAAGTCTTACAAGTCTTGGAATAATTGTATCATATACTCTTTCTTTAAAATAACTTTTTACTTCCTCTACTACTTCAAGTCCTAAATTTGTACAACTGTTTAGCATTGTTAAAAGTACACCTTCAATTTGTAAATTTGGATTATATGTTTTTTGTGCCATCATAATTGTTGCAACTAATTGCATAATTCCTTCTAGTGCGAAAAATTCACATTGAACGGGAATAATAACCGAATCAGATGCGGTTAGAGCATTAGTTGTTAATATTCCAAGTGATGGAGGACAATCTATTATTATATAATCAAAGTGTTCTTTAATACTATCTAAATGTTTTTTTAATTGTGTATTTCTATTGAATTCTTTATCTTCATGGCTTTTGTCCATAAGTTCAATATCAATACCAGCAAGATTAATTGATGCAGGTATCACATAAAGATTTTTAAATTTTGTTTTTACAATTGCGTCTTCAATGCTACACTCATCTATCATTAAATTGTAAACACCATTTTTAATATCTCCTTTATCAATTCCAACACCAGTTGAAGCATTACCTTGAGGATCTAGATCGACTAATAAAACTCTTTTTCTAAGAACACCTAAAGATGCCGCCAAATTTATACTAGAAGTAGTTTTTCCTACTCCACCTTTTTGATTAACAAGCGCTATTATTTTTCCCATAAACTCACCATTTTCTAACATAACTCTTATAACATTTTATCATATATTGATAATAAAATCTATTAAAATCAAAGAAAAATCAAAAAAAATGAAATATTAAATTTCATCTTCTTTAAGAGCATCAAGTAACTCTTCTTTAGTCATTTTTGAATAACCTTTTATTTCTTTTTCTTTTGCAATTTCTTTTAGTTCAGCAACTGTCATATCGCTATATGATTTAGACGGTTTAGAATTTTCTTCATCATCTTTTGGCATTTTTCCATGTTCAACTAAATAGTCAATTTGTTCTTTAGTAATTGTTTCATATTCTAATAAAGTTTCTGCAATTAACTTTAATAAATCCATATTTTGACTAATTATTTTTTTAGTTACTTCATATTGTTCGCCAATAATTTTTCTAATTTCTTCATCGATTTGATATGCTACTTGACTTGAGAAATTTCTACTCTTATTATAATCACGACCTAAAAATACACTTGATTCTTGATGTTCGAATTGAACAGGTCCTAAACTACTCATACCATATTCAGTTACCATTGCACGAGCAATTTTTGTTGCCTTTTCAAAATCATTATGTGCTCCAGTTGTCATTTCATTAAATACAATTTCTTCAGCGACTCTTCCACCTAATAGACCACTTATTGTTTCAAGTAATTCTTTTTTAGTTGAAAGATATGTCTCCTCTTTTGGCATCATAAGGTTATATCCACCTGCTGCACCTCTTGGAATAATTGTAATTTTTTGAACGTCATTTGCACCATCTAATTTTAGACCAACAACAGCATGTCCTGCTTCGTGATATGCAACAACTCTTTTTTCTGAATCTGTATATTTATGAGATTTTTTTGCAGGTCCCATTAATACACGATCGTGTGCTTCATCAATTTCTTCCATTGTTATTGCTTTTTTATTACGTCTTACTGTTAGTAAAGCTGCTTCATTTAATAAATTCTCTAAATCTGCTCCACTTAATCCAACAGTTCTCTTTGCAATATTTTTTAAATTTACATCATTTGCAAATGTTTTGTTTTTAGCGTGAACTTCTAGTATTTCTTCACGACCTTTTGCGTCTGGTAAATTTACTGTTACCTGGCGATCGAATCTACCTGGTCTCAAAAGTGCTGGATCTAGTACATCTGGACGGTTTGTTGCTGCTATTATAATAATACCTTCATTTGCTCCAAATCCATCCATTTCTGTTAATAATTGATTTAGTGTTTGTTCACGTTCATCGTGTCCTCCACCAAGTCCTGCGCCTCTTTGACGTCCTACAGCATCAATTTCATCGATAAAAATTAAGCATGGGGCGTTGTGTTTAGCTTGTTTAAACATATCACGAACACGTGATGCTCCAACACCAACAAACAATTCAACGAAATCAGAACCACTAATAAAATAGAATGGTACATTTGCTTCGCCAGCAACTGCTCTTGCAAGCAATGTTTTTCCTGTTCCTGGAGGACCTACTAACAATACTCCTTTTGGAATTCTGGCTCCCATTGACTCAAATTTTTTAGGATTTTTCAAGAAATCAATTAATTCTTGAACTTCTTCTTTTTCTTCTGATAATCCTGCAACATCTTTAAAAGATACTTTCTTATTATCTTCACTTAATCTTGCACGACTTTTTCCGAAATCCATAGATTTATTTGCAGAACCCATTTGTCTTGTAATAAAGAAGAAGGCAAATCCTATTAATATAACCATTGGTAATACATTAATAATAAATAATAATAATGTGCTTGATTCAGGATCTGTATTAACGTCTAATTTAAAACTTCCGGCTTCTCCTAACTGCATTACTCTATCAATTACAACATCTGATAAAGGTATTCTTACAAAGAAACTTTCATCATCTTTTGAATTTTTCATTTTTCCAGTAATTTCATAGACATTCGCACGATTTTTTGGTGTTACCTCTATTTCTTCAATATTATTTGATTCAATATTTTCAATAAACTCATCGTAAGTAATATATTCTATCTTCTGATTCATTACATTAACTAAATAAAATATTACTAAAATAAATAGAATCAAAAATGTATATGATAATATTCCCTTCTTTGCTGTTTTTTTATTCATTTTTTTCCTCCTTTTAATAGTACTTAAGTATTATATCATACTTTTCTTCTTTTGTTTTGTCAAATTTTGATTTTTTTAAACCAGGTAACCAAACAATTACTCCATTTGAGTCAATTACAACTGGCCATAAATCTCTTTCTTTTGTACTTATTTTTGAATCAATAAATATATCATTAATTTTTTTACTACCTAACATTCCCTTTACACTCATTTTATCGCCATTTTTTCTACTTCTTACATGTAATGGTAACTTAACTTCGCTACTAGATAAAAAGCATACGTTATTGTCTGTTAGAGTTGTTTTATTAACTTTTTCTATATTTTTACCATTTGGAAGATTTACAAAATCAAACATTTCAATTTCATATTCATTTTGTTTTATATCTTCAAACGTAAATACTACTGAACTATATGTTTTGATTGCTTTAACACCATTTGGTAAATATATAGATGTATTTGCTTTCTTTGATGTAATCAAATTATGAATTAAATCAACATGATGATCAGTTATAAGCATAAGATCATCTTGATAAATATTTTCCAAAATATAATATATTATTTTTGTTTGAATTATATGCTCTTCTTTTAGAAATAAATCTATATCTAACATTCCTTGTACATATATTTTTTTTAATTTTTTTTCTACTTGTGAATTAATGTAATCATTATATTCAAGTAGTGTTTTACTAAATTTATAAAATTTAGTATGAACATTTTTATCCTCTTTTTTAAATTCAGGAACAATATATTTTCTATATCTATTTCTAGTATATACATCCTTTAAATTAGAACCATCTATAACATAAGATATTTTATGTTGCTTATCATATTTTGCAATTTCTTCTTTTGTTACTTGAATTAGGGGTCTTACAATTGTATAATCTGGTGTTTTTAGATATTCTGAAAATCCACTGTAACCTCTTAATGTTGAACCTCTCACTATTCGCATTAAAATAGTTTCCATTAAATCATCACCATGATGAGCTGTAAACAAATATCTTGCATTATATTTTTTTACAATTTCTTTGAAATAAGTATATCTTTTAGTTCTTGCTTCATTGTGAAAATTATCATCACCATAGTCTTCAATTTTCATACTTTCAAAAATTACACCATGTTGCATACAAAATTTATTTACAAAAATTAATTCGTCATCACTTTCACGTCTAACATTATGATTTACATGAGCACAAACTACATTTATATCTAAGGCTTTTTTCACTCTTGTTAGAAGATGCAAAAGGGCCATCGAATCAGGTCCACCTGACACTGCAACAACTACATTTTCTCCATAATGTAAATCTAATTTTTCAAGAATATATTTATATGCGTTTTCCACATTATCACCCCACATTATAATTTTATTACAAAAAAGACTATTTTTCAATAGCTTTTTTACCATCAGACCAGTCGATTGGTTCCATATTTTGACTTATTAAAAAATTATTAATTTTAGAAAAAGGTTTGCTTCCGAAAAATCCACGATTTGCTGATAAGGGCGAAGGATGTACTGACTCTATTATTAAATGCTTTTTATTAGTAATTAATTCTTTTTTGCTTCTCGCATAGCTTCCCCACAAAACAAATACAATTGGTTTTTCTCTATTATTTAAATACCTAATTATATTATCAGTAAATATTTCCCAACCCTTATCTTTATGCGATAAAGGATGATCTTTCACAACTGTCATAATAGAATTAAGAAGTAATACGCCTTGTCTAGCCCAAGATGTTAAATCGTTATCAACCTTTGTGATTCCTAAATCATTGTATAATTCTTTAAAAATATTATTAAGTGACGGTGGTCTTGGAACACCATCTCTTACTGAAAAACATAATCCATGTGCCTCAGACTCTCCATGATATGGATCTTGTCCTATTATTACAACCTTTACATCAGAATAATCTGTATATCTTAGACAATCAAAAATATGTGCATATTCTGGATATACTATTTTATGTTTATATTCATTATTAACAAATATACCCAATTTTTTAAAATAATCACTTTTAAATTCTTTTTCAAGAATTGGATCCCATGTTTTATTTATCATATATTATTTTTTACCTCGTCCTGAAATATTATATACATTACATTCATGTCCACTCATAGAAATATTCATTCTATTTTTGAATATTTTTATTTCATTTTTGAATTCTTCACTTTCATCTATATTATAAAGTTCTTCTATAAAATCATTTATCTCAATACTTTTACCATTATATAGACATTTTGCATACGTTCTATTTAATAAATCTAAAAATAAAGCATTATAATTAGTAAATGTGTTGATTGTCTTTTTATCTAAAGATTGTTTTAAAAATTCAAATAAATATTTATATTCTAATTCTGATAAAAATATTGGAATTTCATATTTATTATTGTATTCATTTGCGGTATTATAAAAATTGTCTATAGCAGAATAAAAATTGTTTTTTTGTTCCTTTTTGTGATGTTCAACATTTATAATTTTTTTGTCTTGTATATATTCATTTTCATAAATTTTATTTAGAACATCTTCTTTATCTAAAAAGTATTCATCTACAAAATGTTCTTTTTTTGAATCATTTATTATTTTAATTGCAAGTGCTGTTAATATACCAAGTGTAGTATATAAAAAAATGAAGTCTTCCTGTTTATTTATGATGCTTATACTTATCCCAGCAGCAACCAATGTTGCAAGAATTGAACAAATTATTTTATATGATTTTTTTAATTTATCATATGGAGGATAATTATTTTCTAACCATTCCTCGTATATTGTATTATTTGTTTCAGTTCTAAATAAATCATTTTCATATAATATATTATAGTAATAAGATAATTTTTCCATATAACTACTCCTCACATAAATAATTTGCCAATTCTACAAAAACTTCTATTGGTAATTGTTCAGCTCTTACGCTTAAATCGAAATTATGTTTTTTTAAAACTGTTTCTATTTTATCTAAATCGTATCCTTTTAGATTATTTCTTATTGTTTTCCTTTTTTGTACAAAACTATCTCTTATAAGTCTAAAAAAGAAATCTTCATTTTTTACCTTATATATATTCTCTTTTTTCTTAAATTCAACAACTATACTATCAACATTAGGTTTTGGCATAAATACGTTTCTACTTACATCAAGAAGTTTTTTTATGTCAAAATAATAATTTAAAAACACTGACAAAGAATTATAATCTTTTGTATTTGGTCTTGCCTTAAATCGATCACCAACTTCTTTTTGAACCATTACTACTATTTTATCAACACCAATTTTGCTTTCAATTATTCGCATAATAATTGGAGTTGTTATGTAATATGGTAAATTAGCAATTACATATATTTTTTTGTATTCATATTTTTTTATATCATTTTTTATATCAGCTTGTAGAAAGTCTTTATATATAATATCTACATTTTTTTCATTTTTTAAAGTTACATCAAGAACCTGTTTTAATGTTTCGTCTATTTCATAACATAGCACATTTTTAGCAAATTGTGATAATCCAATAGTTAATGCACCAGCTCCTACACCAATTTCTATAACTAATGTATTTTCATCTATATCAGACTTAGTTATTATAGATTTAATTATATTTTCATCAATGATAAAATTTTGACCAAATTTTTTCTTAAAATTAAAATTTGATGCTTCCATTAAATTTTTTAATTCTTTTATTTGCATTTAATCACATCCGATATTATTATACCTTTATTTTAAAGAAAAATATATAAACATTTTTATAATTCATATATATTTTATAATAAAAATGTATAGTTGACAAAAAAAAGTTCTTACAGAACTTTTTTACCAACCCCATCTTTGTACACTAAATAATGCTGTTTTATTTGATACATTTGTTACACTTGCTTGTGACTCAAATGCCAAATCAAACCAAACATTACCATTTTGCCAAGCATTTCTCATATCATATCCAGAATCAAGAACTATAGCGTAAAATGGTGTTAGAATTCCATTATCGACGGCTATTATTGTTCCACATGGAAAAGCACTTGTTGCTGCTGCTAAAATTCTCACCTCACCATATTCTTGATCAGTATATGTTATACCATTATTTATTAAACTATGATTTAATCCTTCTTTTGTTCTACACGAAACATTTCCAACACTACTACATCCAGGACAATCAGGACCATACCCTGTTAATCTTCCTTGAAACATACCTTGTGCACCAGTTCCTACTTCAACTATTTCATTTACTACTTCTTTTAAAATAATTTGAGTATTATCATAATTATTTACATATACAATTCCATCTTCACCTTTTACAAGCACTCTACTAATATTAGATGGTATTTTAGAATTATATTGATATACAGTAGAATAATTTATTGTTTGATTTTCGATGTATGAATTTTTTGTTACATCGGAATTTTTAATTTCAGTATCAACACTATTTAACATTCCAAATAATGATAATATTGTTACTGTTAAAAAGTTTACAAAGTTACCAATTACTTGTATTAAAAATATATTCATATTTCACCTCAATTTGTTGCAAGTGCTAAAGAAATTATAACATACTATTCATTATAAGTCAAATTGTGACTTAGAATTAGCAGTAGTTGTAGCTATGACTTTCTCTATACTCATATTTTTTAATTCCGCAATTTTTTGTGCAACTAAATAAACATTTTTCGGTTCGTTTTTAGTTCCTCTTAGTGGAACTGGCGCTAAATACGGACTATCTGTCTCTAATAATATATGTTCAAGCGAAATATTTTCTACAACCTCTACTATTTTTTTTGCGTTTTTAAAGGTTACAATACCCCCAACTCCTAATTTTGCACCTTTTTTTACAAATAGTTTGGCCATTTCTAGGCTTTCTGAAAAACAATGTATATAAATAGGCACATCATAAGCTAATTCGCTTTCTAAAATATCATAAGTATCCTTAATAGCGTCCCTAGTATGAATAACAATTGGTTTATTATATTTTTTAGCTATTCTTATTTGTCTAATAAAAATCTTTTTTTGCAAATCTTTATCACATTCATAATGATAATCTAGACCAATTTCACCAATACCAACTATATGTTTATCATTAATATGTTTCTCTATATATTTTAAATCGTCTTCTATGTTGTTTGTTATCTCTGTTGGATGAATTCCTATTACTCCATATATATTATTATAATTTTTGCATAAACTTACTACATCTTTATTGGATTCAGCATCTGCTCCACTAGCAATCATTATATTTCCTTCCATATTTTTTATTATTTGTTCTACATTTTCGTAATCGTTATGACTTAAATGACAATGTGAGTCAATTATCATATTATCACCTCTTGTATTAAGTATAACAAAAAATCATAGTTTTTACTATGACTTTGTACAATAAAATTTTTAATTATCTTTTAATAAAATTACCTTTTTAACTATGTTTAATACGTAAATATTTAACCAAAAATAGTATTAAAGCAAATAGGTATAAGATATCTATAATTTTAAAATCAACTAAAACACTACCTAATATTAATAAAAATAGTACAGCATAAGGTAATAATATTACTTTATGTTGTTTTCCTTTTTCTATCATTCTATCCCTCTTCTATTCTTTTTTAGACAACATATTTACTATACCAATTTTTATTATATATTTCAAACATTATTTGCGTTTTGTTATCGACATTTTACATCATTTTACATAAAATTTATATTTTATTTTGTCGTTATTTTGTCTAATATGTCATTTTTATCTATTCTTTCAAATAATGGATGAGCCTCGTTTAAATGAATTCCAATATCCATTCCATTAAAATCTTTAATAGATTCATATTGATTATTTTGTGTATTTAACTGATGAAATATTTGTTTAGACGTTTCAGGTAAAAATGCTTGCAACAACACTGCACCGTGACGAATTGATTCTAGAATATTGTAAATTACAGTTGCAAGTCTATCTTTTTTGCTTTCATCTTTAGCTAAAATCCAAGGTGTTGTTTCATCTATATATTTGTTTGATCTTTTAAAAATATCAAAAATTGCGTCAATTGCTTCTGCAACGTGATAGCTATTCATTTTTTCTTCTACAATGTTATTAGCATTAAGTACTAAGTTAATTAACTCATCATCAATATTTTCTTTACAATTTGGTTCTAATACTTCACCATTAAAATATTTATGAGCCATACTTATTGTTCTATTGACCAAATTTCCTAAAACATTTGCTAAATCTGAATTATATCTTTCAATTAGTAATTCATTAGTATAATTTCCATCATTAGAATATGGTATTTCATGTAATAAATAATATCTTACCGCATCTACTCCAAAAATGCTTGCTAGAGAATCGGCATAAACAATATTTCCTTTTGATTTACTCATTTTATCATTTCCAAATAATAACCAAGGATGTCCAAATATTTTTTTAGGTAATGGTAAATCTAGTGCCATTAGAATAATTGGCCAATAAATTGTATGAAAACGCAAAATATCTTTTCCTATTAAATGTAAATCACAAGGCCAGTATTTTTTAAATTCTTCTGATTCTGAATCTATATCATATCCTAAAAATGTAATATAGTTTAGTAACGCATCAAGCCAAACATATACTACGTGTTTTGGATCAAAGCTAACTGGTATTCCCCATTTGAATGTTGTTCTTGAAACACATAAATCTTGAACTCCTGGTTTTATAAAATTATTGACAATTTCATTTTTTCTAGAAATTGGTTCAATAAAATCTGGGTGTTCATCTAGGTATTGTTCTAAACGTTTTGTATAGTTACTTAATTTAAAAAAATATGCTTCTTCTTTTTCACTATGTACTTCTCTTCCGCAATCAGGACATAATCCATCTACAAGTTGTGATTCAGTAAAAAATGACTCACATGGTGTACAATATAAACCTTCATAGAATCCTTTATATATATCACCTTGATCATATAATTTTTTAAATACTTTTTCAACAACTTTTTCGTGACTAGGGGAAGTTGTACGTACAAATTTATCATAACTTGTGTTCATAGAATCCCATATTCTTCTAACTTCAAGTGACATTTCATCTACATATTCCTGTGGTTCTTTATTATTTTGAATAGCTTTTTCCTCTATTTTTTGACCATGTTCATCTGTTCCTGTTTGAAAATATACATCGTATCCTGTTAATCTTTTGTAACGAGCTATCGCATCAGCTAAGACAATTTCATAAGTATTTCCTAAATGTGGTTTTGCAGAAGTGTACGCGATTGCTGTTGCAATATAAAATTTTTTCTTTTCCATATTTATTCTCCTTTATTAGTAGAACCAAATCCATTAGTTCTTGTATTTTTTATTTCTTCTTCATTTGAAACTGTTAAAAATTTAGTGAATATTCCTTGACATAAACGATCATGTTTTTTAACACAAAATTCTTCATTTCCTTCATTATATAATTTAATAAATAAATGTCCTTCATTATCTGGATTATCAAAGTAATCGCTATCAATAATTCCAACTTGATTACACATCCGTACATTATACTTAAATCCTAGGCTACTTCTTACTACTATCATAAGAAATTCATCTTCATTCATTTTTACTTTAATTCCTAAAGGTATTTTTTTTGATTCATTTGGTTTTAAAGTAAAATCAGTTAATGATTCAAAATCATATCCTGCACTATTTTTTGTTTGTCTTTTTGGTAAATTATATTCTTCATATAATTTTTTATCATCACAAACATCTTTTTTAAATTGTTCAAAACTTATTTTAGAAAATTCTCTCATAAAATATCCTCCTAAACAAAAAAAACACCATAATTAAGGGCGAAATTACCGCGGTACCACCTTATTTATAGTGTTTTACTATATCTTAATAATTTAACGCATTAAACGTCTTAATCTAAATATCGATTAAGCAACTCAAGGAACCATTCGAAATAATTATCAATATCTATTCACACCAAATATAGACTCTCTTTAAAATCTAATTATTTTTCTTTCCATCACAGTTTTTAACAAATCAGGTGTATTATATCATTTTTATTTTTATTCTTCAAGATATTTTGTAAAAAAAGACGCTATAAATTGAATAAAATTATCATTATCTATAGTAAATTTTGTATCTTTAGAATAAATAATTATAAATCCAGAATTAATTCCATCTATATTTAATGGTTTAATAATAAAATAGCCTTCTAGATTTTTATTATCAATTATTTGAATATTTTTTTTGTCTTCAAAGTCATTTTTTTTATTTATAAATTCACTAGTAAATTTTGAATTTAATTCTTTATCTAAGTAATCCTTTTTTATGCTTCCTTCAACCGCTATTATTTTATCTTGATCTGTTATTAATACATCATGTTTTAAATATTTATTTATCTCTTTTATGAGTATTTTTGCTATATCGTTTCTAGAATCTATATTTGAATATTTTTTTAAAACGATATTTTCATTATTGTCAGTATATATTTCTATGCTATCTCCTTCATGTATTCTTAGACTTTTTCTGATTTCTTTTGGAATAACGATTCGACCTAATTCATCTATTCTTCTTATTACACCAGTTGATTTCATAAATTCCCCACTTTCTATCAATAGTTTGAGTCAAAAATATTTTTTTATTCCAATGCATTTTATTATATCATTTTTTATTATATATATATATACTTATTTATTTTTAATTTACATCAAATTTGTTAAATGATATAATGATTAGTATGTAATGGAGGTATTTTATGGAAAATGAAAAAATTTATATATTTGGACATCGCAAGCCAGATACTGATAGTGTTGCGGCAGCGATATCGTTATCTTATTTAAAAAACAAATTAGGTTTTAATACTGAACCTAGAATATTAAGTGATACAAATCCTGAAAGTAAGTTTGTACTTGATTATTTTAATGTTTCAGAGCCTAGATATCTAAATGATGTTAAAGTCGAAATTAAAGATGTAAATTATCATAAAGATTATTTTATTAATGCACAGAATTCTATATATAAATGTTATTTAAAAATGTGTGAATTAGGTGTTACTATGTTACCAATTGTTAATGATAATCAAGATTTTGTTGGTATGATTGGTATGAAAAATATAGCTAAGGAAGAAATTTTTAATTCTGACAAATTCTTAGATTCATCTTATGATAATATTGTTGAAGCTTTAAAGGGAAAGGAAATTTGTAAATTTGATACAGAACTAAAGGGAAATATTTTAGTTGCATCTTATGAAACAAATACATTTATAAACGATGTTACAATTGATAATGATACTATTTTAATTGTTGGAAATAGAAATGATATTTTAGAATATGTTTTAAACAAAAAATTAAAATTAGTTATATTAACTGGTGGATTTAGTTTAAATGAAAAATGCTTAGAACTAGCTAAGAAAAATAATATCAATATTATTTCTACTGAATACGATACATTTAAAGCAGCAAATATGATTAGTTTATGCAACTATCTTAAAAATGCGATGATGACTGATGATATAGTATGTTTTAATCAAAATGATGAATTAAATAGTTGTTTAGAAATTGCTAACAAAGTAAAATATACTAATTACCCAGTTGTTGATAAACATAATAAATGTTTAGGAATGTTAAGACTTAGTGACATAGCTGATCACAAACGTAAACAATGTATATTAGTTGATCACAATTCATATATGCAAAGTGCAGTTGGAATTGAAGAAGCTGAAATTGTTGAGGTAATTGATCACCATAATATTGGAAATATTGGTACAACTGCTCCAATTAATTTTAGAAATATGCCTGTTGGAAGTACAAATACAATTCTTTACTTAATGTATAAAGAAAACAACATTGAAATTCCAAAGGATATTGCTGGATTAATGTTGTCTGGAATATTATCTGATACATTAATATTAACTTCACCAACTACTACCGATATAGACCGTGAAATAGTACCAATACTTGCAGCAATTGCTGGTGTTGATTATAAAGTTTACGGAAAGCAAATGATTAAAGCAGGAGCTTCTCTAGAAGGTAAAACTGAAGAAGATGTTATTTATACTGATTTTAAGAATTATCCTTGTAATAATTTAAAATTAGGAATAGGACAATTTTCAACAGTTAGTGTTGACGAAATTTTAGATAAAAAAGAAAATTATATCAATACAATTGAAAATATATGTTCAAAAGAAGAATATTATTTAGTTGCATTCTTTGTTACAGATGTTATTGAAAATGGTTCATATATATTTTTCAATAAATCTGCTCGCGATGTACTTGCAAAATGTTTTAATGTTGATAACTTGGAAGAGGGTTCATTCTTACCTGGTGTTGTTTCTAGAAAAAAACAAGTTGTTCCAGTACTTTTAAACACGTTAGAAAATTAATACTGATTATTTCAGTATTTTTTTGTAATTTTATTATAGTTTTGCACATATTTTGTTTATAATTAAGATTTTTAAAAATTATTATTAATTATTTCTGCATAGTTTTGCACAACTGATGTTTAAAAATTAGATTTCAGTATATTATTTTTTTGATATAAAAAAAAAGTTTTACACATATATAGTGCAAAAACTTATTTATGATAGCTTTCATTATTCATTATTTTATATGAACGGTATATTTGTTCTAATAAAATCACTCTAAATAATTGATGTGGAAAAGTCATTTTTGAAAAAGACAATGCATAATTACTCCTATTTTTTATTGATTCTGCTATTCCATAAGAACCACCTATTAGAAAAATTATATTAGAATTTTCTATTAAAGTTGTGGATAACTTTTTAGATAGTTCTAAAGAAGAAATTTGTTTTCCATCGATTTCCAAAGTTATTAAATAATCTTTCGGTCCTATATATTTTTCTAATAATTCTGCTTCTTTTTTCTTTATATCTATGATATTTGGTAAGTTTATATCTTCTACTTCGATAATTTCTAATTTTGTATATTTAGATAATCTTTTTTGATATTCAGCTATTGCATCTTTAAAAAACTTTTCCTTTATTTTTCCAACACAAAGTACTTTTATCATACTTCAATCAACTCAGTTCTTTTGTCTTGTTCTGCTATTAGGATTTTTTCAACATCTTTATTACATTTTTTTAAACAGTCTTGTAATGTTTCTAAAGCAAGTTCTTTGGTATTATTGTCTTTACTTAAATGGGCAAGAATAACACATTTTGTATTATTACCAACAAATTTTGATAAATAATATGCTGAATCTTTGTTTGATAAATGTCCTTTATCACCTAAAATTCTTTGTTTGATATGATATGGATAATGTCCATTCATTAACATTTCGACATCGTGATTACTTTCAAATACATACATATTTCTATTGGTTAATAATTTATGATTTCGTATATTCAAATATCCTGTATCGGTTACATATACAACACTTCTACCGTTTGATTCAAATATAAATCCATTAGCATCTTCTGTGTCATGCGATATTTTAAACATTGTAACATTAAAATCATTTAAATTAATTTCACTATCAATTATTTCATAATTTTGTGGTTTAATTTCATTATATATTTCCTTTAAAATTATTTCACTTAAATATAACTTAGTGTTATATTTTTTTAAAAATACTTTTATTCCTTTAATATGGTCAACGTGGGTATGAGTTATAAAAATTCCATCAATTTCTTCAGGTTCGATATTGATTTCACGTAATCTTTTTTCGGCATAAAGTGAAGAAGTACCTAAATCGACAAGTATTTTTGTTTTTCCACTTTCGATCAAGGTACAATTTCCTCCACTACCGCTTGATAATACACATACTTTCATTATTGATATATTTCTAGTGGATTAATACGTTGCCATTCTCCACCGTGCCATACCTCAAAATGTACATGGTCTCCAGTTGCCCATCCAGTATGTCCCATATAACCAATGACAGTACCTTTTGCAACTGTTTGACCAACTTTAACAATTTGTTGATCCATATGAGCATACATTGTATAATATCCATTATTATGATTTATTACAACATAGTTACCCCATCCACCAGAACTCCATCCGGCAGTTATGACAGTACCATTATTTGCTGCATATATTGGTGATCTATAACCTGTTCCTGCTATATCAAGACCTGTATGGAATTCACGTTTTCCGGTAATTGGACTAATTCTCCATTGATAATAAGATGTAATCATATAACCTTGATTTGTTGGCCAAGCCCAATTTGTTAATGTTCCTACGTTTGGAACAGCTTTTCCACCACGTTCAATTACTTCATCTACTGGGTATTTTAATACTTCATTTTCGCCAACTGGTTCAACGCTTATAACATCACCATTAACTGTTTTAGTTAAACGACTAACTCTTAATATACCATTTTCACCTTTTTGAACAACGCTATCGTCACCTATAACTTTGTCTGGATTTATTCTTTCTGTAGTATTGTATTTACTTTCAACATCTTCTCTAACTTCTTTTTCAACAACTACCTTTATTTGAGGATCAGTAACACCTATTACTACTTCTTGACCGGCAAATAAAAGGCTTGATTCGCTTTTAAATTGTCTATTAGATATTAAAAATTCTGATGTACTAATTTTATTATTAAGGGCTATTGAACTAATAGTATCTCCCTCTTGTACTACATATGTTCTTTGTTTATCAGTAGTTCCAAATAATAGATATGAAGCAAGTGTTACATCATCCATATATATTACTTCATCTACAGGTATCTGCATCTCTTTTATAGTTATATTTTCTTCTACATAAACATTATTTATATAGTAACCTACTGTTTCTATTTTTGTTTGAGTTTCATCATAATATGCTTTGTAATCATCTTCACCTAAGTATGTTTTAATCATTGATTCTACAGCTTTTTTAAACACATCTTCATTCAATACATAAATTGTTTTTACTGTGTTTTCATTTGTTTCTGTGTCAACAGATTTTATAGAAATTTGATATCCTTTAACTGTAAATGATTTTTTTTCTGCGATTTTTTCATATATTTCTTTAGCATCAGTAAATGAATTATTATATGTTGTAACTTTTCTTATTTGTAGGCCATTTGGTTCATTAATTTGATCCGCATATAAATATATTTGATTTTTTAAAATATAATTGTTTAATAAATATTTTTCATTATTAGTTAATTCTCCATTTGCACAATTTTCTAAAGAATTTGTTTTTGAATTATCAATAATATTACCTTTTTCTAGTAATTTTAATTCAGAAGAATATTCATCTTTAAAGTCATTCAATATTTTATTATAACGTGTTTTATCTTCTTCTGTTAAATCGTTGTTGCATTCAAAATCTAATAAAAATTGATAATCTGTAACTTTATTTTTGATTGTTTCTCCTTCATTTTTTATATAATTTTCAAGTTCATCTTTTGATTTTATAGTTCCAATTAATTCATCGTCTAAATATACTTGATAATATTCGTTTGGTATTTCATTATCACGATAATCAAAGCCTAAAACGAATGTCATAAGACTTAGCACTACTACAATGAATCCAATTCCAAATTTTTTCATATAATCACTTCCTAATTTTCTATATCTATAAATGTACTTGTATCTCTTTTGAATAATAATTTAATTGTACAAGTTGGACCATTACGATGTTTTGCAATTATAAATTCACTAATACTTGTTTCAGAATCAAGTCCTGGCATAGATATATTTTTTTCTCCTGTATCATCCTCTTCAATTGTTCCAGGTTTGTTATAGTAATCATCACGATACAAGAAGGAAACAATATCGGCATCTTGTTCAATTGAACCTGATTCTCTTAAATCACTTAAAATTGGTCTTTTATCACCTTGACGTTTTTCTACATCACGAGATAACTGAGCTAACGCTATTATAGGAATTTTTAATTCCATAGCTAATGTTTTTAACGAACGAGAAATCTCGGCAATTTCTTGTTGACGATTTCCCGCATATTTTGCAGATCCAGAAATTAATTGCAAATAGTCAATAATTACAATATCAAGTCCTTTTTCTGAACTTGCAAGTCGCCTACATTTTGCTCTTATTTCACCAATTGTAATACCTGGCGTATCATCTATATACATATTTGATTTTGCAAGTAAGCTTACTGCCTCATCTACTCTTTTCCAATCATTATGTTCTAGATAACCACTTTTAAGCTTATTACCTTCAATTTGACCTAGAGATGAAAACATACGATTAACCAATTGTTCTGCACCCATTTCCAGGTTAAAAAGGGCAACTGTTTTTTTATTTGTAACTGCCATATTAGTTGCTAAATTAAGAGCAAATGCGGTTTTTCCCATTGCAGGACGAGCAGCTATAATAATTAATTCATTAGCGTGAAGTCCTGACGTTACTTTATCTATTTCTGTGAAATTAGTTGCAAGGCCAGTTACTTCACCCTTACTTTGAGATAATTTTTCCAAATCTGATTGGGCTTTTAAAACAACGTCTTGAATACTTTTAAACTCAGTTCCTTGTCTTGTTTTAACGACACTTAATATTTTCTTTTCTGCTCCATCTAGTGTATCCGTTAATTCATCATCAATTTGATACGCAGAATCTACTATACTTGTTCCTGCTTCAATTAGACGTCTTCTAATTGCTTTTTCATTTACTATATTTATATATTCATCTACGTTATAAGCAGTTGGAACTGCATTAAATAATTCAGTTATATATTCAATATCACCAACTTGTTTTAACCAATTTTTATTTATTAAAACGTCTGTTAATGTTGTAATATCTACTGCGTGATTATTATTAGCAAGTTCAGTTAAGGCCACAAATATTTTTTTATGTGCGTCAAGATAGAATAGTTCTTCTGATAAACTTTCTATTCCACGCTGCATTGCATACTTTGATAAAATCATTGAACCTAATACTGCTTTTTCTGCATCTATATTATGTGGCATTATTTTTTCCACATTACATCACCTATTTTTCTTTAACTAATTGTACTTTTAATGTTGCGATTACGCCTTTATATAATTCAATTTCAACATTGTGAAATCCTAAAAATGTTAATGATTCATTTGTCTTAAACATTTTTTTATCAATATTATATCCTAATTTTTTTAATTCAGAAATGATTTGTTTTGATGATACACTTCCAAATACTCTATCTTGTTCACCAGTTTTAACCTTAAATTTTAAAGTTTCTTTTTCTAATTTACTTTTTTGTTCTAAAGCAAATGATTTTTTTATTTCTTCTTGTTCTTTATGTTCTTGTTGTTCCTTATTTAGTTTTTTTAATCCTGTAGGTGTTGCTAAAACCGCATAGCCTTTATTGATTAAAAAGTTTTTACCGTAACCATCGCTTACTTCTTTTATTTCATCTTTCTTTCCTTGTCCTTTAACATCTTTTAAAAATATTACTTTCATTTAATTCACCTCATCTTTATCAATTTCATTCATTAACATATTGAGTGCTGATTCTATATTTACATTTTTTATTTGGGTAGCTGCTTCTGTAGCATGTCCACCTCCAAATAAATTTTTCATAATTGGTTCTACATTATATTTTCCAATTGATCTAGCACTTATTCCAACTTTATTTTTGCTTACGTAACCAATCGCATAGGCTATTTCAACATTATCAAATTGGAGTAAATTTTCAGCAATTTGGGCTAAAATTTTATTATCAACTATTTTATTATCAAGTGTACAAATAGCTATTTTATTATTTAACATATAGCTATTTTCAATATATTTTTGTCTTATTATATATTCATCTTTATCTTCTTTTAATAGTTCTTGTTTTAAAATATTATCTGCACCCATATCCATTAGAAATGCTGCACTTGAAAATGTTGAAGCGTTTGTTTTTACATTAAATGAGTTAGTATCAATTTCCATACCTGCTAACATCATTGTTGCAACTATTGGATTAACTTTTTTGTTTAAAAATTTTAAGTATTTAGAAATTATTTCAATAGTACTAGACATATTTGAATTAATGTAATTTAAAACTGTATTTTGTATATATTGCTTACATTTTATGTGATGATCAATTACTATAATGTTTGGACATTTTTCCAATAAGGAAGGCATTTCAACCATACTAGGTTTATGAACATCTAAAACAATTATTATTGCTTTATCAGTTAATACTTTTGTAACATCTTTTTTATAGATATAATTAAAAAATAATTGTTCTGATTTTAATTTATCTAATGATTTATTTATTGAAGTATTTGTAAATTTATTATTAATCAATATATAATTTACTTTTTTAAATGCGTCTGCTACCTCAGATAGAGCTAAAATAGAAGCAAATCCATCTAAATCCATATTTTGATGAGTCATAAATATAATTTTTTCACAATCTTTTATTTGTTTTGTTAATTGTTTAAAAAATTCTTCCATATATACCTCCATCCAACATATATTATACTACAAATAGAACAATATGTCTTTATTATTTTTTTAAATAAATTAGGAAATAATTTCTAATTTTAAAAGGATAAACAATATTATTTTTGTTTATCCCTTATTTTATTTGCTAGATCATTTATTTTTTTCATTCTATGATATATACCTGATTTTGTAATTTCATTACCTGTTTCGATTGTAATTATTTGGCTCAGTTCAAGTAATGATACTTCTGGATATTTTTTTCTATAAATTGCTACCTCTTTTACTTTATCTGGTAATAAATCAAGACTTCCATATTTTTCTATTAACTCAATATCTAAAACTTGTGTATTTGCAGTTTGAATCATTTTATCAATGTTTGCTTGTTCACAATTATTAAGCCTATTTGTCATATTTTTATAGTCTCTATATATTCTTATATCTTCATAATATAATACTGCATTATTTGCCTTAATCATTCTTAGAAAATCACTTATTTTTTCCGATTCTTTAATATATATCATATACTTATTATCACGCTTTATAATTTTGCTTTTTAAATTATTTTTATTTAATTTTTTTGAAATAAATTCTGCATATTCACGATTATTTACTATCATTTCTAAATGATATCTTGATGTCTTTGGATCATTAATACTTCCAACAGCTATAAACATCCCTCTTAAATATGCTCTTAGAAGTTCAAAATCATCAATTATGTAATCTTCTGGAACATTTAAAATTTTGCCATTTTTCTTAATACTTAAATCATCTAATATTGTATCAACATTTGATTCAATTTCTAAAATATAAAGGTGATTTTTATTAAAATTGTAACCTTGTCTTACAATTATTCTAGGTTCTATATGATATATACTTGTAATTAAATCATATATATGCTTAAATACCGCAATATTTTCTGTACTAATATTAATGTTTTTTTCAATTTCAGAAATATTATTTATTATTGCAGATAATTCACTGATTTTTTCTGTTTCGGTTGTTTTTATTGAACAAATTTCAGATTTTATTTGAGCTGTAAATGACATAGTTACCTACAATGTACAAGAAAAAATATTAAATCCTAATTTTAAAACATCGTGACTTATTTTTCCAGTTGATGTATCTACTAAATCACACTCAATAATTTTTACATTTTCATCTATATTTTCTTTATCTAAAATTACTGGATCTTTTTGTTCTAAAACAGAATACTTTTCTATTATATCTTTAGTTATTTTTCCATTATTTACAATAACGGTATCTACTTTCTTTTTTCCTAAATATTTGTTCAAAGTATTTATATGATCACTTACTTTAAATCCATCTGTTTCACCTGGCTGTGTCATAATGTTGCATACATACATTATTTTTGCAGAACTTGAATCTATTTGATCAATCATTTCTTTAACTATTAAATTTGGAATAATACTTGTATATAAACTTCCCATACTTAAAACAATCAAATCAGCTTCTTTTATAGCTTTCATTGTTTCTGGTGTTATAACTGGCTTTTCTTTGTAAAAAACTTCTTTTATTACTCCAGATGCCTCAGTTATATTATGTTCACCTTCAATAATTCGTCCATCACTCATTTCAGCCATAAGTGTACAATTATCTTCTGTTAAAGGAAGTACTTTACCTTTTAAATTTAATATTTTTCCTAATGACTCAATACCATCAGACATATTTCCTGCAATATTTGTAACTGCAGTTAATAATAAATTACCAACTGTATGACCATTTAATTCGCTTGTAGTTTTAAAGCGATAATTAAATAATTCTTCTACTAGTGGTTCAGTTTCAGAAAGTGACACTAAAACTCTTCTTATATCACCTACTGCTGGAATATTAAATTCTTCTCTTAATCTACCTGTACTTGTTCCATCATCACTTACTGTTACAACAGCAGTTATATCTACTGGGAAAAGTTTTATACCTCTTATTAGTGTTGATAAACCATTACCTCCACCTAAAATTACAACTTTCTTTTTCATTTTTCTCCTCCTGTTAAATATGTTAGTACACTATTTGCAGATATAGCTGCTTCACCTATTGCTGTAGTAAGTTGATATACATCCTTTTTTATAACATCACCACAAGCAAATACCCCTTTAATATTTGTATTCATATTTTTATCAACTATTATATATCCATTATCTTTCTTTATATCAGATAAAAAATTCAAATCTGGAACAAGATTATTTCCAACAAATAAGCATTCACAATTAATTATTTTTTCAGGCGTTTTTTTTATTTTGATACCAGATAGTAATCCATTATCTTTAATAAGCTCTATTATTTTACTATTAAAATAAATAGTAATATTTTTATATTCATTTATTGTTTCTAATAAAGTTGTATTATTTTCAAATTTATCTTTCTCACAAATTATATTTACATTTTCACATATATTTGCTAAATATATTGCTTCTTCTAATACTTTGTAATCGTTTCCATATATAGATACATTTTTACCTTTGAAAAAATTTCCATCACATATAGCGCAATAACTTATTCCTTTTCCTATCAATTCTTCTTCATAATTAAGATTTAATTTTTCTACTTTTCTTCCTGTTGCGATTATAATTGAAGCAGTCTCATAACTTTCAATATCAGTTGTAACAGTAAAATTTTTTTCTTCTTTTTTTATATTTAAAACATTTCCATATTTATAATCAATATTTAATTTTTGAGTTTGTTCAAAAATATTTGACGCTAATATAGCTCCTTCGATATTTAAAAAACCCGGATAATTTTCAACAGCTGGACTCATATTTATTTGACCACCTGGAGCACTTTTTTCTAATAATAATACTCTTTTTCCTGCTCTTTTTAAATATATTGCGGATGTCATTCCTGCGATTCCAGATCCAACTATAATACAATCAAAAATTGATGTCATTAGTATTCTCCTTGTCATTATATTGATTTTTAAAAACAGAATTTTTTTGAAATAAAATAATCAATACTATACCAGTTAAAACCATTATAATTGATATAATTTGGGCCATTTTTAAATTTCCTAACATTAAACTGTCTGTTCTTAGTGATTCTATTAAAAATCTGCCTATTCCATACCAAATAAAATATATACCAGTAATTTGGCCTATTTTTATATATTTCATTCTTCTAATAGTTAATAGGATTACAAATCCTATAATACACCATACTGATTCATATAAAAATGTTGGTTGATGATATACACCATTAATATACATATTTTTTATAATAAAGTCAGGAATATGTAATTTTGTTAAAAAATCTAATGTAGTAACTGGACCGTATGCCTCACCATTAAAGAAATTTCCCCATCTACCTATTGCTTGACCAATAATTAAACTTACAACCATTATATCTGTCATACGGAAAAAGTTTACCTTATATTTATGTGTATAAAAAAGTGTCCATAAAATACCAGCAATAATTCCTCCGTGAATTGCAAGCCCACCTTCCCATACTTTTAAAATTGAGATTGGATCACTACTATAATAATCTAAATTAAATAAAACGTAGTAAAGTCTTGCTCCTATAAGTGCGATTGGAATTAAAAAGAAAAAATAATTTATCATTAAGTCTTCTGGTATTTTCCATTTTTTTGCTTCATTTAAGGCAAGAGTACCACCTACAAAAAAAGCTATGAAAATCATAATAGAGTACCAATATATTTTAATAAAACCTAAATCTAAGAAAATTGGATTCATTATTTTCTCTCCTCTCCAAGTATTCCTTTAAAAATAATACTATCCATTATAATATTTAATATTGAAATTAATATAGCAACGAAAAAACTCATAAATATACCACCTGTAATATCAAAATGCTTCCATAATATCAAATCAACTAGTTTTAAGATAAAAACATTTATTAAAGGATAAAACAATCCTAATGTAAGTCCTGTTAGAGGTAGTGTTAACCATACTATTAGCGGTTTTACTGTTTTATTTAATATGTATATTAAAATCGCAGTTAAAAGTCCCCATAATCCGAAATAGTTAGGATCTATATAAATTGATTTATCACTTCCTAATACAGTTGATATACAGATAAGAATTAAGGCATAACCTATCATTTTTAATATCCAGTCAAACATAGAATTGAATTTTTTATATTCAAATTTTTTCTTTGCCATCTTTTTCATCTCCTATTAAATTATATCATTTATTAATTAAGTTGCAAATGAATACATTTTGATAAATTTAATATATTTTACTAAAATATTACCTTTTTTTATTATATATAAATATATTACTTTTTTAACTAAATTAATTACATAATAAATATATTGATTAAAATGTAAATAATTTGTCGATAAATGTACAATTATTCGCTTTTTAATTCAAATAATATATCTCTTAATTCCATTGCTCTTTCAAAATCAAGATTTTTGGCTGCTTCTCTCATTTCTATTTCTAATTTTTCTATCATTTTGTTTTTATCAGAGCTTGTCATTTTTATTTTATCAGGTTGTGTTTTTTCTTCATTAATACTAATTACATCACGTATTTCTTTTATGATAGTTTTAGGAATAATATTATTTTTCCTATTATATTCTTCTTGTATTTTTCTTCTTCTTTCTGTTTCTGATATTGCAAGACTCATAGAATCACTTATGGTATCGGCATACATAATAACATGTCCGTTTGAATTTCTTGCCGCTCTTCCAATAGTTTGAATTAAACTTCTTTCACTTCTTAAGAACCCTTGTTTATCAGCATCCATTATCGCAATTAAGCTAACTTCTGGTATATCAATTCCTTCCCTAAGTAAATTTATACCAACTAATACATCATACTTGCCCATACGTAAATCGCGTATTATTTTCATTCTTTCTAATGTCTTAATTTCACTATGTAGGTAAGCCACTTTTATATCAATATTTTTTAAATATGTAGTTAATTCTTCTGCCATACGAATTGTTAAAGTCGTAATTAATGTTCTTTCATTTTTTTCTATTTTCTTATATATTTCTTCTACTAAGTTATCTATTTGACCTTCTGTTTTTCTAACTTCAATAGTAGGATCTAATAAACCAGTTGGTCTTATTATTTGTTCTACAAATTTACCATTACATTTTTCTAATTCGTAATCACCAGGTGTTGCTGATACATAAATAATTTGATTTATCTTTTTTTCAAATTCTTCAAATTTTAATGGTCTATTATCCATCGCACTTGGAAGTCTGAAACCATAATCAACAAGTACCTTTTTTCTTGCTTGATCACCATTATACATACCACGTACTTGGGGAACTGTTACGTGTGATTCATCTATTATCATAAGATAATCATCACCAAAGAAATCAATAAGTGTAGTTGGGGTTGCACCTGGTTCTTTTAACGCTAAATGTCTAGAATAATTTTCAACACCACGACAAGTACCAGTTTCACTAAGCATTTCTATATCATAATTTGTTCTTTCTTGCAATCTTTGATATTCAAGTAATTTATTTTCATCTTTGAATTTTTGTAGTTGTTCTTCTAACTCTATTTGAATATTTTTAATTGCTTTCTTTATTTTTTCATCACTTGTTACGAAATGACTTGCGGGAAATATTGATATTGCCTTTTTATTATTTGTTATTACGCCAGTTAAAATATCAAATTCTGAGATTTTTTCAACCGTATCTCCAAAAAATTCAACTCTTATTCCTTTAGAATGTTCATTAACTGGAATTATTTCTAAAACATCTCCCCTTACTCTAAAAGTTCCTCTTTTTAAATCTATATTATTTCTTTCATATAACATATCAATTAATTTTTCTAATACTTTATCTCTATCTATCTCATCATCTACCGCAAGTGATAACATTTTATTTTTATATTCTTCTATTTCACCTATTCCATAAATACAAGATACAGAAGATACTACTATTACATCCTTATATTTTAATAAGGACGCTGTTGCGGAATGACGTAACTCATCTATCTCGTCGTTAATTGATGCATCTTTTTCAATATATGTATCAGTTTTAGCAACGTATGCTTCTGGTTGATAATAATCATAATATGATACAAAGTAACATACGTGATTGTCGGGGAAGATCTCCTTGAGTTCCGCGTATAATTGCCCTGCAAGTGTCTTATTATGAGCTAAAACTAGAGTTGGTTTATTCACTTTTTCAATTACGTTTGCAATCGTAAAAGTTTTTCCAGTTCCCGTTGCACCAAGTAAAACTTGGTATTTCTCACCATTTTCAATTCCTTTAACTAATGAATTTATTGCCTCTGGTTGATCTCCACTAGGTGTATATTTTGAGTGAATTTTGAACATTTTTGTATCTTTTTGTTCCATATTGTCCTCCTTACTACGATTATTACCAGCCTAAAATTCGTATCCAATTATCAAAAATGCGTATCCTAATTCATTTTTATAACCCCAAAAATGTGTCTTTTTTGCTTGGATACGAATTTCAGCCACAAATTGACTAAATAAGACTAAATAAAACCAAGTAAAACTAAATGTTTTCCAGTAACTTATTTTAACACTAATTTAACAATAAAACAAGGAAAGCTACAACAGTCTTTCCTTATTATTATGTATATATTTAATATAAATATTTTGCCAAAATATCATTTGTATCTATGTCTATTATTGTATCTGATGAATACAAGTTTTCATCTGGTTTAACTAATTCAATAAATGAATTTAATTCTTTATTACAATCAACAATTATTTTATTCTTGTCAAAATATGTACTTGATGTAATTATTGTTGATGAGTGTCCTAGTAGTTCTGATACAGCCTTTAAATCGTGATTATTCATTAATAATAATGTGGTATATGTATGTCTTAAATCGTGAAATCTAATTTTTGGTAAATTATTTTCTTCTAATAGTTTATCATAATATCTTTTATGAAACCCTTTACTTCTTGGATGCCCATAGGTAGAACAACAAATAAATCCTAAATCAGTAAAGGGAGTTGTTTTATCATTTATTCTCCTTCTTCTATTTGTTTCATAAATTTTTCTTTGTTCTTGTATTGCCTCAAAAACCATATCAGGTATATCAAGTACCCTTTCACTTGAAAAGGTTTTTAATTTTATTTCCTGTTTCGTGTATGTTTTTTTCTTACAATCTTCTTTTGATTTATTTGGATCAATTCCTAGTTGCCTTTTTAAATATAATTTTCTATTAACATAATCAATATCTGAATATTTTACTCCATTAATTTCTTGCTTTCTTAATCCCATCAACAACGCAAATAATATATGTAAATATATTGGTGTTTCTTTACTTTTCTCAATTATTAATTTTATCTGTTCAATATTAAATGTCTTTTCTATATCAATTACTTGAACCTTATTATATGATGTATCAATTCCTTTCGGAAGTCTAACATTTAATGTTGGATTAGTATTAATTAAATTATTCTTTTTAGCATATTCAAATGCTGAATTTAATACTACTTTTGATAACTTTGCTATCGATTTATATTTAATTGAAACTTCATTATAAAATTTTTGAATATGTCCCATATTTATTTGATTAATGTAGTAATTTTTGAAATATGGGATAGCATAATTATTAACTACATTTCTATATGACATATAACTATTATATGTTAAATTAGGTTTCATCACTATTTCTAACCAATATTCAAAATACTCACTACTTTTTATTTTTGGATAAACAACATAGGAGTGGTTGACTAATTGTGCTACAACTTTATCTCTTTCTAGGTTTGCCTCTTTTTTTGTTTTAAAACCACCTATTTGCCTTATTTCTTGCTGTCCATCTATAAATGTCAGCTTAACCTTAAATCCGTATTTATCTTTTAATTTTAATACAGAATATACTGTATAATCATTATAAACTTTCCGCATTTGTTCTTTTGTTAACATTTCGTATCACCATCTTCAATAGCAAAAATATTATTCATAAATGCCAATATTTTATCTTTTTCATCCATTACCTCACAATAATATTCAAATGTTGTATGGATTGATCTATGCCCTAGAAATGCTTGTATTTTAGCAAGTGAAGCTCCACTTTCTAATAGAATTGTTGCACACATATGTCTTAAACCGTGTACGGTCAAATCTGGTAAACTTAGTTGTCTGCATATTTTTATTATTCTAGCATTTAAAGATGATTGAGAATGCACTACCCCTATTTCTGTGCAAGATATATAATTATTATCTATATATTTATTTTTATAAATTGCTTTATCTAAATTTACTTTTTCATTTCTTTTCTCTAATTCTTCTATAATTATATCGGGAACTTTAAGTGTTCTTATACTTTCAGGGGTCTTTGGATTTTTTTCTACTAATGAACATTTTGTAATTTTACTAGTATTTTTTTCTAATTCATATTCTTTTGCTATTTGTCTTTCCACTTTCACAGTTCTATTTTCCATATCAAAATCAGAAAATTTAAGTCCCATTATTTCACCCTTACGAAGTCCACAAAATAATCCTAATAATATTTCAAGATACCAATTTGATGATTGGGATGCTGTTAAAAATCTCTTTAATTGCCTTTTAGTATATACTCTAATTTTAGGTTTTTTTCTTCTGTATTGTTTAGTATCTAAAGATGGATTGTGTGAAATATATCCACCAATCAATGCATCTTTCATTGCCATAATTATAATCATCCTTGCAGAATATCCGCCACTTTCTGTTAAATTAGAAGCTCTTTTTATTATATCGTCTAAATAATCAGTTGTTACTAAATTTATTTTTAAATTATATTCAATACTAGGCACGATTAAATTATATATGATATATGAACTAACCATTTTTGTTGTTGTTTCTATTCGTTCAGAATATATATTTTCAAACCAATAAATCAGGTAATCAACAAACATTATATCTTTGTTAATGCTTACTTCATATTCTCTACTTTTTTCTTTAAATTTTTCTTCATATATATAATAATCTTTTACAGCATCTTGTTCCGTTGCATATCCCTTAACTTTTCCATATTTAGTTGATCCATCTTCTAACCTTTCTTTATATCTAAATCCCCACGATGAACCTTCAAAGAAAACTATCCCACTTTTTCCCCAAGTTAGTTTTGTTTTTTTCATAAACCATCTCTCCTATGACACTTGATAACCATTTATCCAATTATCGAAGGCTTGTTTTGGAACTTTGTATATTTTTCCAAATTTTAATACTCTAAATGGGGTTTGTTTTTTATATACTTCTTCTAAATATTCATATAATCTATTTTTCCCCATCCCTAGCATTTTTTGAATCTCTGTTGCATTGTAAACCTTTTTTTCTATATCATTATTCATAATTATTATCTCCTAAATTAGATTTAATAATTGGCTATCACTATGAGAATACCAATTATTTTATTTTTTTACGAATGTGCAAATTTTAAATTTGTACATTTTTTATAGCTTCAATATATTTTTCTACTTTATATATAAAATTAGGTTTACTATCAAAGGTTTTATTTAATAAAACATTGTTATCACTACATTTATTTAATAAGCTTGCAACTTTAATCACTGCTTTTTGCATACTTTTCTCACTAACAATCATCTCAGTTTCTTTAATCATCTTTACCTTAATCATATAATTTTTATTTCTCATATAAATTTATCTCCTTAATACTTAATCCAAATGCGTTTATAATTGCCTTATCTACCAATTTTTGTTGTTTTTTTGTTAATGTTGTTAAGTAATATGTTATTCTCAATCTATCTATTTCTCTAATATGCTCAGCTAAGACCACCGAATCATATTTTAAATAATTAGAAGGTTCAATATATACGTGTGTGGGTAAATCGTATTTCTTATTGATCATTTTTGTTAAAGGTGCTACCAAAACAGTTGGGCATCTTTTTAAACTATGATTATTTTGTAAAACTAAAACTGGTCTATTTCCACCCTGTTCGTGTCCTAGAACAGGATCTAAATTGGCATTAAATATTTCTCCTCGTTTAATTTTTTTCATAAATCCTCCACTTTAGGCATAAAAAAAAGACCTCTATATGAAGTCATAAATAATTGCTTACTAATAATACTTTAATTCAATTTCTTTAGTTACATCTATCTCATTTATTTGATCTTTATATATTTCCAAATGAAATGCTAATACTAATCTAATTACACAACTATTATATATTGGAATTAATCCTATTCTTGATCTTCCTATTATTTTTGCTGCTGTACTTTCACCTTTATTATGTAAAAGTATTTCCGTAAAACAAGCTCTTTCTTCCGAAGACATTTTATTCATAATATTTTTTATTTTTTCGTTCATAAATTCATAATCTCTTATATCATCTAAATGTCTATCAATTTTTTCCATTACAGCATTTTTTCTCGGCATTGGGCAAGAATAAATAGGTTCGTAGTTATGTGTAATTTTAAGATCAACTTCTTCAGGGCAAGAGTTTTTTAACCTTTTATACTTTTTCATTAGCATTGTAGCTATAGATTTACACTCATCTAAGTTATAATCAGAAATAAACTCTTTACTTAATATTTCATTTTCTAAATACATTTGTTCTTCCATAGTGTATCCTCCTAAAGAAAAAGAGAAACAACACAGGGAATAAAAACCCAAGTTATTTCTCTTTTAAAATTAATTGATATTGATTATTAGTGCAATTTTTAGTCAATGAAAAATTGTTTCTATTACTAGATACATTAATATACCATCTATATTTTTTATGTAGTAATTTTTGCATATTTTCACCTCTACTAAAATAAAAGAAGAAACAGCACAAATAATATCTATATAACTTGGTACTGCTTCTTCTAAATAAATACTTTTGAGAAATAGTCTCAAAACTTGTTATTTATTTTAGCACTTTTTTTATCAATGTCAAGTTTTTTTAGCAAAGCTCTTTTTATGCCAAAAAAAATGAAATAATTTTTGGATACTCTCTTTTTCCATAATTATTTCATTTTACTACATTATAGCACTTGACAAATTATATTCAAGCAACTAAGTGAATAAGTTTGATTAATAAATTTTTATAATATTATATTTTTGTATATTTCTGTATATTTTTGCATATTTCTATAATTTTAACTATATTTGACTATCAATAAACTCTAATAACCTTGATTCAGTAAATTCATTTAAAATTGCTTCTAAGTAGTTATATCGGTTTATTACAGTTTGTTCATCTCGATTCCTGATTGCACATATATTATCTATTGAATATCTACCATCAATATCATCCTTTATCATCATCATACTAGCCTCATAATAAGACCTTTTTTCTTCTTTAATAGTGTAGTTGCTGTCTATGCTTAAATCACTATATTCTGGCGTTTTAAACATATATATGGCATAGGTAATGTTATTGTATTTTTTTTCTTTATATAATAGCCTATCCGTTTTATAATTTTTTTTATAACCTAAATATTCTTTATCATAATCTAAAATATTATTATCTAAACTATCTTCATATATTTTAGTAATATTATCTTTATTATTAGCACTACATAATTTTTTGTATATAGAGTCAAAAGTAATTTTTTTCATTTTATTACTCACCTCACATTAAAACTATTATATCATTAATCTCATAAAACAAACCATTAAAAAATTATTATTTATATTCTGTAATTTTAATTGGATTAATACTTATAAGTTCTTTCCCTTGATCTATAAGTTTTAAATTAATATTTTCTATCAAGTAGTTTCCCTCATTTATCAAGTCAATGCTCTTTCCCTCTTTTTCATTAATATTTTCATTTAAAACATCTAAAATTGTTAAACTATCCATATTTTCATTAATTAACATTATTTTTTCAGCTACTTTTTTTGAAATTTTATCTAATAACAATTTATCATCATTAATTCTTTCAGTTATTTTTTTATTTTCTATTTTTTGTAATTCATTATTTGTTACAAATATTTTTGTATTATCTGGACATATATATAAATAGGTAGGAATATTTTTTATAGTTTCATTAAGAACTTCTAACCTTAGTATATTAAACTTTTTGTTCATATATTTTTCAACTAAACAATTAAAACTCAAATTAGTTTTATTATCTTTTTTATACAAATCATATAATACTTCAAATATTCTTTTTGCTTCTTTTTTTATTTCTCTATCAATCATATCCTCATAGTCTTTTATTAAGTAATCTCTCATTAATGCCTCCTCCTAGTGAATACTTGTACTGCTTATTGATATATTATATTGTTTTTTATCAAAAATCAAGTATTTTCCTTTAACAAATGTTAAAAGACATTTATTTAACACTTGTATAAAATATATTTTGTAGAAATGGAGGTAAGTTGATGAAAAGTAGTAAAGAAATTCTTTCTATAAATTTGAGATATATTAGAAAGATTTATAACTTATCCCAAGAGGAATTTGCATCTAAAGTGGGTAGTAGTTTAGTATATATTAATCAACTAGAAAAAGGTAGAAGGAAAACATCATTAGAAATGTTAGACAAACTTGCTGAGGGTATTAATAAAAATATTGATAGTAAATTAAATATAACAAGTTCTGATTTATTAAAATATGATGAAAGTCATATTACTAATTACACAAGAATTGATCAAAAAAAGTAAACTTTGTAAAAAAATTACATAGTTTTTTATAAAAAAAGAAGCAAATTCGGTTACTTCTTTTTTATTAATCATTTTCCAATATTCACACTATGTAATGTAAAAAACAATTAAATATTACTTCAAACTATGATAATCACTTCATTTAAGCATTAAAGGATGTTACTATCTAAATTTTGATTTTAATAATGCCTAAAATTTCATCATAATCTACTAATCCAAAGCTTCTACTATCTAAAGAGTTTTCTCTATTATCCCCAAGAACAAAATATTTTCCTTTTGATACTACATAATTAAAATTTTCTGTATATGCAAATTTATCTAAAAATTCTTCACTTATATTCTCACCATTAATGTATAGGTTATTATTTTCATACATAATTTCTTCCGTAGGTAATCCAATTACTCTCTTTATATAAATAGTATTACCTTTTTTTAATATAACAACGTCAAACCTAGAAATAATTTTATTAAATTTTTGATATACTACAAAATCACCTTCAATAAAATTTGGCTGCATTGAAGTACCTTTGATAAGAGAAAATGAATAAAAGAAATTTGTAATTATCATAATAATAATAGTTGGAAAAGTAATTATTATTATATCTCTAAAAATTTTTTTCAATGTTAACACTCCCAAAAAAAGGAGCTATTGAAAGCTCCACAATATCATAATTAGTAGCATTATTCTTGACAAAGTTGATAATCAAAGAAGCTTCTTGTTGTTAAAGTACCTCCATCAAGGTTACTTTTTGAGACAACAGATCTTAAATATAATTCGCTAACATTATCGCCTTCATCTTCAATATTTCCACTGATTTTTGTACTATTTAAATATACATTAGTTAACGTAATTCCTGTAAAAGTACCATAGTAAGTTTTTACTAAATCATCTGCATTTAGCCAATCATCTTCCATTAAATTAGCACCCAATAATCTATTAGGATCGCTAGCAAATGTATTAGATAATGTAGATAAATTGTAGAAATATGTTTTAGCCCTATTTCCAGTTGCAGTAGCATAACTACTTGCTAAAGAATATACAGTCCCGTTATGATCAGTGCCAGCTTTTAAACTAGGACCATCTAAAACAGCTGTACAACTTCCAGCATGAGCTGTCGTAGTAGTTGCAATAACTGCCGCAAATGTTAAGAACATTGACATTAATATCTTTTTCATTTTCCACTCACCTCCTCACTGCTATATATATATTAAAAACCCTGTACTAGCGATTTTTAATCAAATTAATCATATATCAACGATTTTATGCTTTTTGATATATAAATTCTAAATGGTATAAAAATAAGTAAATAACAATATATCAATATTATCAATACTATTAATATAAAATGTTTAATCGATAAAAAAACATTAACATTTAAAATATAAGAAAATATCAAAGATATTATAAAATCTATAATTATTGCTAAAATCAATGAAAAAATATATTTATAAAAATATTCATATAAAACGATTTTTTTTATTCTTCTCTTGTTAACACCAAATAATTGTAAATATCCGAACTCTTTTTTTCTATAATATAAAGATAAAATTATTTGATTTGCTAAAAATATGAAAGATATAAATGATAAAATTGCTAACGCTATAAAAAACAAATTTATAAATAAATCTAATGTATATGTTATATTTTCTATTTTATTACTCCAACAATTAACAAACCCTAACTTAGATAATTCTTCAGATAAATGTTCATTATATAATCCTTTGATTGTAACCATTATATTTTCTGTCGTTATTTTTTTTGAAATCTTTTTTATAGATTCATATGGTATAAAAACCTTTGGATTTATGGTATTATCATAATAAGAATTTGTATTATAAATATCATTTAATAATGTTTCATTATTTGTTATTACACCTGTTATTTTAAAATTTTTACCTCTTATTAAAATAGATTCATTTCCAGTTAGTATTTTCTTTTTTAAAACTTTGTTTAAAAAATCTTCATTTATTAAAACTTGATTCTCTTCATTTGGAAAATAGCCATCATACAAATAAATCTTATTACTTAATAATGATTCTTTTTTAGGCAATAAAGTTAAATAATCTATATTTTCTTCATTAAAATTATAGTTATCATATACTTTAAAATTTATTTTATCTTTCATATTATTATATATTTTAGAATTTAGATCAACTGTTTCAAAAGGGTATTTTTTACTCATATATTTAATATATGCTTCCTTAAAATTCATCTTAATAGCTAAAATTATAAATATTAATAGCATTATTGAAGTAATTGTAACTATAGAACCAATATTAAAAGATTTTTTAAATTTTCTAAAAGAATAAGTAAAGTCTATTTGTTTAAAATTATTTTTTTTATAACCAGTAATATATTTTTTTTCTGAATTTTTTTTTGCTACATTATCCTTCACAATAGAAGTAACACCATAATCTATTGTTATAATGCAATCAGAAATGTTATCAAATATATTATCGTGAGTTGATATTATTATGATCTTGTTTTCTTCGTGCAATAGATTAAGTAATTCACACAATTCCAATGCATTCTTTCTATCTAAAGAAGCAGTTGGCTCATCAGCAATTATGATATCAGGATCTAGTAACAGTGCTCTAATAATGCTCACTCTCTGTCGTTCTCCACCCGATAATTCACTAGGCATTTTATCTAATAATTTACTTACTTTAAATTTTTTCGACAACTCATAAATTTTTTCTTTGTCATTTTTTATAAGTTCTAAATTTTCATAGATACTTAGATTACTAACCAATAAGCTTTCTTGAAAAACATATCCAATTTTAGTGAAAAATTTGTTCCTATTTTTTTTATTTTGATCGGTAATACTAACACCATCTGAAAAATACTGTCCAGAATAATCATCATCTATTCCACCTATTATATTAAGCAAACTTGTTTTGCCACAACCACTAATTCCCTTTAACAAATAAATATTATTTTCATAAAACTTAAGATTTATATTTTTTAAAATAGGTCGATCATATGATTTATTTATATTTTTAATCTCTATCATATTAAATCACCACCATTTTTAACAATTCTATACCATCCGTTCTTTTTAATACTTTTGCATAAATATATCGACATAATTATCGATATTAATATCGTAATAATATACATTACCAAAACAATTGGGAAATTAACATTAAATAGCTCATAGTTAAATAAATTAAAAGATGTATTTATTTTATTAAGTAAAAATGATAGTACAAATGAAATAAAAAATGAACATGCAAAACATTTACTAATGTTTATTATATTATTCAATATCAAGCCCTTTTTAATTTTTGCTAATGAATAACCATAAAACTGATATACACCTATTATATGAATATTATAATTAATATCTAAAACCATTGTTTGAAAATAGAATATCATAGCTATTATTATTGATAAAAATACTATTGGGTATATAAAAAGTGAAAAAGTTCTAAATTGATTCATAAAATCTAAATACTGGCTTGGAAAGGAGCTTACATAGATATCATCACCACTAATTATATTTTGACTATACCTCTTATTAACATTATAAAGTTCATTAAAATCATTAAAATAAACATAATAAACTAATTTTGAATTTGATATTTCATTATATCCCAATACATCATCTTTCAAATATTTTTTGGTATATTCTCCTGATATAAAATACTTATTATTAATGTTTTCAATATCAATCTCACCAGATTGAAAATATTTTGCATCTATATCAGTAAAATTATTAAATACTCCCGCCACAACAAATTTTTGCTCTCCATCTGGTAATTTTAATACAATATCGCTATCTATTAGTTTGTCTATATCACCATTTGAAAGCTCCATTGCTAATTCGTAACCTAACATTATTTGATTTTTTTCCATTATGTAGTGCCCAAAAAGTATTTTATTTACTAAAGGAAAATTATTTTTATTAGCCGGTAAAGTAACTAGTGATGTTTCATAGTTTAAATTTCCAACAAATCCCTCTTCTACTTCCACTGATGTTGCCAAAGGAACATTCAGTGAATAAACATAATTATATTCTACAATATTCTCATTTTTAAATAGACTCTCACAACTATTTGTATTTATTGGACAATATACAGTTAAATAGTTAACTTTATACTTGTTTTGAATTGTTGTAACCAGTTTTCCTTTAATATCAAAGCAAAAGTAGCATAACATAAAACTAAATAAAAATATCAATAATATCAGTATTTTACTTCTAACAGTTTTTTTATCATTTTGTTTCATCATGTAATGAACCAATGGCTTTTGTTTTTGGGGTGTCAACGGATTCAATATTTTTCCAATTTTATTATCATCTAATGTATATTTTTCTATTTTATCAAATTCTATAACATTATCACAATATTCAAAAATTTTTGAATCATGCGAAGCACATATTATTAAAACATCATCTTTCATTTCCATTAAAAGTTCGAATATTAAAGTTTTATTTGCTGGATCTAAGGAAGCAGTTGGCTCATCTAATAAAATTATTTTTTTTTGTTTCAACAAGGCCTGAAGTAATGATAATCTTTGTTTTTCACCACCAGATAAATTTTTAGGATACAAATTAATTTTATCTTCAAGTTTAAATTTTTTTAAAAGTTTATTTATTTTTTCCTCATTATCACTGCATAGTTCTATGTTATCTTTGACTGTTAAATAATCAACAAAATAGTTTTCTTGGGTTAAATAAGCCATATATGACTCAGATACATCTGTTGGAATTTTATTGATGTACTTTTCATTTCCAAGTTCTATACCCCCATTTTCATATTCAGTTAGTCCATACAATATATTAAGCAAAGTTGTCTTTCCACATCCGCTAGGTCCAAATAGAACATAAAATCCTGTTTCATGAAAAGAATAATTAAAATTTTTCAAAACATATTCATCATATAAATTATACTTTTTTGTTAAATTTGTAACATTTATTATATTTTTCATAAAATCACCACTCATCAGCCAATTTTCTTAAGTAATTTTTTTAATTCTTCAAAATGTTTTAAATCTAATTTTTTATAATTTGACAAGTCAAATGTTTGATTTTTAATAATATATTCTTCAATTTTTTTAAATTCATTATACTCATTTACTTTATCTTCTGAAGCTTTTTTATTCTTTACTAAATCTGATAAATAACTTCCATCTTCATATAACAAATCAATATTAACCTTTTGAAGATTTCCATATTCAACATAATATCCTATATTAAAATAATAATTATCAATTTTTTCACTTTTTACTATTTCTACTTGTGGCAAATTAACCCAAACCCCCAAATCAATTGGTTCTTTATTGTAGGCATTGTTAAACATTGTTACTAATAAACTTTTATCTATAAATTCTAACTCTAGTTCATCTAAATCATCCTCAGATATTATTCTATTAAAATCTTCTTTCATAAAAAAATCATTAATTTTTTTTATTTCATTTCTCATTTGTGATGAAACTGACAATGAAGGTACAGCTGGCTCAATATTTCCAACTTCTGTTCCGCTTTCATCATAGATAGGAATATAATAACCATCAATTTTTTTATATTTTATATTAAATCCGTCAAATACATATGAAAAAGCATTGTCTTTTTGATAATTATTTTTGACTTCCTTTGTATTTTTATTTTTCTTTGGATACTGAATACAAAAATAATAAAACCATCCATCATCACTATCAGTTGTAACACATTTTGAAACAAACTTTGGATATGAATTCAAATTTTCATCAAAATCTACTTTCTTGTTGCAGCCTGTTACATATAATAATGAAACAATAATCATAAAAATAATTTTCATCCTTTTATTAAGCATAACAAATACACCTCTTATACAAAAAGCAGTACACAAAAATATTTTCTGGGTACTGCTCAACAAACATATTAAACTTCTAAATATAGAATATAACATTTTTTTATTAAAGTCAATATTTTTGTCAAATTTTGTAATTTTTGTCAAATTTTGTAATTTTTTATTTCTTATAATGTATAATATCCTAGTTGATATAATTTTTTATACTCACTATAATAACAATCTAAGAAATTATCTATGCAACTTATATTATCACACCTAATAAGATATTTTACTATTTATTCTATTTTTTGTGCTGATAAGTGCTATAAAGTAATGTCGTTTAAGAAACGACTTTTAATTTGCCTTAAAATAATTAAATTGTGTTGTTTTAATATGTTCATACGCGTTCCAAAGATCAGTATAATTTGAAGCTGGATCTACCATTTTAATATTATTTTCATTTACTTCCATTATTGCAACCCAATGTTGATTACCTTCTGTTGCTCCTTTTACTTCAGCTGTTAAATAATATCCTTGCTCAAGATATAATTTAATCATACCTATTTTTTCTTGTTTTGTTAATCCTCTTAAATTTACATTACCAACATAACTAAATTTAGGAACTACTTTATTTATTGCTGCATACTGAAGATTACCATTTTCACTAAAACCACCATTTTTATTTAAAGCTTCTACAAAAGTGCCAGGATTAAATGGATCTATCGGTGTTTCTACACCAGATTTTTCAATTAAAATAGCTACTGAAGTTACTAAACATCCTATATCACTTATTGTACTATTAGTATTACCTATTTTTATGTTAGACCAAACAGCACCTTTTTGCCTCCATTTAGTATATTCTCCTGAATCCTCACCATAAATAACAGTATTCCATAAAGACTTATATTCATCACTTAATAATTCACTTATTTGTTGATTTTGAAAATAGTTAAAGTTCTTTTGTAGTTTAACTTGTTCTAAAGTCTTTGATTTTACTGTTATATGTAATACCTTCTTTTGTACTTCTTTAGGCATTTCAAGTGCATTAGTACCTTGTTCAATTACGGTTTCTGTTTTTACTTCTGATGATAAAATATTCATACTCCAAAATATTTCTTTTATTTTATTTTTCTTATTTTCATCTATTGTAACAACATCTCTTTGATCTAAACTGTTTGTTTCTTCTACAGTATAAACAATTAATATGTCTTTCCAAGAAGCCATATCTCCTTCAAATACATAATCATCGTGGGGGTTAGTATCTTGAATATTTTGTATTCTTTCAGAAAATTCTTTATGACACTCCGAAACAACCTGATCCATTGTAATTGAATTAGAATTTGTTTTATAACCACTAAAAAATATTCCAAATATTGATCCAACTAATAAAGCTACTAAAGTTATACTAATTATTATAACACCTACAACCGAACTACCAGCAGTTAAAATAGCCATTAAAGATTTTGTACCAGCTATTATTGCTTTGATACTTGTTGAAGCAGCTTTTGTTCCTATTTTTATTCCTTTAATAGTAGTTTTAATTGTCTTTTTTGTCATTTCAATAGCTTTTTTAGTTCTTAAAACTGTTTTTCTTCCTTCATTACCAATATTTTTGGTATTTTTTATAGCTTTCCTAGTTTTTTTTATTCCTTTAATATTTTCTTTTAAAATCTTTTTATTGTCCTTCTTTATATTACTTTTATTTTTAATATTAGAAAAGGATTTTTTATTAATTTTAGAAATAGTAGATACCGATTTTCTTGATATATAATTAGATGTATTAATTATAACATTTTCTCCAAACTCATTTTCCTTGTTATTTTCTTTTATTAAATCATTTGTTTTTTGTTTTGTTTCTACTAAATTATTTTTAAATTTCTGTGTACCTATAACTGTCTTATCTAAAACTTTAATACCTTTAGATTTCTTATATTTAATTTTAATATCAGCCATAACTATTCTTCTTCATTTGGTTTTGTTGTCATTAACTTATAAAGTTTAGTATTTTTAGGAAATTTATTTATAAAAGGTACTAAATTACTACCTACTTTAATTAATCCTTGTCCTACACCAACATTTGTAATATAACTCATTTGTAATTCTGAAATATTTAATAATTTAGCAAGTTCTAGCCTGTCTGTAGATGCTTGATTAAGCATAACTATAAATTCTGAATTAGCAAGCATAGTTCGTGCAGTATGAGATTGTAATAGATCATCTACATTTTGTGTTATACCTGTTGCATAAGCTCCATATTTACGCACACGCTTCCATAGAGTAAATAAGAAATTAGCTGAATATTCGTGTTGGAATAACAAATAAATTTCATCTATAAAAATGTATGTATTTCTTCCCTTACTTCTATTCATTGTTATTCTATTTAAAATACTATCTAATACTACTAACATACCTATTTGTAACAGTTGCTTTCCTAGATCTAAAATATCATAGCATATTAATCTATTGTCGGTATTAACATTAGTTTCTTTAGCAAATGTATTAAGTGATCCATCTGTAAATAACTCGATTGCAAGTGCTATTTCTTTTCCTTCTTTTTCTTCTTGCTTTAATAGTTCTTTTCTAAAATCTTGTAATGTTGGCGGATTCCCTTGATAATTATTTTGTTGATAATTTCTATAAACATTTGCTGTACATCTATCAATTATAGATTTTTGTTTTGGTCCTAAATTCTTACTTCCGATTAGTTGTTCACATAGAGATAAAATAAATTCTGATTTTAAAATTACTGGGTTAGTACCATCTCCATAATTGGCATTTATATCCATTGCGTTTATATGATTTTTGCTAGTTGCTGAAATTTTGATAACTTCACCATTTAATGCGTTAGTTAATGATGAATATTCACGCTCTGGATCAATTATTATTACATCAGCTTTTGGATCACGAAGAATTATAGAAACTATTTCATTTTTACCTGTAAATGATTTACCACTACCACTTACTCCTAAAATAAAACTATTACCATTTAATAATTGTTTTCTATCAGCAATTATCATATTTTTACTTATAACATTTTGCCCATAATAGATCCCATTTTCGTGATTTATTTCTTGAACCTTAAATGGCATAAATACAGCTAGAGATTCTGTAGTTAATGTTCTTAATGAATCAATTTTTCTAACACCAAATGGCATTACAGTGTTAAGTCCATCCATTTGTTGAAATTTTAATATAGAAAATTGACATAGATTTTTTCTTCCTATAGTTAAAAGAGATTCTGTATCATTATCCAGTTGTTCTTTTGTGTCAGCTGTATGTACTAAAGTTAATACAGTTAAAAACATCCTTTGATCTCTAGTTGTTAGATCATCCAAAAATTCTTTACTTTCTGCTCTTTGTTGTTCCATATCATAAGGTATAATTGCTGAAAAGTTATTATTAGCATTTTGTTTTCTTTGCCAATTAGTAATATTTGTTTCTACACCAAGTCTTCTGTTTTCAACTTCCTTTATAGCCTCATCCATTGGAACTGGTACAACATCTAAACTTAACATCATATTTCTGTCAATTTCTGTCAACTCTGCAACCATTGTGTCTTTTATATAAGAAGCATAATCTTTTAAAAATATTACCCTTCCATACCTATTTCCCATCTTAAAATAATCATCTTTAAATTCCATTGTATCAGGACATATATAATCAGTATAACTATGTCCTTTTTGCATACTGTCTTTTAAATTAAAGAAAAAAGCATTTTCATCACCAACTCTATAAAAGTCGTGAGCTATTTTCAATCTATCTATAGTATCTAATTCAATACATTTAGAACCAAGAGCAGAAAATTTACTTATTAGATCAGCACTTATTCTTGTAAAATAATTTCTTGCTTCTTCTATTGATTTTTTATTTATAGAAATAGTTAAATATTTTTCTTGAACTATGCCATTTGTACTACTTATTTTTTCTAATAACATATTGTTATATTCATCTCTATATCTATTAAGATCATCTTCTTCTTTTGGAATTAAAACGCGTTTTTCAAAATCTATCTTATTTATTTTTCTATTAGAAATGGTAATTTTAGAAGTTGCTCCATTATCTAATGAATTTAATAACTCAGAATATTCTAAAAACATTGCCTCCTGATCTTGTTTACTTGCTACTGTATAATTAATATCAGTAAACATAAAACTTTTTGAATATTTATTTTTTCCACATAAAAAAATACCATCTTCCCATACTCTAGTGATTGGTATTACATCTTGTACCCCTTTTGGAACTATAAATTTTTCTTTATCCTGTTTAAATAAATTTTTAAGAGTTTTCACTTTTTTCACTACCTTTCATAATCTTTTTTTAACTCTATCACTTCTACTGTTTTACATACATTTTTGGATTCAATCTTTGAAAAACTATCAACTCCATAAACTAACGATAATGTTCTTCCATTGTCCCAGATCATACCTATTTGTCCTTCATCATCTACATAATCAACTGTTCCAGTTGTTCCTGCTGGAACAGAAAAATTGTCTTCCATATAATTTAATTTTATTCTTGTTCCGATAGGATACATTTTTTTTATCATTTCAACTTCTTTTCTATCTCTCATATCTATCACCTCTCATCATCTCTGTCAAAAGTTTTATATAAATTTCCACCATTTAAAACTTTATTAAAATCTTGTTTTGCTTTTGGTAGATCAGTGCCATAGTAACTACCATAAGCCCAATTAATTTGGTCGTTATTAATTTCATAATTAAATGCAACTACATATTCTACACCATAATCAGTATCTCTTTTTACTAATGCAACAGGTTGCTCATTTCGATAGCCAGCACTAATAACAGTTATTCCATCTTCTAATTTTCCTATTTTATTATTTGATTTTTGTTCAAAAAATAAATCGTGTTGATTTTTAATGTAATTTTTATTATTATTTACCCAATATTCTAACATTTCATAAGAAGAATATTTTTCATTTCTGTATTCTTCACTCTTTAAAAATTGTTCTGCTATCATATTGCAAAAATCATAACTTATATCATTTTCTGATGTAGATGATTTTGTAAGCAAATCATTTAATAAATCATATCCTAATACAAATGTGAAATATGCTTTTTCACTTGTTATCATATTATTTCTATATTTAGTATCAATATAATCTTTAATATTCATCTCTAAATTAATACTATTTAATGAAATTATTTCAGTATAATTTTTACTATTATAATCTTCTTGACTACTAAAAAGCTTTACTATTTTTTCTTTATAATTATTATCATTTGTGTCTTCTATCTCTGCTATCATACCTTTATACTCAACTATATCACCGTATTCCGATAACACTTTTTGACTGAGTAATTTTTCTCTTACATCTCCAAACATAACTTCATCAATTATTTTGTATTTTTTTACTTTTTTCCCTTTTTGTAAATCAACAAGTCTTTCAATAATTTCTCTTCTAAACTTTGGTTCACATTTATCTAAATGGCATCCTATTGTAGTTGCTATTGGAGTCATTGATGGATTATGAAAATCATATATTATTAAATTTGAACCTTGTCCTGTTCTATTATTTACATCTACTATAAAATCGGGTAAATCTTCAACTCTTACTATAACTTCATCAAATCCATCATCAACATAAACAAGTTTTTCCTGTTCTTTAATTAATTTTTCTATTTCTTTTTTATTATAAAGTTCAAAACAATCTTCCATAACGTTTTTCCTCCTTATTTTTTACTTTATTTAATAGTTTGTTATTTGTAATCATAGAACTTACTCTATAAAAAATACCAACTTCCTATAATCTAGTAATTGATATTATATCTTAAACCTTTTTTGAAACTATAAAATTTTTCACTTTAATCCTTCCTTCTCTAGTTTTCTATATGTTAACTCTAATAATTTATAATAGTAATTAGTGGGTTTAAATACTAATTTTTTTGGTATTAAAAATTTTGATTTTATAATACTATAAAAGATTTTTTCAGCTGGTAATCCATTATAAGTTATAAAACCTAAAGCAGCAAAAGGGGCTGCACCTAAAATACAACCCCAAGAAACTACTTCTTCATTAACTTTACCATGCAATAAAAAATAAATTACTATTGCCATTAAACAAGCAATTACTGAAAATATAAATTGTCTTAATGATAATCCAAAAAATATAGATTCACTAAATTTTCTAATTTCCTTATTTATTTTTACTTCCATTATTTTCCTCACAAATTAGTTTAATATATTTTTCTCTTGTCTTCATATTTTCAGTTAAACTTTTGGTATAGTTAAATATTTGTTTAATATTATTGTATGGTATATTTCCTAAACCATCAAATTGTCTTTCATAGAAGAATTTTCTACAAACTTTTGATATATCACATAAATTATGATAAATATTTAATTCTACTTTTTCTAAACTTTCTTTATTATTCATAATCTACCTCTCATCTCTTGAATCATAATTTCTATTACGAAACATTTGATCTTCTTGACGCTCTAATCTATCAGATTCTCTTATAATTTTTGATTGAAACTCTGGATCATTTTTTAATTGTTCATAAGTTTCAACAATATCCTCACTTAATAAATGAAAATTTTTCTTTTCTTCTTGTTGTTTTTCACCTATATACTCATTTGTATAAGTTAAAGCAATCTGTTCATTAATTCTTAGATCTTTTGGGTTAATTCCCATATCTATACATAATAAGGCTTGATAAAAATACTTTTCATCTTCCTTTTTTAATGAAGATAATTGATTGTACATTACTGATAAAAATTGCCTACTTGTAACTTCCTCCATATATTTTTCTGTTATTTGATTTAATATATTTTCATAGTGTCCTGCTGGAACTATAGTGGGAGTTTGAGTATCTGGATTAATGTATTTATATGTCATATCACTAATTGTCTTACTCATATCCTTTAATTTTAATTGTGTAAAATCATCATATTGTTTTCTCATAATATCACTTACCTTTCTTTATCTTTAATTTTAATTACACTATTTTTATCTAAATAATCAAATACTTTATTTGCTTCATTTATTGCTTTAAATAATTCATTAGGATTATCCTCTAAAATTCTTATCCACGATTGTATATAACATTTATGATTATTATAATGTTTACTACCTACTTTTATATTTAATTTAGACATCAAAAAAGAAGAACCAATTTCAGCAATCAATTCTTCCCTTGCATAATCTTCTGTACCAAATTTATTTTCTATCTGTCTATTTAATCTATTTTTTGAACCGCTTGCGTGGCTTAGTTCGTGAAGCTGTGTTGCATAATATGAATATTTATCTTCAAAACGCGTTGATGGTGGTAATGTTATTGTATCATTAGCAACATCATAATAAGCTTCATTTCCTTCTTCTTTATATGATATTTTTAAATTATGAAAAATATTTGATATATACTTAGGTATTTCGATTTTTTTATCTTGATAATCTATTTTAAATTCTGGTAACCCTTCAATATATTTAGCATTATAAACATAACTTACTTCTCTTATTATAGAAAAATCCTTTTTTCTTTCAGGAAATTCATCTATAATTTCTTGATATTTTGAATATTCTATTTTTCTTTTTCTTATTTTATCATAACAACTCCAAAACTCTACTGGTACTCCTTTATTTTTAGCATCCTTTAATTTCCAACCCTTATTTTTTATTTGTAAAAATGTGTACCATCTTGGATCAGAGTATTTTTCATTTTCTGAAATTAATGATAATAATAAAGAATTTTCACCTCTATATCTCTTATTAGTAATACCATTTCTATTTTCAAGAGTATTCCAAGATTTATGAAAAGGCATTTTGTCCTCTTTCAAAGAATCTAAATACATTTTTATAAGCATTTCTCTAGTCTTATTTTTTTGCATTATAATCCCATCATCTCCCTTACTACTCTATCGGATACTTTTACTGTACCAACTAATACAAGCATATTAAAGACCAATTCTCCAATATATTTCCAAACCATTGTTACGGTAGCTGCATTTGTATCGACAACTGGTGCTGCTGAAGCAAAGAGTGAAAATATAATACACGCCAAAACAATGATTGCACCTTCTAAACATACTCCACAAAATGATTTAAGAAAACTCTTACTAACATTTTGAGTAGGTTCACTTACTATTGTAGAAAGTGGGATTGGTGCTATAGCAATATATAAATATAATTTAAAAAATCTTCCATATACTGTTAAGATCATTATAAATGATAACACAGTTACAACTAAACCTCCAATTAATGTAACAGACCAAAGTGGGATACTCTCAAAAAATCCACAATTTTCTATTGCTTGTACCATTTCCTGAGGGATAGTAGCTCCTCCACCTTGTGTTATACCAGAAGTTTTAATTATAGTTGAAATTATACCTTGAGCTATATTAAATATTGCCATCATTAATTGTAATCCATAAGTTACAACGCCTTTAGCTATTGCAAACCTTAAAAATAATTTTAAAGCGTGTTCTGGTTTTTTTATTTCTGAAAATGAACTACAGGTTTTTACTACTCCTACAACAAAAAATAAAACAAGAAGTGCAAATCCTATTGCCTGCATTGCTCCATTTATCGTTGTAATAACATTATAAATCGTTCCACCTTTAAAAGTTTGAGGTGATTGTGTTACTAAACTCCATATTTCACCCAATTTTCCGTTCCACGTATCGAGTGCATTTTGGATATTTTGTACTACCCAATTTTTTGACAAGTTCTACACCTCCTAGTTAAACTATTTTGATATTAAATCTAATATTTCTTTAGCAAATGTAATAATTAATCCACCAGCTACAAACATAAATCCGTTTGCTCTCTGACTTGGATCGTGGCTAGTAAATGATAGACCAATTTGGACTACAGCATATCCAGTTATAATTAAACCTAATGCTCTTGTTAAACTAAAAATAAAATTAGATAAATTATTTACAACGGAAATAGGATCATCAGCTGCTAGTACATTTGTTGCTCCTCCAATAGTTACTAATCCTACTAAGATTGCCAATGTATAATATTTATAGCCTTTCTTTAATTTTTTTTCGATTGAATTTTCTTTTTTCTTCATATTCTTACCTCTCTTTCAAATATTCTTCTATTTCTTCTATTGATAATAGTTCATAATCAGTTTCTATTTCTTTTACTTCATCATATTTATAATCATTATTAACTACATCAAAATTTATTGTTGCAATAGCATTTGATGTACTACCGTGAACATAAGGTTTACCCTTATCATCTGGAGTTAATTTAATATTTGGATGTGTTAATATGTCATATTTTAAATCTATAATAGGTTTTTCACCTCTTATAAATAAAATTGCATAATCATTATTTAACAATCTTACTTCATCAGGTGTCATTAATTCTCTGCCACTTAATTGATAGTTAATCGAATAATTGCCATTTCTACCCTTACTTTTACCATAGGTATTTATATCTATTGTTTCTTTACCTAAGAGTTCAGATACATATTTATGTGTGGATTGTTCATTTCCTCCTAAATATAAAAATTCATCACAATTACCAACTATTGATTCCCATTGTTTTTCAAATAATGCCTTTAATTGTGCTAGATTTTGAAGAATTATACTTACAGAAACAGATCTTGAACGCATAACACTTAATATTTTGTCAAAATCATCCGGTAAACTTACATTTGCAAACTCATCCATCAAAAAATGTACAGGGATTGGCAAAGAACCTCTGTACTTATGATCTGCAACATAAAATAATTGTTGAAACAACTGTGTATATAAAATACTAATTAAAAAATTAAATGATGTGTCATTATCTGGAATTATAGCAAAAAGTGCTGTTTTCTTTTCTCCCAAACTGGGAAGATCTAATTCATCAGTAATTGTTAGTGCTGATAAACTTTCCAGATTAAATTTCTCCAACCTAGAAGCAAGAGTTATTTGAATTGACTTTAATGTTTTAGCTGAACCACTATGATAATCTTTATAATACTTAACTGCTATATGATTTGGATTCTTTAATTCTAAATTATTAAAGAGAATATCTAATGTGCTTGGAATAGGACTATCTTCATCTTCTATTTGCCCTGCTCTTAACATTTCCATTACCATTGTAAAATTTTGTTCATTATCTGGAGCTTCATATTTTAAATAAAAAATAAGTGCTAATAACAACATAGAAGCTGCCGTATCCCAAAATGGATCACTTGATGATGATCCTTTTGGAGTTGTTGACTTAAATAAATTAGTTACTAATTTTTGAACATCATTATCCGTTTTTAAATATACAAATGGATTATAACAATGACTTTTTTCCATATTAATTAAGTCTAATACTTTAATTTCATAACCTTCTTTTTCTAATAAAGTTCCTGTATCTCGTGCTATTTCACCCTTAGGATCTAATATTACAAATGATGTATTTGCTTGTAACACATTAGGTTTACAAAAAAATCTTGTTTTTCCTGCACCTGATCCACCACATACTAAAGTGTTTAAGTTCCTTCTATGTTTTTTAGCATTTAATCCAATACTAACATTTTGTGTTAATATTTTATTATTTACAGAAGGTGATTGAAAATATTTTTTATTTACCTCTTTTATATTTCCCCACCTAGCTGAACCGTGTTCTTCACCTTTTCGGTAATTTTTTCTTGTGGATAAATAAAAACAAACTATACAGATATAAACAATTATAAAAATAAATATCCCTTTTAAACTATTTTCACACCAAGTTATCTTAAATGGATTGTCAATTATAAGTGGAATATTTTTAATAACCTGTGGAAAACCACCATTTAATGATGGAGAAATTAAAAGAGAAAACCAAATTGTCGGTATAATACCTAGAATTATTATGATTTTTCTATTTTTTTTATTATTATTCATTACCTTATATAATTATCTTTCCTCAAACATTTTACATAGTTGGTTTTTTTTCATAAAAATCCATTAATTTAAGCAACAAATTATTAATAGGTTCTAAAATATCAGGTGATTTATTTAGATTTATTTGTTCATTTCTAAATGAATTTAAAGAATTAATTAAAATTCCAGTTTCATATTTATCCAATTCTATTTTATCTTTCATAAATATTTCCTCCTATCTTTCATAACTTTTATTTTTTAGATGTTTAAAAGCAGATTCTAAAGAACTATTAATCCTACTATTAAATTCTTCAGTTGCATCTTTAACTTCCTCTAATTCTTTTCTTATCTCTCTTGAAGATAAATTTTTAAATTCTTTTGGAATATCATTAAAACTATAGTTTGTTACATCTATACCATATTTTTTACAAACAATATATGATGTACACTTTGCTTTAAAGGAAGCAATGCTAGGATCATCAGTTTCAAATGATACTTTGGAAATTTCTCTTACAATCCCTTGATATATCTCTCTAGGATCTGCTCCCCTTTGTATATACAGAATATTATCATCATCATTTAGTTCTACAAATAATCCACTTGTTAACTCATCCACAACTTTAATCTCAGTAGGATTTTCGTGAATAAATGCTTTCAATAAAATCCGATCATCTAAAACTTTTGAATGTGTTTGTTTCTGTGGCATATTTGTTTGAGATATATCAAACATTTTATATACTACAAATTGCATAGTATTTTTTCTATCTTTTTTTAATAATAATATACTATTTTTATTATCGTTAAAAAAGAGATTAGGTATTGCTTTCCACTCGGAATATTCTCTTAATTGAGTAGCACTTGGCATTTGTGCATATATTAATAATCCATTAGCAACAGAATATTTATCAAATCGACTCTGAATATTCAAATAACCTTTAAACATTTCACTATCCTGTACTATTTTTAAAGATGTTTTATCAATTAATGAATAAACTTTATTTCTTTCCCCATTTTTTTCTTTAATCCATTTTTCTTTATTAAAGTCTTTTTGAAAATTATTTTCTTGAAAATCAGTTTCTAATATTTCATCTATATTCAAATTCAAATTCTCCTTTCTTTATTTTTTTTCTTTTTATTTTTGGGCTGAGTATGTTTTGTTTCCCTATTTTTTGAAACTTTAACTGTTTCTTTAGAGTCATCTAATTTAGATTTTTCTTTTTGTTCTTGTTCTATGCGTTTTATTTCTTCTCTAACAGAAGGCTTTTCAATCTTTTTAGCACCCTCCTCTAAAGGCATTTTGTTCTTTGATAAAGTCTCGGACAGAGGGTCTTTTTCTGTCTGAGCTAAATAGGGGTTTGATTGTTCATTATTTTCTTTTTGAATTGGCTTAGATAACATTTCGTTAACTAGCTTATCTTCAATACTCACTTCAATATCATTTTCTTTAGGTTCTTTTGATTTTGATATTTCACTTCTAATACTTGCTGTATCAACGATTGACAATTTAAACCTTTCTATAATTCTGTTAATTTTAGATGCATCTTCAGCTCTAACCATTATATCTACTAAACCATCATTACTTTTGTGTTTTCTATTTATTAAAGCACAAAATAAAACACCATATCCTTTTGCTTCTTCAGTAAATTTCTTTAAATCTTCTTCTTTTAATGAAAAGACTTTAAGTTCTTTATTCGTTTTAAGCATATTAGTTAATGATGTTTTACCTTTTGTTTGTTTTTGATTTTTTAATATTGTATATAATAATACAGTTACATTTTTTGCTCCTGAACCTGTTATTTTTGCTGCAATTTCTATACCTTGCATACACATCCTTACTGTTGATTCAGCTGCATCACTTGATGTGTTCATTTTTTTCATCCTCCTTCTTATCTGATTTTAAATTCATTTTAGAAATTAGATCTGGTACTTCTTCTTTATCTATTTCGGATACTTTTGATAACATTACTGAAAGTCTTTCTTCTACGCCAGAACATAATTTTATTTCTTTTCTTAAAGAATTTGCTTCCATATTTAATTCTAAAATTGTTTGTTTAATACTTTCTTTTTTATCTGGAGTATTAACTTTCTTTTCTAATTTCCACAGATCCTCTTTTTTATCAATAATTTTAGATAAATTATTTTCTAATGAATTTTTATATTCTTTAAGTTCATCATAAGTTTTAATTTTTTTCTCACTTAACATCCTAGTTTCTTCAGATATTTGATCCATTATTTTAACATCTGCTCTAATTGAGGGTGGAATTCTCTTAGTTGGATATTCTTGTGGGAAAATTTTTAGCAAATAACAATAATATAAATAAAGTCCATATATTCCACCAACTTTATTTTTTTTATACTCTGACTTACTTATAAATTTTTTATATACATTTTTTGCTTCTGGAAATGGATCTCTTATCATTGTTGTAGTTTTGATTCTTTTAATAATATTTTCGATGCTATATTCTTCACCAAAACTTCTTTCAATTCTTATATTTCTTTTATATGGTGGTCTTTTAACACTTAACTTGCCATATCTACAAGTTATTTCATAATTCATATTTCTCAATAAATTAAGAAAATCTTTATAATCATAAGCTTGTCCTATAGCCAGATCTATATCAATTTTTGATGTTGAGTGATATGTTGATCTTGCTACTACACCCTTATAATAATTAGCATAATTTATTCTACTATTACGACAAGGTTTTTCCTCTAATACACTAAGTCCATATTCAGCACAAAGTGAATCTGAAATATGTCTTATCTCTGCTTGTGTTTCTCTTTTATCATAATATTTTTTACCATCTTTAAATGAAACAGAATTAACAACAAAATGATTGTGAATATGATTTGTATTTAAGTGTGTACTTATAACTACTTCAAATCTATCTCCCCACATTTCTTCAGCAAGTCTTACACCTATTTCGTGTGCCATTTCTGGAGTTACTTCACCTTCTTTAAATGATTGAAAACCGTGATAACCTAATATGCCATTAGTTTTACCAAAACCATTTTTTGTTTGTATCATTTCTGTAAAAGCTGTATCTACTCCACAATTTAATGCTGACACATAATATTGTTTTTCTGTTTTATAATCTGCTTTTGCATAATCTATTACATTGTGCAACTCTTTTAAAAATTCTTCATTATGTGTTTTCTCAGCATTACCAATATAATCTATAACTTTATCAAGCCTACTAGCAATTTTCCATAATCCAGTAGTAGCCATTTTATTTTTCAGTTTTTGGATATAAATATGTCTTTTTTATTTTAAAAATAAAATCATCTAATTTTTCTTGTTCTTTTTGATAAGATGATATATCCAAAATTCCTGTTGCATTATTTCTTTTTGCAATTTGATTTATATTATTACTAATATTTCTCAAAAGTTTTAGATAATCGTAAAATTGTTCATCAGGTTTTTCTCTTATCGGATACTCATTAATACAATATCTAATATAAGTTGATTCATTGAGTCCAACCTTTTTAGATTTATTTTTTAATTTTGTAGCTTCTTCTTTATTTAACCAAACTTGTTTTTTTATATTTCTAGTTCTCATTTAATTCCTCATTACAATTTTGTTTTAACTTTTTTATTTCAGCTTCAAAATCATTTATTTTATTAACTTGTAAACAACACATTATAACAGTTGCTGATAAACCTCCAATGATAATGCCTAACACAAAAAATAATAATTCACTCATACTAATTTTTCCTTTCTTTTCCCATCAAAAAAAGATTAACGCATAGTTAATCTTTATAATTCTTATTTCTTCTATTTATTATTTATTTATTTCTTTTTTTAAATCAGATCCTGCTTTAAAAGCTACTGACTTACTTGCTGCAATACTAATTTCTTCTCCAGTTCTTGGATTACGACCTTTTCTTGCTTTTCTTTCAGATATTTTAAATGTTCCAAATTGTGATACTGAAACATTTTCTCCTTTTTTTAATTCATCTTTAAATGTATCAAATGTAGCATTAAATACTTTTTCAGCTACTGATTTTGTAACTCCTGATTTTTCAGCAATTACTGATAACATTTCTGATTTCTTCATAATTTTTTTAACCTCCTAAAATAAAGCTTACGCTTATGAATACATTTTATCATAATATTAATTCTTTTAAAATACTTTTGTAAAAATTATAATATTTTGGGGATTGGGGTTTTACCCTATATTGAATTTGTGGGAGGACAAATTCAGAGCTGGCTATTCCAATTTTCCCATCAAAACTCTGGGAAAATTATTATAATTTCTTCTTCGTTTTCTTCTTCTTTTAGAATCTCTTTTTCATCTGACTCAACTGAAGAAATTTCATAATATTCATTTATATCTTTATCAATTATATCATAAATTTCTAATTGTTTTTCCATTTTATCAATAGCTTCATCTCCTGAACTTGCTACTACTTTTTTTGATAATTTATTAATTAGTTTTACTTCTACATCATATATTTTATCCATTTTATTACCTACTTTCTATTGTATTTTTTTCTTTTTTTTTAGAGTTTTGATTAATAAGTTCTTTTAAAAAATCATTCCAATCTTTTCCATAAAAAGGTTTACCATCAATTACTTCATAATTAGTTTTCAAAATATTTTTTAAATATTCTGTTGCCCTTCTTCCTGCATCATCATTATCTAAATGTAAAAATATTCTTTTAATGTATCTATTTTTTTTAAGGAAAGAATCTACTGCCAATGGAATTTTAGTTTTTTCTTTATCATTTGATGGTTGATAAACTCCTGCAAGTGCTATTAAATTTTCATCTTTATAATTTTTGTTACACATTTTTAATACTGTAGCATAACTTAATAAATCTATAGAACTTTCAAAAATATGTAATACTTCATTTTTCTTTTCTGATAGAATTCTAAAAGAAAATTCTTTATCACTACCTGCTGCATCATACATAAATCTTGTTTCATTTGTTGCTCTAATACCAGCATATCTTGGATTATTATTAAAATCTTTTCCAACAAAAACTACATTATGATTTTCTTTTGTTTCATAAATAAGATCATCATTTATACAATCTAATATGATTTCTAAATCAATACATCTTTTCATTAAATACTCAATAACTTTATTTTCATTATCATTTTTTTCAGGAAGAATTAGTCTTGATATTTTTTCCTGTTCCTTTACATTGTTATTATTAGTAACAATTAAATCATCTGTACCAACTAATTTTTCCATTGCTTCCATAAAGGAAAGATCTTTTACTTTCATTAAATAATCTAAAGCATTATAACCACCAAAACCTCGTGAAAACCAATACCATTTTCCATTGCTAATTTTTAAACTGTCGTGTTCCTTTGTACAAAATGTATCCCTAGAAAACCTTACTAACTCATCTGGTTCAAAATTTTGAAGATAGGTTAATAAATCAATTTTTTTTGCTTTTTCGATTGTTTCTTTTGTATAAAAAAAGGACATTTTATTTTTCTATGTCCTTTTCTTGATTATCGTTCATTATATTCACTCTCCTCAACTATATCATCAAATAAATCTTTTACTTTAATATCTAATTGTTTTGAAATTAAATTTAAAACATTTATATTAACAGCTCTAATATATTTTCCATTTTCCAAATTTGAAATAAATTTATCATTTTTTCCAATTAGTCTTGATAGTTCTTCCTGAGATAATCCTTTCTTTTCACGAAATAATTTTACATTATATTCAGTTATTTTTTTTAGTTGCATAATTTTCCTCCTAGCAAGAAAATTATATAAATTATAATAAAATGTAACAAATGTGTAAAATTTTTTCTGGCATTTCTATTTTAAAAGACTTTATTTTTTATAACTAAAGGAGTGTTGTTTAAAACTTACACTCCTGAGTTATTAGAATTTTTATATGATTCTCTTACTTTTTCTAAAACTGAATAATAATCTACTTCACTATACATTTTTAATGTATTTATAAATTGATTAATAATTTCAGATGATTCAGACATATAAAATCTTATGCTTACTTTTTTTGTTCCATCTTCTGCTGTTTGTGGAACACTATATTTTAATAATTTATCTTTTATCTTAGTAGTAATTTCTTTTACTTCTTGATTCTCTGAATTTGTTAATTCTGTTAAAAATTGAATAAAATTATTAAAATTTTCTTTACTTAGTTCTATTTTAATTGGTGGAATCCTATTTGAATAATTACTCATAATATCACTACCTTTCTTGTTCATTATCTTCTTTTTGATTTTGTGATCTTGCTGATAGAAATGTTACTTTTTCTGCAATTATTGATGTTGTTTTCTCCTTATCATCATTAATATCAGTAGCTATTCTACCTTTAACGCCAACTATATCACCTTTTTTGCAATAATGGGCTACATTTTCAGCAATATGATCAAAAATGATACAATCTACAAAATCAGTATCATAAACGCCTTCTGAATTTTTATAACTTCTTGGAATTGCTAAAGTTATTCTTGCATATTTTTTGTCATTTTCTCCTTTTAACACTTCTAAATCTTTTGTTAATCTTCCTACTAAAACTATCTGATTCAACATAATATCACTTACCTTTCTTTTTTAATTTCATCATTAGTTTTTGTCATTTTTTTACCACTTAAAAATGGTATTAATTCTTTATTTTTAATTGCTTCTTGTAAACCAATTAAAATTGATATTTCTTGTGAACTTAATCCATTTTTAATTTTAGAAATATCTGTTAATTGCATTTTTAATATTGCCTTTTCATCACAAAATCCAATATCAAAAATTTTCTCTAATACTTTTACAATATTAGATAAATTGTTTTTTTCCATCACATCACCTCCTTCTCTATCAATTCACAAATAACTACTATTTGATAGTTAGTTCCATTACGACAAGAAATTAATGTAAGAGTATTCTTATCTTTGTTTCTTACTATTTTTGCTTTACCTGTTTTTTCAATGTCATACATATCTACAACTTTATAAGTTAATTTCTGTCCATTATAAAAAAGATAAACAAGATCCTGTTTATCCATATATTTTAAGTTAGTAAAATAAGAAACTACACTATTTCCAGAGTGAGCTGCTAAAATGAAATTACCATTTTCAACTTCTGGCATATCAGAACTGTTTAATATTTGAATATTATAATTAACATTATTTCTCCAACTATTTCTATCAACTAAACCTCTTTTTAAGTTCATTTTTGGTATTTCAAGAACTGCTATATAATTAATTTTTTCAGGTTGGTTTTCTTCTTCTATGACAGGTTCATCTATAATTTCTTCTTGACTTACTTCCTCATATACTGTTTCTTCTAAAAATTGTTCAATTTTTTCTTCCTCAATCTTTTTTACTTTATAATTGTTAAAATACTTATTAAAAACTATTGCAAAACTTATAACTATTAAAAAAATGCCTATTAATGTTAATAAACATTTTCTATTTTTTACTTTTCTTATTTGCATATATAACTACTCCTATTCCTAGTACACATAAAATAGCACATCCTACTTCAACAAAATAGTTTTCGTTTTGTAGTGTATTTGGAACTTCAATTTCTTTTTCATCTTTCATATTGGCTTTTACTATTTTTCCATCTTCAGTTATTTCAAAATACATTTTATCAGGATTTATTAAATATCCTTCGGGTGCTTCTTTTTCAAGAATATAATATTTTCCATATTTTAATTTTGGAATAATAATTTTTCCATTTTCATCTGTTCTGCCTGTAAATACTAATTCATCCTTATCATTATAGATTTCTATTAATGTATTTGGTAATGTTTCATCTGATACTAAATCTGTTTTTGTAAATTCTAATGATCCAGTTATTAATTTATCTTTCATATTAGCTTTTACTATTTTTCCGTCCTCAGTTATTTCAAAATACATCTTATCTGGATTTAACAAATATCCTTCGGGTGCTTCTTTTTCAAGAATATAATATTTTCCATATTTTAATTCTGGAATAATAATTTTTCCGTTTTCATCTGTTCTACCTGTGAATATTAATTCATCATTATCATTATAGATTTCTATTAATGTATTTGGTAGTCCTTCATCTGATACTAAATCTGTTTTTGTAAATTCTAATGATCCAGTTATTATTTTGTCTTTCATATTGGCTTTTACTACTTGTCCATTTTCAGTTATTTCAAAATACATCTTATCTGGATTTATTAAATACCCTTCGGGTGCTTCTTTTTCAAGAATATAATATTTTCCAAGTGGAATATTTTCAATAATAATTTTTCCGTTTTCATCCGTTCTACCTGTAAATATTAATTCATCTTTATCATTATAAATTTCTATCAATGTATTTGGTAATCCTTCATCTGACACTAAATCTGTTTTTGTAAATTTTAAATTACCTTTTTTCAAATAATTAAAACCTTCAAATAATTCAAAAACTATTGGCGTTGTATTATTTTTTTCAGTTAATTCAAAATAATATTTACTTGAATCTAAAACATAATCATCTTTCGTTTTAACTTCTATTAAATAATATTTTCCAAGTGGAAGCTTTTTGCTTATACCATATCCGTTTTTATCAGTTGTAATAGTATCAACAAGGTCATTTTTATTATAATAAATATATTTTCCATCAGATGATTTAATATCTTCTGCTGCATATATATTATATATTATTCCATCTAACAAAATATCTTTATATGTGTAAGTTCCCTTATCTATTACAAAAGATTCACCTTTTTTGATTATTTCAATTTGCCCTTTTATAGGACTATTTTTGTATTCTACAGTTACAAATGAACCATAAGTTGTATAATTAAAATGAGTATCATTTCCAATAGTAAATGTTAATCCTTCTTTATTGATTAAATATCCCTTTGGACTTCTTATTTCGATTATTTTATAATTACCACTTGATAATTTTAACGGTGTTATAACAATTCCATTTTCATCAGTTTTGAATTCACTAATTACTTTACCACCAACATACTGTGAAACATATTGGTTAGTATCAAGATTTAAAATTTTAAAAGTGGTATCTGATAACTCTATTTTATTACCCGTTTCTGTATCTAATTTTAAAATTTGCAAATATGCACTTAAAGCATTATTTAAAATATTGTAATAGTGTTCTTTTTCACTATTTTCATCTATAGTTATATAAAAATCATAAATTTTTTCATAACCACTTGTGGTATTAACTTGATGAAATTTCCAAGTGCCATAAGGGATTTCCAAACTTGCGTATCCGTTTTTATCTGTTGTAATGCTAGCATATTTAGAACCATCCTCAGCATAAATTTCAAAGGTTACATTTGCTTCAGCATTTAAAAATTGAGTTGTACCATCTACATAATCATATTGTTTTAAGATACTTATACGATTTTTAATAACATCTTCTTTTGAAACAATATCTATTATTTTATTTTCAGTTATATTTGCATTATAAATATTGACATCTAATAAATATCCTTTTGATGAATATTTTTCTTTTATTTTATAGTTTCCGTAAGGTAGGTTCTTAGATAGTGCTGTGCAATCTTCTCCAATAGTTAATGTATCTACTAAATTACCTCTTATATCAAATATTTCATATATTGCTCCTTTTAATGTTGCACTACCTTGAGCTTTACAAAAATTATTTTCACTATCATATTTTGATATTTTAATTTTCCCTTTTATAACATCCTCTTTTGAGATAACATTAAAAGTTGTTTCTGAATTTATAAATACATTGTAAGAATTATTATCAATTAAATAACCCTTAGAACTATCAGTTTCAACAATTTTATAGTTTCCGTAAGGTAGATTCTTAGATACTGCTGTACAATCTTCACCTATTGTTAGAGTATCTACAACTTCACCATTTGAATTAATCACTTGATATTTTGCCCCTATTAACGAAGCTTCCCCTTGAGCTTTACAAGCGTTAGTTTCACTATCATATTTTGATATTTTAATTTTTCCTTCGATTATTTCTTCTTTAACTTGGATAGATGGTTCTAAGTTAGTTTCACTAATTTCAATTTCATATTTATTTGGATCTAATTTATATCCTTCACTAGCTTTTAACTCTTGAATATATAATTTTCCAACGCTAGATAAATAATCACTCTTTGCATATCCATTAGAATCAGTTATTAATTCTGCAATTTTAGTACCATCCATTTTAAAAACACCATAAACAGCTCCTTTTAATGTAGCGTTTCCTTGAGCTTTATTTAATAGAGTTTTTGAATCCACTTTTTGAATTTCAACTTTTCCACCCATAACTTCTAATTTTAAATCAACTACAATAGGATCAAAAGAACCTACTCTCATTACATTTTGTGAGTGATTGCTAAAATATGCTATTGGTGGTGTTGTATATATTGAATCTTGTTTTTTTAGTTGTATATATCCGTTCCCAATTCCTGTAGCTGTGATAGTTAAATTATTTCCATTTACACTAGCACTTACATTTGATGTTTTTGATATTGTAAATTCATTTAAAATATTATTTGAATCATTTATAGTTATTGATTGTCCTAGTGGAATACTAATTTTTTGACTACTGAATTTAGGAATTCTATAATGATTATTAACCAAATTTTGTATTTCTTCTATTTCACTTACAAACAAACTATCATTTCTTGTTCCATTTAAGGTATTAGTGAAATAAAAGTCAGTTGTTGGATCAGCTACTCTCCAGATCATTACTTGTGTTATTGCATACCACTTATGTTCTTGATGATTTCCATACCCATAACCATAATAAGCAATTAAAGATATTTTATCCCATTGTTCTTCTGTCATATTCAAATATACTGCATAATCACTTCTTGCTATGTTATAGTATGGCAAATTATTATCTATATCGGCAAATGGTTGTAAGCAATAGACAAAAGCATTGTCTTCACTTCTTCTCATAAATCTTCCTTGTTGATATTTGCCACTACCATCTGGTTTTACTTTTTTTATGTAAACATTTGAAATAAATTCACTAGGCCAAATGGCTTGTCCTGTATATTCTTCAGCATTAACAGGAGTAATATTAACTATACTAACAAAACTTGTAATTAAAAATGCTATAAATAATATTAATTTTTTTGACATTTTGTTCCTCCTTAATTTCATAAAAAAAACAACCATTAAGGTTGTAATAATTTATAATCAAAATCTTCTCCTAAATAATCACCTGAATAGGAATTAACTGTTGTACAACGATAAGTTCCTGTATGCTCAGAAATATATGAATCACCATAAGCTACACATTTTTCACGACACTCTGTTGAATTTGAACAATAATTATCACCTGAAAGATAAATTCCAAACATAACTTCTTGCCATTTCCATACAGGTGAACGATAATATTCATCCTCACTTATTCCTAATTCTTCCCACGCTGTCTTTGGCTGTTCTACTACTGGAATCTCTTTTGGAGTTTCTTTTTCTACTGGTGGAACGTTATCTGGAACTTTTGGTTGCTCAGTTGGTGTTTGTGGTTCTTCCTTAATAATTTTTTCATTTTTGGAATTATCATCTGTATTGTTAATTATTTCTGGTTCTTTGGAGTTACTTTGATTATTATTTTCTTCTTGTTTTTGTTCTTTTGATTCAGCATTTCCTTTTTCTGATAATGCTTGATCTTCTTCTAAATCAGAAATAGCTTCTGATTCTTTATTTTCTGTTTCTTCTGAAACAACTTTATTCTCCTCATCAAAATTTGGTATATCACTACTAAATGCTTTACCAAGTTGAATTATAGAATAAAGACATAATACTGCTACTAAACTACATAAAATTTTTTTCATAAAAGATTTCTCCCTTCTTTGCCAAAACTCTAACATACATTTTTCTAAATTGCAAGTTTATAATACTTCTATAATTATTATACTACATAATATATTATTTCAGTTAGTATTTATAGTTAGTATATATTAGGGAGTTTTGTAAAGAGGGATTTTTTTAGGAACTAATACTCCCATCCCTTATCTTTCTTGAATTTTTTTGCGTTGATATTTGTTATAAAATTCTATTGCTTTAACAACATAATCTTCGATTTGTTCATTGTTTAAATTTTTTGGTAGTATTTTTCGTAGTTTAACAGCACTAAATTTATATTTTTCTATTTGATTTGGTTTTTCTTGCCCCATCAAGCTTTCAATTCTTTCTAAGTTTAAATTTCCTTTTTCACTTAATTTTCTTAATTTAATTGCTTGAGATACTGATGGAGTACAATCTAAAGATTCCATACATTCTAATAATAATTTTTGCTCACTAATTGTTAGAAATGATAATTCTACAGCTGGACTTAAGGCAATACTTGGTGATATGTTTTGTTTATCATTATCTACCATTTTTAACAATTCAGGTATCAAATTAGTTAATCTTATAAATCTAAAAACTTGTCTTTCACTATCACCGAGTTTCTTACCAATTATTTCAGCAGTAGACAACTTCCTGCCATCTTGGCACAAAGTTAAATCATTTCTCTTTCCTTGATGATTTAAAGCATCCATTTTAAGTTTATAGGAAAATGCTCTTTCACTTGGGAGTATAAGTTCTCTTTGCATATTACTATCAACCATAAAAATTGTTGCTTCATCATCATTTAGTTCTCTAATAATACACGGTATTGTTTCTTTATTTGCTAGTTCTGACGCTTTCTTTCTTCTATGTCCTGAAATCATTTCATATTTACCATTTCCTTTTGGTCTAACTAAAACCGGTACTAGCACTCCATATTTTTCAATACTCTTACTCATATTTAACATATCTTCATTTACTGTAACTTTAAAAGGATGATTAGGAAAATCTGATATATCATTAATATTAATCATTTCAATGTGTTCTTTACTTTTTAAATCTCTTTCTTCTTGTGTAGTAAAGAAATCATCTACTGTCATCTCTGGAAGATGCATCTTTTGTTTTATTTCTTTCATCTTTTATTAACTCTTTAGCAAATGAAGAATATGCTTCTGCAACTTTACTATTTTTATCATAGCTGAATATACTTTTACCCTGTGAAGCTGATTCTGCCGCTTTTATTGCAATAGGTATTTGAGTATTAAATATTTTAACTAAATTACCATAGTTTGCAACTAATTCTTCTTTTATTTCCTTTGCTAAATTAGTTCTATTATCTACTAAAGTTAAAAGAACTCCACCAACTTGCAAATCAGGATTTAAGTGTTTTCTTACACTTGAAATAGTAGATAATAAATTTCCCATCCCTTTTAATGCTAGATAATGTGCTTGAACAGGTATTATTACTCTATCTGCACTTGCTAAAGCATTTACTGTAATCATACCAAGTGATGGCATACAATCAATTATAATATAGTCATAACTCTTTTTTAAGTCTGCTAAACATCTTCTCATAGTATGTTCTCTACTCATTGCATTTATCAATTTCATTTCCATTGTAGAAAAATCTAGGTTAGATGGAATTAAATCAATATTTTCTTTATGATGTAATATAGCATCTTTAGAATTTATTGATTTATCATTTATTTCATATTCCATTAATTCAGAAATTGTAACTGGAATATCATATTGATTATACCATCCCATGTAAGTTGTCAGATCACCCTGTGGATCAGCATCTACTAATAAAACTTTTTTACCAAGTTTTGATAAAGCAACACCTAAACTTAATGTAGTTGTTGTTTTTCCAACTCCACCCTTTTGATTGGTAACAGCTATTACCTTGCAATTATTCATTTACTTTCCTCCTTTCTAATCTGCCACGCTATCTCTACGCAGCAAAGTAAACACAAAAAAAACTGATTAAATAAATCAGTTTAGATATATATTTATAGTGGACACGAATGGATACGAATTTCAGCCACAAATTTACATTTTATTATTTAGTTTTATTTAGTCTTTTTTTGGTATTTTCGAGGGACTAAATAAAACTAAAAGTCTTGAAATAAAAGGGTTTTCGAGTGGTTACTATACTATGAGACAAAGTATTCAACATGGTTATTTGGAAATAATTCTTTTAATTCACCGTATAATTGACCGGCAAGAGTTTTATTATGAGCCAAAACTAGTGTTGGTTTATTAACATTAGCAATCACATTTGCGATTGTAAATGTTTTTCCTGTTCCAGTGGCACCTAGTAAAACCTGATGTTTTTTTCCCTCATTTATTCCATTAACTAGTGCATCTATTGCTTCTGGTTGATCACCATTTGGTTTAAATTTTGATACTAATTCAAACATAAATTCCTCCTTACATAAATATTAATTTGTATTCTAAGATTTAATATACTAATAAAATTTTATAGATACACAAATAAGTGAGTCTGAATTACAAATTAATAAATATAACAAAGTAAAATTAAATATTTTCTAGTAATAATTTTAACACTTATTTGAAAGTAAAACAAGGAAGCACAAACTTCCTGTTTTATTGTTATACTTATAAAAAAATCTTTCTACAACAATCTTATATTTCAATTGTTTTATTATTTTTTCTAAATTATGAGTCCATTTACTACAATCATTTACATGTTCTCCACGTAATAAACCATAGCATAAGCTATCGCAAGTTGAACTTGTGTATTTTATATTTATTTTTTACATTATTAAGTTTAAGTTGATTATTTTTAATTTCACAAAGACATAAACAAATTAAATTTTCATCATAAATTGTTTCACGAATTTTATTTGTTTCACGAATATTACTTCCTGATATAAAAATCTTTAAAGTTTGAAATTCTTTATCATTTTTAGTAATTACTCCATTTATGATATTAAAATAATTGTCAAAAAAACCATTAGTAATTTGAACTTTTAAATTTTCTTCTTGAATTCTTCTTTCAACCACTTGTTTAACAATATTAACTTCACCCATTGTTGTAAAATTTTCATTAAATCTGTTTTTCTTTGTTTCTATTATTGCGTCGGCAATATAACCGCTTTGCAAGTTTAATGTTGCCATATTCTAATCTCCATTCCTATATAACATTATAGTATATATAGTAACATTTTTTTTAGTTTTTGTACACAAATTTATTTTATCATTTATAATTTTATATAGTTTTATTTATGTTATTTTAGAGATATTAAATAAATCTTAAAAATCTTTTTAGTATATTTATATAAATAAAACAAAATATTCAACATGATTATTTGAAAATAAAATTTTTAACTCATCATATAATTGATTCACAAGTGTTTTTTTATAAGTTAAAACTAAAGTATAAAGTAAGATTATTGAAAATAGTAATTAAATTTGTGATTATAAAGTTTTTATATATTTTTTATAATAATTAATGATTTTTTTATAAAAAATGTTCTAAGTTTAAAAGAAATATAATTTATTTTATCTTTAATATAATGATTTTTTTCCATTATTTTTAATGTTATTATCTTTTTTTCTTCAAGTTATCTATACTATTACCAATATTTTTTTTAGGTGAAAGTCTGTAGAAATCAAACGGATATCTATTTTTAATATATACTTTTGATAGTTCAAGAAAATAATTATAATCACCATCTTTATTTTCATATTTTTTTGCAATACTCTTTATAATATCTAATGCATCATCACTATTATTACTTGCACCTTTGATATCATTTTCTCTACTTAACTGATACAACATATTATCCATATCTATCATTAAATCTCTAACTAAATAACTATTTATAATATTTTTTTCAATTTCATTTAAAAAATGATAATATTCAGCATGATTATAATGTGGATCAGGTAAAATTAATCCATTTTCTGTTTTATAAAAAGCTTGTCTTGGAAATGATGGAACGTACGTAACATTAGCATATTCTTTACCTATTTTTTTTATAGAGGTATTCATTGTCAAATCAGTTATTACTGTATTCATCACTCTAGGTGCGCCACATAAATATACTTGTGTATGCTGTTTATTTTCTCTATTACTATTTTGTATTAATTCTAAAATTTGAGATATTCCCATTATATCTCTTTGTAATGAACCAAAAATACTAGGTATTGTTAAACTTCCATGCCTTGTTAAAATATCTAAAAATGACCCTGTACCTAAATTTAAAATAACGATATTAGCTTCTTCTTGTTTTGATTTCAATATTACATCTTGTATTTTTTTATTACTGCCATTTGATAAATACTTTTCTATTTCTTCTTCTGTCAGTAAAGTATTACCATTTTTTATAGCCCGTTTATAATCTTCTATGTTCCAATTATAAGAATCTTGTTCGGTACAATTATTACGGATCCAATTTGCTACTGCCAATGAATTATTATTTTCACTTCTAGAAAGTTGATATTTTCTAACTATGACATCATTTTTTTTACCAATTTCTATTAATCCTAAATTTCTATCTAAAAGTAATCTCCCAGGTTCTGACATAGAATATCCATCACTAATTGAATTTCCAATTGCAGTTAATGATATAATTTTTTTAGGATATTCTTTCATAAATTTAATTAATTCTTCATTTGTTTTTTCTAACTTTTCTTTCTCTTCTGATTTATCATATTTCATATTAAAATGCTCCTTATATAAAAATTATTTATTAACCAACTATATTATAATATTTAACCATATACTAACTAAGTTACAAATTTATTTATATGGTTTTATTATAAATAGTGTTGGTAAGTGTAAATCTGATATGAACCCCGTTTCTATGTCCAAGAAACGGGGTTCATATCAATTGAAGACTAGTTTTATATTCAAACTTATTTATGTTTTACATTTGTCTCTACGAAAATTCCTTTATGATCTGATGTATCTTTTAAATCTATAATACCAGCATTTTGAATATCCCAGTCATTAGGTAAAAATATATGATCCAATGTTTTACCATTTCCATTTTTATCATACCAAGTACTTTCATTTATTTCTACACGTTTTAAATTTTTATCTTTAACATCTGAAATAAAATCTTTAAAATTTTGATCGGTAATTTCCATATTGAAATCTCCAGTTAATATTATTGGATATTTGTTAGAATACTTTTCAATTATTTGTTTTAAAGCTTGTAATTGTCTTTTTTGAATAGATGGTATTTGATAATCTAAATGAGTATTAATCATACATATTTCTTCATTTATTTGATTCTTTATAACAACAATAGTTGCAATACGTGGCATTATTGACATTTTAGTTATTGAGTCTTTGAAGTCGGAAAAATTATTAGCTATCCAAGGCAACCAAATTGTATTTTGTAATACAACATTTTTCTTTGTAATAATATTGTTATTTTCATTAAATGGTATTTTTGTTAATAAGTTTCCATAGCGATAACTCCCATAAAATTTATAATCTTTTAATCTTGAAACAAGTTCATTTACATATTTAATTGTTAATTCTTGTGTTCCTATTAAATCAAATTCATTTTCTTTTATTTGACTAGCCAAAATATCAGCATTCGAAATACCATCTTCTCGCATTCCACCTTTTCTATTAGTAGCATTATCTTTGGTATTAAAACTTCCTATTTTTAATGTATCCATATTATCCCTCCATATTTATTTGAATATTATATACTATTTTTATATTTTGTCAATTATTTAATAGATTTTAATATATTTGCTTCTGCTGTTTCACTATCCATATTTTTATATTTTTCATTTATAAAATTACCTAATACTCTCATATGAAAATCAAATAATCTATTCGTTTTCTATATTGTTGTATAATTTTATTCTCATACCAATATGGGTATTTTACTTCTAAAATTCCTAGTAAAGAACTTATTACTATTTCTTTTTTTTAATGCTGAAGATTAACCAAAAGCATAGCTTTTTCAATTCTAAATAATGTATGTAGAATATATAAGCTTTCAATTTGGTTATTGTATTATTCTGACAATCCTAATGATTTCAACTTACTCTCGATACTTCCTAAACACTTAAATATATCTAAAATATTTGGAATTTTATTAATAAAATCTTTTACTGTAGTATTAATATTGATTCTACTAATTATAAACAAGTTCATCAATATTAAATAGTTTTTCTGAGTTAGCTACAATAATAGGAATTATGGCTAAATCTTCCCATTTTGTTTTTCTGGAAATCCTAAATCACCTATCAAATCACGACTTATAAGTCTATTACCAATTCTCGGAGTTTCTGTCAAAATATAATCTTTGTTTTCTCTTACATTTACAATTTTATTACCTTTTTTATTATTAAAACTAATTTATCTTACATTTTAATTGGTCCTATTATAGTTTAATAATTTCCTCTAACCAGTTTAACATTATTCTCTTGTGATATTTTATTCAAAGCATCTATACCCAAATAATCATCAGCATCCACAAATTTAATAAATTTACCAATTGCATTTTCTATTCCAATATTTCTAGCAGAACTTGCATCACCATTTTCTTTGTCAAATATTTTTATTTTACCTTTATATTGTTGTGACATACTATCTAATATGTTTAAGTCATTATCTATAGATCCATCATTAATTGCTATTATTTCTATATCTTTCATGGTTTGATTAGTTATACTTGAGATACATTGTTTCAAAATTATAAATTGATATAATAACACTTATTTTTGGCATATATCATTCTCATCTTTACATCTATTTCATAATTTTTTCTATATGTAATTAAAATGTATATAATTAATATATCATTTTATTAACAGATATTACAAGTGATAACTTTGATAATAAATAAAACTTTGACTATTTATTATTTTTTAGTAAATCTCTTATTTCTTCTAAAAGAATAACTTCAGAACTTTTTACTGGTTCTTCCTTCTTTTTTTCTTCTTTTGTTTTGAATTTTTCAAATATTTTAATCATTACAAATATACAAAAGGCGATTATTAAAAAATCAACGATTGTTTGGATAAAATTTCCATAAGCAATAGTAGCATCATTAATTTTGATACTTAAACTGCTAAAATCAAGTCCTCCTAATACTATTCCGATTAGTGGCATTAATATATCATTTACAAGACTTGAAACAATTTTTCCAAATGCTCCACCAATTATAACACCTATTGCCATATCAACAACGTTTCCTCTAGAAATAAAAGTTTTAAATTCATTTACTTCTTTTTTTATGTTGTTTGTAATTTTAATTTTTTCTTTATTTTTATTATCTTTTTTCATTTTTTTACCTCCAAATTATTTTATATAAAAAGAAATATACAATAAAGTATATTCTTTTAATATTTATCATTTTTTTGAATTTTGAAAATTACTTGATACATATCTTCAAAATCATATTCTTCACATTCAAGTGCGAAACCATATTTTTCTATTGTATCAGCGCAGTTTCTGATTGTATTGATTACAGTTTTTAAATCAACTACTGATTCATCTGAAGTTTGTTCTTGTTTTGTTTCTAATACATCTTCTTTTCTTACTGATTCTGCAAGAATATTATCTGCAGGATAATTAATTATTTTTGGTTCATCATCTATTTCTTCTATAGAATCTTCATTAGAATAATTCAATTCTGTAATTGGTGCAGATTCAAATATTTCTTCTGTTGTTACTTCAGGGGTACTATTTAAAATTTCTGGTGTTTCATTAATATTGTTATTTATCGCATCAATATTGTTAAATGAAAATTCAGGTGTTACTGTGCTTTCAACATTATTAATATTATTTTCAGTTGTGACAGGTTCTTCTTCCGTTAAAAATTGATTTAAAGAATTATTACTTTCAATTGATGGTGTAAAATTAAATACTTCTTCATCGTTTGTATCAGTTATTTCTTCGTTTTTTACTTCATTTTCTTCTGGTGCAAACATTGTAAAAAACTTATTTTGTTGAACAGGTTGTTCTACAGGTTGCTCATTAAAAGAATTAACTACATTTGTATTTTGTTGCTCATGTTCATTATTTTCTGACATTAATAAATTATCTATATCAGCTAATGGTCTTTCAACATAAATGTCTTTTGCATTTTTTTCAATGTTATCAACATCAACAAAACCAGGATTAATTCCATTAGAAATATTATTTATCTTATTATTTATTTCATCTATTTCCGACTCGCTACTACTTACTGAAGAAGATGAAATTGGTTGTGGCTCTATTTCTTCTATTATTGGACTTGTTGGTATATTATAATTATCATTCATATTATTTGCAGTTGTAAAATCTGCTTGTTGAACTGGATTATAGATAATAGGTTCATCAGGTTCCTCTACAGGTGCTGTTTGTGGAGCAGTACTATCTACATTAAGAAAATCTAATAAATCTTCATCTTTTGTATTAGTATTGCCAAATGAATTCACTACTTGATCATTTGAGTTGATAAATTCTATTGCACTAGAACTTTGAATTGCTGGTTCTTCAACTTGTACACTATTATTCATAAAAATACTTGGTATTTCTGTTGCTTGAATAGTATTCGAAATATTTTCTTCACCTTTTAAAATCTTATTTATAAGCTCATCTGTTTTTTTAACAGTTAATCTTTCTTTAATAATTTTTTCTAATATTTCTCTTTGTTGTTGCTTACTATCAATTTTTAAAAGGGATCTAGCATGACGTTCTGAAATTTTTTCATCTAATAAAGCTTCTTGAACATCATCATCTAGATTAAGTAATCTTAATTTGTTACTAACAGTTGATTGAGTTTTACCTAATTTATCTGCAAGTTGTTCTTGTGTTAAATATCCCATATCAAGAATTTTTCTATATGACACTGCTTCTTCGATTGGTGTTAAATCTTGTCTTTGTACGTTTTCAATTAAAGCTACTTCAGCACTATCTTTATCATTAAGTTCCGCTACAATAGCTGGGATAGTTCTTTTTCCAGCTAAAAGACTAGCTTTATATCTTCTTTCACCCGCAATTATTTCATATTTATCACCTAATCTTCTAACAAGTATAGGTTGAATAACTCCATGTTCTTTAATTGATTCTGCAAGTTCTGTGATTGCTTGTTCTGGAAAACGGAATCTTGGTTGAAATCTATTAGGTAAAATATCATCAAGTTCTAATTCTACAACTATTTTTTTGTGGTTCATATAAATTCTCCTTCCACTTTTATTTTCTAGTTATAATCATACTATATTTTGGGAAATATTTCAATAATTTTTTTCACAAATTAAAAAAAAACCAAATTACAATGGTTTCTTCTTAATTTGAGCATACACTCTTGGATATTTTTTATTAGTTTTACCTATTTTTTTAAATTTTATTAATGTTCTTTGACTTTCTTCATATGGAAGTATAAATTCACATTTTTCTTCTATTGTGCAATTTAATTCTTTTAAAGCACTATTAATTTCTAATATTTCCCGGGAAATATTGGCTTTTAATGGTATAAAATATTTCCCACATTTTACTAAAGGTGTACAATACTCTAACAAAATATTTAACGGTGCTACTGCTCTTGCAGTGACAACATCGAATATTTCCCTATTATTTTTCCCATAATCTTCAATTCTAGAATGTAAAGCATCAATGTCTTTTAATCCTAGTTCATTAATAACAACATTTAGAAATTCTATTCTTTTATTAAGTGAATCAACTAATGTGATTTTTATTTTGGGAAATAATATTTTTATTACCATTCCTGGAAAACCTGCACCCGTTCCTACATCACATAATGTTTGAACAGTATTTAAGTCAATAATTTTATTTATTGTTAGACTATCGTAGAAATGTTTTAAATAAACTTGATTTTTTTCTGTAATTCCGGTTAAATTCATTTTTTCGTTATATTCTACAAGAAGTTCATAATATCTATTTAATTGTTTTAATTGGTAATCATTTATTTCAATATTAATTTTTTTTAATTCATTTATAAAATCATTTATGTTCATGGTTATATTCCTTTTTTATATAAATCATTAATATTGAAATATCAGCGGGATTTACTCCACTTATTCTTAATGCCTGTCCTATTGATATAGGTTTTACTTCTTTCAATTTTTGTTTTGCTTCACTTGCTAAATTATGAATTTTATCATAATCTATATTTTCTGGAATTTTTTTATTTTCTAAGTCTAACATTTTTTCTGCTTCTCTATTTGCTTTTTTTATATATCCCTCATATTTTATATTAATTTCTACTTGCTCGATTACATCCTCTGGGTAATCTATATCTATAAAATTTTTTATATCATTCATATTAATTTCTGGTCTTTTTAGTAAATCATATAATGTAATACCATCTTTAATTGGTGATGAATTAATATTTAGTAGATAATTATTTATATTTTCTTTTGGTGTAATTTTATTATTTTTTAATTCTTCTGTTAATTCATTAATTTTTTTCTCTTTTTCAAGGAGTTTATTGTATCTTTCTTTATCTATTAAACCAACTTCGTATCCTAATTTTCTTAATCTAATATCAGCGTTATCGTGTCTTAATAATAGTCTATATTCCGCTCTTGATGTTAATAGTCTATATGGATCTCTTACTCCTTTTGTTATTAAATCATCTATCAATACACCTATATATGCTTCATTTCTCTTTAAAACTAATGGTTCTTTATTTTCAAGTTTCAAGGCTGCGTTTATTCCCGCAATTAAGCCTTGACAAGCAGCTTCTTCATAACCACTTGTTCCATTAATTTGACCTGCTGTATATAAATTTTCAACAATTTTTGTTTCTAAAGATGGTTTTAACTGTAATGCATCTATCGCATCATATTCAATTGCATAAGCATATTTTAATATCTTCGCATTTTCAAGACCTGGTAAGCTATGTACCATCAACTCTTGTACATCATGAGGCATACTTGTAGAAAAACCTTGAAGATAAATATCGTCATAATATAAACTTTCAGGTTCTAGAAATAATTGATGTCTTTCCTTATCTGCAAATCTTACAATTTTATCTTCAATTGATGGACAATATCTTGGACCAACTCCAGTAACATCATTTAATCCACCATACATACTTGCTTTATGTAAATTATCTTTGATTATTTTATGTGTTAATGGTGTAGTATATATTAAGTGACATGGAACTTGATTTTCTATTTTGTATAGTGGATTTGTATCAAAACTGAATGTATGATATGTTGAATCACCGTATTCTGGTTTTGTCTTACTGAAATCTATACTATTTTTATCAATACGTTGTGGTGTTCCTGTTTTTAATCTTATAATTTTAAATCCATATTTTTTTAAATTATCGCTTAAATGTTGACTTGGGCGTTCACCGTGTGGACCTTCTCTTCTTCTTGTATCACCAACCATTATATCAGCCTTTAGATATGTACCTGTTGTTAAAATCACAGCATCACCAAATATTTTCTCACCATTTTCTAAAACTACACCTTTGATTTTATTATTTTCTACAATTAAATCTTCAACAAGTGATTCTTTTATATCAAGATTTTCCTGTTTTTTTAGTGTTTCTCTCATATTTTTTGGATATGTGATTTTATCTGCCTGTGCTCTTAGGGCCTGTACTGCTGGACCTTTAGTATTATTTAGCATTTTAATTTGAATATGGGATTTATCTGCATTAATTCCCATTTCTCCACCTAGGGCATCTATTTCTCTTACTACTATACCTTTAGCAGAACCACCAATCGATGGATTACATGGCATATCCGCAATATTATTGATATTTCCCGTAACCAATAATGTTTTATGACCTTTTCTAGAACTTGCAAGTGATGCTTCACATCCAGCATGTCCTCCACCTACTACTATTATTTCATATTTCATACATTACACCTTCTTTTTGACTTTTTTATTATACTATCATTTTTTAAATAATACAATAAAAAAAATAAAGACTTATTTAGTTAGTATGCCTTTATTTTCCTAAACAAAATTGACTAAATAGTTGATTAATTAATTCATCTTGATATGTTTCACCTATTATTTCACCTAATAATTCCCATATTCTTTTTATATCAATTTCGACAATATCTATTGGATAGTTATTTTTTATTCCTGCTTTTACACTTATTATTAATTTTTGACATTCTTTTAAAATTGATATACTTCTTGCATTTGTTAAAAAATTCAAATCTCTTGTTTTTAATTTTTCTAGATTAAAAAGTTCTTTAATTTTATTTTTTAAATCATCTATTCCAATATTTTTACTAATACTCGTTTTTATTATTTCTTTTGTGCAAATCTTATTATAATCTACTTTTTCTTCTAAATCTATTTTATTAATTACTACAATATGATTTTTATCTTTTATTTTATTAAGTATTTCTATATCGCTTTCGTCTATTTCTTCATTACCATTTAACATATAAATAATTAAATCAGCTGTATCTATTAAATCAATACTTTTTTTAACTCCAATGCTTTCTACTACATCGTTTGTTTGTCTGATTCCAGCTGTATCTATTAAATCTAAAACAACTCCATCTATAATTATTTTTCCTTCTACTATATCCCTTGTTGTACCTGCTATATCAGTAACAATTGCTTTTTCTTCATTAATTAAATTATTTAATAAACTGCTTTTTCCTACATTTGGTTTACCAATAATTATAGTTTTAATTCCTTCTTTAATTATTCTGCCATCTTCACTTTTTTCTAATATATCTTTTATTTCTAATTCTATTTTAGAAATATTTTTTAAAACAATATCATTTGTCATAACTTCTATATCTTCATATTCTGGATAATCAATATTTACTTCAATATTAGCTAATATTTCTAAAATTTCCTGTCTCAATTTTTTTATCATATTACTAACATTTCCCATCACTTGATTTATTGCAAGTGATCGTGCTTCTTCTGTTTTAGCATTTATTAAGTCACCAACTGCTTCTGCTTCAAGTAACCCTATTCTTCCATTCAAAAAAGCTCTTTTAGTAAATTCACCAGGTTCTGCTAATCTACATCCATTTGATAAAAGTAATTCTAATATTTTTTTTGTTGTTGCGATTCCACCATGGCAATTTATTTCAACAACATCTTCTGTCGTAAATGTTTTAGGAGCTTTCATAACACTCACTAAAACTTCATCAATAATTTCACCCTCTGCTTCAATATGACCATAATTTATGGTATGACTTTCAACTGATTTTAAATCTTTTCCTTTAAATATTTTACTAGTAATTTCTATAGCCTTTGATCCACTAACTCTAATTATAGAAATTGCTCCTACACCTAATGATGTTGAAATTGCCGCTATTGTATCATTCATATTATCACCTTTTTTTCTTATATATACCAATGTATCTTGGTAAATTTTTTACATCTTTAAATATTTCCATAGAAACATATTTATCAACAATTGATATTAACCACGATTCTTTATATCTTGGAGGTCTAATATTAAGTGGAAACATATGTTTTTTTATTATATCCTCTACTTTTTTATTCATTAAATTTGGAAAATGTTTTTTGGAATTTTCTAAGGCTTCACCAGCGTGAGAAAACCCATGTTTTTTAAAAAATGGTCTTGTATCTTTTTCTTCTTGCCAAGGTTTATAATAAAAGTCATGTAATAGGCCACCTATTGCAGCACTTTTATAATCCATTTTTAATTTTTTAGCAATTCTATATGATAATATTGAAATTGCTAAACAATGGTCATATACTGTCCTATCGCCATGATGACGAAATTTTTTTCTTCTCTCAAATTCTGGGTTATTTAAAATACTCTCCACAATATTATAATATTCATGATCTTTTTCTAAATATTTATCTATTTTCACTTGTGTACCCTCTTTCCATATAATTTTATATTATTATTTTTTTTTAGTCAATTAAAAAGAGAAAATTAAATCTAATCTTCTCTATATTTAATAACTATATATCTATTTGGTTCTTCACCAATACTTTCAGTTTTTAAATTTTCGTAATCATTAACATAGTTATGCACAATCATTCTTTCATACGAATTCATTGGATCAAGTTTTACGTCAACTTTTGTTTCAAGTATTTCACCAATTATTTTTTTGATTTCATTTTCTAAATTTTCTATTTTTTTAGCTTTATAATTAGATGCATCTATATTTATCTTTACTTTATTATTTGTCATCCTTTTTATAATTGTTCTTAAAATAACTTGAATTGCATTCAAATTTTTTCCTGCTTTTCCAATTAATATTGCATTATTATCAGATATAAGTAAAATGTTAAATTCATTTTCTTCATTTTTTATTTCGCAATTAATAGATATATTAAATGATTTTGCCAAAGTTGAGAAAAAACTTTTTATATAATTCTTTATATCCTCTTTTTTTATTACTTTAGATATTATTTTTTTTCCTTTAAATAAACTACTCTTTTCTACACTATCAATAATTACTACATCATTTTTTGATAAATTCAATTCTTTTGTTATGTTTTCGTTTATTTCTTGTTCATTTTTTCCTTCAATTTCAATTACTTCACACATTTAGCTTTACCTCTTTTTACTATCAAATTTTGAATTATTGTAAATGTACTATTAGCAATCCAATATAGTTCAATACCTGCTGACATAGAAATAGACGCTATTCCTATAAATATAATAGAGAAATTACTCATCATTTTCATTTGTTTTTCTGCTTCTGGTGTCATTGATGCTGTACTATTTAATTTGAATGAGAAATATGTAGCTAATACTACTAATACCACTAAAATAAGATAATAATAGTGTCCATTTTGAAGTCCGATTAATGGACTTGTTCCTAATTCTAGACCAAGAAAATTTTCTTCAAAAATTGCTGGAAGTCTATTCATAGCTTCAAAGAATGCGAAAAATAATGGAATTTGAATAAGTGAGAATAAACAACCAGTCATAGGATTTATATTATATTTTTTATATATCATCATCATTTCTTGACTTTTTCTCATTAAATCATCTTGCGATGTTTTATTTTCATATTTTTTTTCTAATTTATCAAGTTCTGGTTTAGCATTTTTCATATTCTCTGATTGCATTGCTGTCTTTTTTGTTATTGGATATAATATTAATCTAATTATAATCGTAATTAATAAAATAGATAACCCGTAATTTTTTGTTAACTCACCTACTTTGACAATTATTATTGCTAAAGGTTTTACAAAAACAGTTGTCCAAATACCATCATATTTAGTATTATTTAGGCTTAATTTACTACATTCTGGCAATTCACTTAAATCAAAATCATATTTTTCATATGTAGCAATTGTCTCTTCTGCTTCTGGTTTACATAAAATATTTGAAGCTAAATTTTGACCTGTCAATTCATTTTTTACTATTTTTTTATCAGAATCTTTCAAATATTTCGTACATCCTGTTAAACTAAATACTAAAAATGTCATTATTATTAATTTTGTAAATTTATTCTTCACTTTTTTCCTCCTTGGTAATTCTAAATTTTTTTACTATTTCAGTTAAAGATTTTTCTATATCTAAATAAGTTGAATCTAAATAACCTTTCCTCACCATTATAATACAATTGAAATTATTTTCATAGATATTTTTATCAAGAATACTTTTAAGTTGTCTTTTTATTTTGTTTCTTGTAACAGCATTACCTATTTTTTTACTTACTGAAAATCCAAATCTATACTTGTCCACTTGTTTTTTTTCAATAAAAACGATTAATTCTCTTGTTTTATATGGTTTAATATTCTTTATTATCCTATTATATTCATCATTACTTTTAATTATATTTATTTTTTTCATATATAACCCTCTTATAGTAAAAAACCACTAATTTTTTAGTGGTTATTGTTAACGTGATAAAACTTTACGTCCTTTTCTTCTTCTACTATTTATAATTTTTGTTTTCATTCTTGCTAAGAAACCTTGTTTCTTACTTCTTCTACGATTATTTGGTTGATAAGTTCTTTTCATCTAATACACCTCCTGATTCAAAAATTTTCCGTTGCTTTTTCAATTATATATATTTATTTACCATTTGTCAAATATATTTTTAAAAATACACAATTTTTGTGCAAAACTTATAAACTATCGTTTTTCTATGTTTATATTTTTTGAACATATATGTTTAAATTTTCATTTGATATTAATTTTACTTAAAAGTTTTTATGTGCAAAAAATGTTGAAATTTATTTTTTTGTGTTCAAAACTATTTATTTTTTATAAAAAATAGTTTAAAATATGTTAATAAGTCAGGAGTAGAGGTGTATTATTGTGGATTTAAAAAATATTTGGGAAGAGGCGTTAAAGAAATTTAAGGAAAATTTGTCTTCAATTGTATTTGAAACTTGGTTTTCCGAAACAGAATTATTTGATTTAAATAATAATGTTGCTAAAATAAAGGTTCCAACACATGTTCATAAAAAATATTTAAAAGAAAATTATAATGATTTAGTATGTGAAGTATTTAATGAAATAGCTGGTTCAAATTTTGCTTTTGAATATTATACAGAAGAAGAAATTGATGAAAATGTCAAGATAAATACTGATGAAGTAGGGGTTCCAGCGTTTAATTTTGAATCAAACTTAAATCCACAATATACATTTGATAACTTCATTGTTGGTAAATCAAATAAATTTGCACGGCTTTCTGCTTTTGCTGTTGCTGAAAAACCTGGTATTATGTATAATCCTTTATTTTTATATGGTAATAGTGGGCTAGGAAAGACACATTTGATGCACGCTATCGGAAATTATATTGTGCAAAACAGTAAGAAAAAAGTTTTATACATAACAAGTGATGATTTTATAAATGATTTTGTTGATTTACATAGAAAAAGTGATGGTAATAATATTGATGATGTGCAAAACTTTAAAAAGAAATATCGAGATATAGATGTTCTTATGATTGATGATATTCAATATTTACAAGTTGCTGATAAATCTCAAGAAGCATTTTTCCACACCTTTAATGAATTATATGCTAATAACAAGCAAATAATTATATCTTCAGATAGATCTCCTGATGACTTAAAAAGATTAGAAGATCGTTTAAAAACAAGGTTTAACTGGGGTTTAACTGCTGATATTCTTCCACCTGATTTTGATCTTAGAATGCAAATTATAAATAAAAAGATTGAAAGTAATTTTATGCAAGAAGAATTTTCAGAAGATGTTAAGGAATATATTGCTAGCAATTGTTCAACCGATATAAGAAAACTTGAAGGGGCAATAACGAGAGTTACCGCTTATGCTGCTACTATGAACGAAAAGTCAATAACACTTGATGTTACTGTAGAAGCACTTAAAGACTTCTTTTCAAAAACTGTTATATCAAAGAATAAAATGGATCAAGTCCAACAACTTGTTTCACAAAACTACAATGTATCAATTGAGGATTTAAAAAGTAAAAAGAGGGTAGCTAATATTGCACTAGCACGACAAATCGCAATGTATTTATGTAGAACTGTTTTGGAAGAATCTCTTCCTAAAATAGGTATAGAATTTGGTGGAAAAAATCATACTACTGTAATGCATTCTGTTGATAAAATTAAAAAAGAAATGAAAAGAAATAAAGATTTTGAAATAGAAATAAACAAGTTAGTAGCACAAATTAAATAGTTTTGAACATAAAAACTTTTCTTATTTATGCTTTATATATAACAAAAATATAAAGTTATGAACATTTTGAACACTAATAATAACAATAATTAATAAAAAAAATAAATATAAAAGGAGAACTTTATGAAATTAAAAATTAAAAAAAATATATTAATGGAACATCTAAATTATGTTATAAAAGGTATATCTAGTAAAAATTTAATTCCAATACTTAACTGTATAAAATTTAATTTAACACAAGATGGTTTATATATGATGAGTACAGATAATGAGATTGCAATTAAAACATTTATTGATAAAAATGAAATTGAGGATATAGAAGAATGTGGTGATATTGTTGTATCAGGTAAATATATATATGAAATAGTAAAAAAATTACCTAATACAGTTGTTAATATAGAAGAACTAGTTGATTCTAAATTATATATATATACAGAAAATACATCTTGTAACTTAAATTGTAATAATGTTAATGATTTTCCTGATTTAGAACTTGAAAATAGTTTAAGTCCTATTTTAGTTAGTAAAAAACTTTTTAAAACAATCATTAATCAAACAGTTTTTGCTACATCTAATCAAGAATCACGTCCAGTTTTAACAGGTATTAATTTAAAAATAACTGATAATGTTTTGGAATGTACTGCAACAGATTCTTATCGTTTATCTAAAAAAACAGTTATTTTAAATTCTTCAACAGATGATAATGTTAATATTTTGATTCCAACTAGAAATTTAAATGAATTAGTTAAGTTATTTAATGATGAAGAAGATAATATAGAACTTCATATATTTAGTAATAAAATAATATTTAAGTTTAATAATATAATATTTATGTCTAGATTAATTAATGGAACATATCCTGATACATCTAAATTAATACCTACAGAATTTGAATTAAAAATTAAGGTTAATTTAAACGATTTTTATGCTTCATTAGATAGAGCATCATTATTAACAAATGAAGACGATAAAAATACTATTAAACTTGAAAGTTATGAAGATAGAATAAAAATATTTTCTAATATTCCAGAAATTGGAAATGTTGAAGAAACAATACTTGCTAATAAAAATAATTCAAGTAATATAAAAATCGCATTTAGTTCTAGATATATGATGGATGCTTTAAAGGCTTTTGATTGTACAGATATAGAATTAAAGTTTAATGGTGAGGTAAAACCAATAGTTATTACTGATGTTGATAATGAAAATTTAATTGAACTTATATTACCTATAAGAACATATTAATGTGTGGAAAATTGCTAATTTTAAACAATTTTTCTTTTTTTTTGACATTTTTTGAGCAATTTCGACAATTTTATGTGTTATAAAAAAGGAAATTGGATATTTTTTTCGAAAAATATCTATAGGGGGTGATATTATGATAAATAGTTATGAAATTTCTCAAGACACTTTAGCAATAATTCCTATTGACTCAAAAAAGAGTGAAGTTATTGAAATAGGTGATAATTTTATTGTTAATAAAAGTGCTACAAAAATTGTTGATGACAGTTGTAGATTTTTTGGAAGTTCTTTAAATGGAAGACACGAAGGTACAAAAAGTTTAATTGGCGTTAATTATAAAGCACCTGTCATTGTTGAAGAAACTTCTTCTATGATTTTCTTTCCAACCAATTCTCCTAGACTTACTGATTGTACTTGGATTTCTTTAAATAATATTGAAAACTATTCTAAAAATAATGGGAAAACAGAAATAGTGTTTAAAAATGGAAAAGTAATAGAAGTTGATGTTTCCTATGGTTCTTTAGAAAATCAAGTTTTACGTTCAACAAGATTAGAATCAATTTTAAGAAAAAGAAAAGGAATGTAAGTAATTTTTATTAAAAAAATGAGTTAAATAACTCATTTTTTATTTTTTTACGTATTTTTTTGTGCTATAATATTAAGTGTGTATAGGAGTATATGTTTATATAGAAAATTGATTTAATGAACTTTAAATTAAAAAAAAGAGGTAAAAGATGATTTTAAAACAGCTGAGTGTTAAAAATTTTCGTAATTATAGTTATACAAATTTGTCATTAAGTCCTGGAATTAATATTTTTTATGGAAATAATGCCCAAGGAAAGACTAATTTATTAGAAAGTATATACTATTTAAGTTTTACAAAATCACATAGATCTTTTATTGATAATAATTTAATTAAGAATGGCGAAAAATTTTTAAAAATAACTGGAATAATGAAAGATAATAATATATTTGATACAAAATTAGAAATTTTTTTAAACAATGAAAAAAAGCAAATTTTTATTGATGATAATTTATATAAAAAAGTTAGTGAATATATATCTAAGTTAAATATAATTATTTTTTATCCTGAAGATTTAGACATAATTAAAGGCTCTCCTAATATACGTAGAAGATATATTAATTCAGAAATTAGTCAGTTTGATGAAAATTATCTTGTTGTTTTAAATAATTTTAGAAAGGTTCAAAAATTAAGAAATGACTATTTAAAAAAAATAAATAGTTTTTATGATTATGATAATCAATATTTATCTATTATTAATGATTATTTTATAAAACAAGCAATATTAATTTATAGATTAAGATATAAATTTATTAATAAATTAAATGAAATAGTACCAAGTATTTTTTTTGATTTAACTAAATTAAGTGGTTTTCATGTAAAATATATTAATAATTTTAATATAGAAAATTTTGATTCTATATCTGATCAAGAGTTAACAGAACTTTTTCTTGAAAAATTTGAGCGTAATTTTGATTCAGAAGTAAAAATTAAAAGTTCAATGTTTGGTCCTCATAAAGATGATATTGAATTTTACTTAGATAATCTGAATTTAAAAAATTATGGCTCACAAGGTCAACAAAGACTTGCTATTTTGTCGATTAAACTAGCAAGTGTGGAAATTTTAAAACAAATAAAGAATGATACACCAATTTTACTTTTGGATGATGTATTTAGTGAATTGGATGATGAGAAAAAAAATCATTTATTAAAGTATATTGATAATAATATTCAAACAATTATAACGACAACTGATTTAAAAAGTATTGATAATTCTATTAAAAAAAAGTCAAAGCTATTTGAAATAGAAAATGGCAACATTGTATGCGAAAAGATGGAGGTAGATGATAATGAATAATGAAAATAATGTACATTATGATGCGTCGGATATTCAAGTTTTAGAAGGTCTTGAAGCTGTAAGAAAAAGACCTGGTATGTATATTGGTACAACTGATGTTAAAGGTTTGCATCATTTAGTATGGGAAATTGTTGATAACTCAATAGATGAAGCATTAGCCGGATTTTGTAATAATATTGAAATAATTATCAATAAAGATAATTCGATAACTGTTAAAGATAATGGTCGTGGAATTCCTGTTGGTGTTCATCCTAAAACTGGTATTTCAACAGTTGAAACAGTTTATACAGTACTTCACGCTGGTGGAAAATTTGGTGGAGGCGGGTATAAGGTCTCTGGTGGATTACACGGAGTTGGAGCAAGTGTAGTTAATGCTCTATCTAAATGGGTTGTTGTAACTGTTTATAAAGATGGTAAAATTTATGAAACTAAGTTTGAAAATGGTGGAAAAACTGTTCAAAAACTAACTGTTATTGGTGATTGTGAATTAAATAGAACTGGTACAACAGTAACATTTAAACCAGATCCTGATATTTTTGATACTGATATATATGATTATGAAACTTTGAAAACTAGAACAAGGGAGTTAGCTTTTTTAAATAAAGGTTTAAAATTAACTTTACGTGATGATAGAGATTTAGAAGATACAACTGGTGAGGTATTCCATTATGAGGGCGGAATTAGTGAATATGTTAAATATTTGAATAAAAATAAAACTCCAATTCATGATCAAATTATTCATCTAGAGGGGGAAGAAGATGGAATTATATTTGAAGTTGCTATGCAATATAATTCTGGTTATTCCGATAGTATTTATTCATTTGTTAATAATATTAATACTCATGATGGAGGAACACATGAGGAAGGTGTTAGAAGAGCCTTAACTCGTATTATTAATAATTATGCAAGAAAAACTAATATGTTAAAAGAAAAGGATGATTCATTAACAGGTGATGATGTTAAGGAAGGTTTAACAATGATAGTTTCTTGTAAACATCCTAATCCTCAGTTTGAAGGTCAAACAAAAGGTCGTTTAGGTAATTCTGAGGTTAGAAAACTTGCTGATAATGTATTTTCGGCAGGATTCGATAGATTTTTAATGGAAAATCCTGATGAGGCTAAAATTATTGTTGAAAAGACGATGACTGCTGCAAGAGCTAGAGTTGCTGCCAAAAAGGCAAGAGAGTTAACACGTAGAAAAAGTGATTTAGATGTTGTTAATTTTGGTGGAAAATTAGTTGATTGTAAAGATAAAGATCCAAAAATTTGTGAAATATTTCTAGTCGAAGGGGATAGTGCCGGAGGATCTGCCATAAAGGGTAGAAATTCAATGACTCAAGCAATTCTTCCTTTAAGAGGTAAAATATTAAATGTTGAAAAGGCAAGAATGGATAGGGCTTTATCTAATGAAGAAATTAGAACAATTATTACAGCCTTTGGAACTGGAATAGGTGCAGAATTTGACTTGAATAAACTTAGATATCATAAAATTATTATTATGACAGATGCCGATGTTGACGGATCACATATTAGGGTTTTATTATTAACTTTATTCTATAGATTTTTTAGACCAATCGTTGAAGCAGGTCACGTATATGCAGCGCAACCTCCATTATTTTGTATTAAACACGGAAAAACTACTAAATATGTTTTAAATGAAGAGGAAAGAGATAGTTATTTAGCATCATTAAATCCTAACACAAAGTATTTAATTTTCCGTATGAAAGGTTTAGGAGAGATGGATGCTGAAGAACTTAATGAAACAACAATGGATATTAATACTAGAATTTTAAGAAAAATAACAGTTGACGATTTAATTGCGGCGGATGCAATATTCTCTAAATTAATGGGTGATGAAGTAGAACCAAGAAGAGAATTTATTGAACAAAATGCTGTTTATGTAGAAAATTTGGATATATAGGAGGTGAAGTATGGATCATAGTAGAGATAGATTACAAGAAAATAATATTGTTGAAGAAGTTAAATCTTCATTTTTGGAATATTCAATGAGTGTTATTGTTGCTCGTGCACTTCCTGATTTAAGAGATGGGTTAAAACCTGTTCATCGTAGAATTTTATGGTCAATGTATGAATCTGGTTATACACCTGATAAACCACATAAAAAATCAGCTCGTATTGTTGGGGATGTTATGGGTAAATATCACCCACACGGTGATTCTTCAATATATGAAGCAATGGTTAGAATGGCTCAAGATTTTAATTATAGACATATGCTTGTTGATGGTCATGGAAATTTTGGTAATATTGAAGGATATGGTGCAGCAGCAATGCGTTATACCGAATCTAGATTATCAAAGATTTCTCTTGAACTTGTTAGAGATATAAATAAAGACACTGTAAATTTTATTCCAAACTTTGATGAAAGTGAGAAAGAACCTGCTGTTTTACCTTCTAGATTTCCTAATATTTTAGTTAATGGTACAATGGGAATTGCTGTTGGTATGGCAACTAATATCCCACCACATAATCTTGGAGAAGTTATTGATGGATGTATTGCTTATATCGATAATCACGATATTGATACATTAGAATTGATGCAATATATTAAAGGTCCTGATTTTCCAACTGGTGGAATAATATTAGGTAATAGTGGTATAAAGAAGGCTTATGAAACAGGTCGTGGAACTATTACTATAAGAAGTAAAGCAAGAATAGAAGAAAAAGACGGAAAAAATCTTATAATTATTGATGAAGTACCTTATGGTGTTAATACAATGGAATTAAAAAATAAGGTTGCTGAATTAGTTCATAATAAAACAATTGAAGGAATTTCTGATTATCATACTGATTTAAAGGAAGGAATTAAAATTACAATTACTTTAAAAAGAGATGCTAATCCTCAAGTTGTTTTAAATAATTTATATAAGCACACACAATTTCAAACAAATTATGGAATTATTTTCTTAATGCTTGATAATGGTGTACCAAAAACTTTAGGCCTTAAAGATATTATTGTTAAGTATATTGATTATCAAAAGGAAATAATAATAAGAAGAACTAAATTTGATTTAAATAAATGTGAAGCACGTGTTCATATATTAGAAGGTTTAAAAATTGCTCTAGATAATATTGATGAGGTTATTAAAATTATTAAATCTTCTAAGACAGATGAAATAGCTAAAGAACAATTAACTTCTAAATTTAAATTAGATGCTATTCAATGTGAAGCTATCTTAGAAATGAAATTAAGAAGGTTAACTGGATTAGAAAAAGATAAAATTGAACTAGAACTTAAAGATTTATTACAACGTATTGAAGAATTAAAATCTATTTTAGGATCAGAACAGAAGGTTTTAGATATTATTAAACTAGAATTAACAGAAATAAAAGATAAATATAGTGATGAAAGAAGAACACATATTGATATGACAGCTGTGGATTATATAGAAGATGAATCTTTAATTCCTGTTGAAGATATAATTGTTACATTAACAAATAAAGGATACATTAAACGTATTAATAGCGAAACATATCGTTCACAAAATCGTGGAGGAATGGGAATCAAAGGTATGACAACTAATGAAGAAGATTTTGTTGAAAAAATGATTTCTTTAACTACTCATGATAATCTTTTATTCTTTACTAATAAAGGTAAAGTATATCGTATGAAAGGATATGAAATTCCAGTATTTAGTAGGCAATCAAAAGGTTTACCAATAATTAATTTATTACAGATTGATAAAGATGAATGTATAAAAGCTATGTTGAAGGTATCAAAAAATGACAAAAACAAATGTTTGGTTTTTTGTACTCTAAAAGGTATAGTTAAAAAGACAATATTATCTGAATTTGAAAATATAAGAAATACTGGTAAGATTGCTATTACTCTTCGTGATGATGATGAATTACTTGATGTACAGTTAGCTGATAGCGAAGATGATGTTTTAATAGCTTCTTCTAATGGTAGAATGATTAGATTTAATCAACAAGAATTACGTTTGATGGGAAGAACTGCATCAGGCGTTAAAGGAATTGATGTTGATGATGGTAAATGTGTTGGTTGTGAAATAGGAAAACCTAATAGTGAAGTTTTAGTTGTTACAGAAAACGGTTACGGTAAGCGAACTAATATAGAGGAATATAGAATTACTCATAGAGGTAGTAAAGGTGTTAAAGCACTTAATGTAACTGAAAAAAATGGTAATATTATTGCTTTTAAAACTATTATTGAAAATAAAGATTTAATGATAATTACAAATAATGGTATTATTATTAGACTCCCTATTGAACAAATATCTCAATCTGGACGTGTAGCTCAAGGTGTTAAATTGATTAATCTTAAAGATAATCAAAAAGTTAGTAATATTGCAATTGTAGAGAAAGATGAAAAAAATGTTTCTGTTGAAGAAGATAATTAAGTTATCTTCTTTTTATTTGGTGATAAATTATATATGTTTCACGTGAAACATATATATAAATAAAATATATAGAAATTAAAATGCAAATTGATAATTAAAATAAAAAAAAACAATGTTCCACGTGAAACATAGATATAAAAAAATATATAGAAAATTAAGTGTAAATTGATAATTGAAATAGTTAAAAAACAATGTTCCACGTGAAACATAGATATAGAAATAAAAAAATATATAAAATAAAATATAAATTGGTAATTGAAATAGTTAAAAAACAATGTTCCACGTGAAACATAGATATAAAAAAATATATAGAAAATTAAGTGTAAATTGATAATTGAAATAGTTAAAAAACAATGTTCCACGTGAAACATAGATATAGAAATAAAAAAATATATAAAATAAAATATAAATTGGTAATTGAAATAGTTAAAAAACAATGTTCCACGTGAAACATAGATATAGAAATAAAAAAATATATAAAATAAAATATAAATTGGTAATTGAAATAGTTAAAAAACAATGTTCCACGTGAAACATAGATATAAGCAGATTAATGTAATAATTTATATTAAACAATGTATGATTAATTTATATAAAAATAAATAAATATTTGATTTAATATATTAAATGGTATATATTAATTATGGCACAACATTTATGAATGAAACAGGTCAGAATCGGAAGGTAGCAGCCTTAAATTCCTCTAAATGTGTGTGTCTTTTTTGTAGGTGATTAATATGAAAAATGATTATATATATATGAAATTAGCTTTGAAAGAAGCAGAAAAATCTTTAGAATTTGATGACGTTCCAGTTGGCGCATTAATAGTTAAAAATAATAAAATAATATCTAAAGCACACAACCAAAAAGAAAAAAAACAAATTGCAACAAAACATGCTGAAATAATAGCAATAGAAAGAGCTTGCAGAAAATTGAATACTTGGCATTTGGATGATTGTACATTATATGTTACCGTCGAACCTTGTTTAATGTGTTCTGGCGCAATGATACAGTCTAGAATAGATAGAGTAGTTTATGCAACAAAAAACGAAAAATTTGGCTATATTGAAAGTGTTGAAAAAATATTTGAAAATAAAAATAACCATAATGTAAAAATTACTAACGGTATTTATGAAAAAGAAGCAAAAGAACTAATTCAAAAATTCTTTAAGAAAAAAAGAAGATAGGAGGAAACTTTATGTATCAAGCATTATATAGAAAATATAGACCTAAAAATTTTAATGAAATGATTGGTCAAGATGTTATCGTTAAAACTTTACAAAATGCAATTAGTAGAAATAAAATAAGTCACGCTTATCTATTTACAGGTCCAAGAGGTACAGGAAAGACAAGTACTGCAAAAATATTTGCTAAAACAATAAATTGTGAACAACCTGAAAATGGTATCCCTTGTGAAAAATGTGTATGCTGTACACAAATAAATAATCAACAAAATGTAGATATCATAGAAATAGACGCGGCTTCAAATAATGGAGTTGATGAAATAAGGGAACTTAAAAATAAAGTGAATTTAGTGCCATCAATAAGTAAATATAAGGTATATATAATTGATGAAGTTCATATGCTTAGTACAAGTGCATTTAATGCATTATTAAAGACATTAGAAGAACCTCCAAGTCATGTTATTTTTATTTTAGCAACAACAGATCCTCATAAAGTTTTACCAACAATTTTATCAAGGTGTCAACGTTATGACTTTAAAAAGGTAAGTGAAAGTAAAATATATGATCGATTAAAGTATGTATGTGAACAAGAAAAAATAACAATAGATGATTCTGCATTAAAAGAAATATCTAGATTAGCAAATGGCGGATTAAGAGATGCATTAAGCATATTAGATCAGGTTGCTGCTTATTCTAACGATACTATAACAGAAAAAAACGTTCACGATGTGAATGGAACAATAACACAAAATGATTTAAAAAGAATGATTTTGAGTTTAACAAATGATGATTTATTAAATATTTTTAATATAATAGATGATTATGACAACAGTGGTAAAAATTTTGTAAAATTAATTGAAGAAATAATATTGTTTTATAAAAATGTTTTATTAATTAAAAAAATTCCTAATTATTTTGATAATAACTATAGTGAACTATATACTGAATTTGAAAATTTGTATACAGAAGAACAATTAATAGATATATTAAATGAATTAAATTCAAATATAAATGTTATAAAAAATGATAGTAATTCTAGATTAATTTTTGAATTAGCAATCTGTGTGTCAGCTGTTCTCCCAGATATGCAAACATTGCATCATAATCTATCTTTGC
>CAJLIR010000002.1 GCA_905206805.1 uncultured Caryophanales bacterium | reverse complement strand
TTTTATGTTTTTCTTAATTTGGGAGTAATATTCTTGTCTAGCCAGCACTGAATTTGTTCTCCCACACAAATTCGTATATGGTGTAACCCCAATCCCCAACATAAAAAGAAAGGATGAAAATTATGAGAGAAAGAAATTGGAAATTCAATGTATATTTAAATAGTGATGAAAAAGCTATGTTAGCAGAAAAAGCAGAAAAAACTGGATTAACTTATTCTTCTTTAATACGTTCTTTAATTTTGAACTATGAACCCAAAGAAAAACCACCTAAAGAATTTTATGATTCGCTAGAATATATTAGAAGAACTGGCAATGTTTTAAATCAAATTGCAACTAGAATGCATTACTTAGGTTATGTTGAAGATATGAATATTTTAAGAAAGACAGTTACTGATTTAAATAATCTTGTACTTAATATTAAAGAATATTATTTACTACCTGAAAAAACAGATAAAGACAATGCCAACTAAGCATTGTCTTTATTGTTAATTCTCATTATTTTCTAAATATTGTTTTCTAAATTTAACATATATGAATAAAACAAAATATACAATTATAGCAAGTAAAAATGTAATTTTTATTGAATTAGAATTTTCTGGAAAAACTAAATAAGATATTATTGGAAGCGTTGCAGTAACTGTTCCTTCTATAAATCTTTCAAATGTAACGTAAGAAGTTTTGTATTCTTCTTTTGAATGTTCATATATAGCTATATGATCAAACATCTCATAAGCACTATTCGCAAAACCAAGTAAAATATAAATTATTGGCAAACAGAAGATTAATACATTATTATTTAATGTAAATAATAATATAAAAACAAAAATATATATAATACTCATAGGTACTAATACTTTATTCCATTTTCTATCTTGAGATTTAGTTGCCCAAAACTTACTAAATAATGCTTCTGAAAAATTAATCAAAATGTTTAAAATACTATAATATATATAATCAATGTTCAAATATCTTAATAAAAATACATTTAAATACATTATACCAATTCCATAAGCAAATCTATTTAAACCACCTATAATAAGAATTTTTCTAAAACTTTTATCCTTTGCAGGTTTTATTACTGTTTCTTTAATTGTTATATTCTTTTCCTCAATTGGAGGTTTATAAGTAGTTATTCTAATAAAAATATCAATAAATGCAATTAGAAACACAATTGCAAATAAAATCATAAATCCATATAATTCATATCCATTTGTAGTAAATTTATCTAGTACAACCCCCATTATTAAACTAAATCCCATAACTAGTGTATTTTTATAAATATTTCTTGTTGAGGCAAATTTAGTTCTATCTTCTTTTTTTACTAAAGTCATTCTCCAATTTACAAATGTGATATATCCTAATTCACCAGTTATAGCATAAATTGAAGCGAATATAAAAAATAAGAATGTTCTAATACCAATATTATCAGTAAAAAATGGTATAAATGCAAAACATATAGAAGATAATCTATAAATAGTGTAATTTGTTAATACGACTAATTTTGATTGACCAATTTTTGAAAATAAAGGTGCTGCAAATATTTGAATTATATTTGTTATAGTATCTAATACTGCATAAATTCCTATAGCAAAGTTTGATAATCCAAGATAGACCGCAAATGCAGTAATAAATGAGTGACTTGTAATTTTATTATTTGCCGTATCTAAAACAGATGACGTCAAATATTTTTTATATTCCTTTTTATAATTCATTTTTATCTCCTAAATTTATTTTTTATTTATCATTTCAAGTAATTTCATTCCCACTTCATATCCGTTTTTATAAAATTTCTCTATACCCATATCTAAATATTCATATCTGTAACAAAGTTCCATAGTAATTGGACCAACGTAATTACAATTTTTTAAATTTTGCATTACTTCTTTCCAATTTAATGTTCCATCAAAAGGCATTAAATGTAAATCATCGCTTTGGTCATTATCATGCAAATGTACTGCAAATATTCTATCTTTAAATTTTTCAAAATTAAATTCATCATTAAAATGAACATGATAATGTCCAGAATCAAAGCAAATACCTACGTTATCATTATCAATATTGTCTATAACATAATCTAGATAGCCTTTAATTTTAGTATTCTCAAATGCAACTTTTACATCTAGTTCTTTTGCACAATTTGCAATTTCTTTTAATCTATTTAAACCGATTTCATTATATTGTGGAGCTTCACTTTTACTAGTTAAGTGCATTACAACCATTGATATATTGTTTTCTTTACATATTCTAATATCATTTTTGTATCTTTCAACCAAACTATTACCAATCTCATTATCAAGCCACAAATTATTTATACCTTGGTATCCTAAATGAGCAAAAATAACATTTAATCCACATTTTCTTATATATTCTAATTGTTCTTCTTGACTAGGATTCCAATCTTTATTATACCATTGTATAAATACATTCTTAAATCCTGCATTTTTTATAGCATTTATCGTTTCATAAATAGTAACATTTTTATTGTCGTTACTTACTACTACCGCAACATTATCATTATTATTCATAAATCAATCTACCTTTCTATATTGTTTTAATTATATCCAAATACTCATATCAACCGGCATTTTTAATTCAAGTTTAATATTAGTCATAGCTAGTACTTTACCTATAGTAGTTAAACTACAACTTGACATCAAATCATCTTTCCACGTATAAAACAATGGACATAGCAAATCATTATTATCTAAAATAGTTCTCTCAAACTCTTCATCTGACATAGTTAAATCTTTTAACATTTTATTAAACATTTCTCTATCATCCGATGATATTATATCCAATTCGTTATAAGACAAAAAAGAATCAACTTCCTTAAATCTTAACATATTATCAGAATCAACATTAAAAAACGCTAATGAACCAATGTATTTTGTTAATTGAGAATATTTTTGCTGAAAATCATCATATGAAATTTCTTTTAAAAAATAATACTTGTATTTACTTCTCATTATTTCAAAAATATCACTTTTAAGTATTTCTATTTTTGTGATGCATTTATTATATTCTAAATGTTCATAGTCAACTTTCGTTAGTGAAGAGTCTTTTGTAAATTTTAATACAACGTCTTTAATGAAATCAATTAGTTCAGCTCTTGTTCTAATTCCCATAATGCTCATTTCTTTTACAAAGAACAATAATGACAATGCATTTAAATGTTTTTTCATTAACAAAGGTGCTACTTTAACAGCTTCATTTAAGCTTATTTGCAAAATACTTTTATCTGATTCTGATATTCTATCCTTTAACAATTCAAGAAGTATCTTTTCTGATGTTTCGTCACCATAAGATATATATCCTTTTTGCGCATCTATATAGCACAACTGCATTGATGGATTTTTAAACTCATTCAAATCTATTTTGTTTTTTTCAAGTTCATCTATAAAATCAGTCCTTAATTTTTCTTCTCTTTTTTTAGCCTCAATACTAGCTTCTTCTTTATAAGAATCTAATTTGTCAGTTATTAAATCAAGACATAATTCTTTTACATCTTTATAAGATAATCCAGCATTAAACTCTTGAATTTGAATATTAGTAGAATCTTTTCCGGATTTTTGTTCCATTTTACTTTCTTTTGTCATAATTAATTTCTCCAATCTGAATATTTGTAGAATTTCTACCGGATTTCTGAACATTCTTCTTGATAACAAAAGAAACACCAAATATTAATCCAAGTATAGTGATAACACTACCTACAATCCATTCTAAATTATTTAATAACCACTCCATAATATTTTCCTTTCATAAAAGATTTTGGATGATTTTATTATACTATAAAATACAAAAAATTCCCATACTTCCTTGAAAAAATATAGGAATTACTATATAATGTTTTTAGAAAGAGAGCGTTGTAGTTCGTAAGCTGTAGCTTAACCGCTCCATAAGATAAAATCGTCGCACCAATGTGACGTTAATGATTAAATCAACTAGAAATAGTTGATTTTTTTGTGCATTATTGCAAAGAAAGGTGTGATGTGTTATGATAAAAGTCGTAAAGAAAAAAATCAATATGAGTGAAGAACTCAAATCTAAAATCGAATGGGCTTGTCTATTCAGTAAGCAGAAATGCCAAATAATAGAGGGTTGCTTACGTATTGTGGAACATACTAATTTAGCGTATGTAGAGCCGCATAAAGTCATAGTAAATAATCGGTTATATTTATTCTTTAATGACCAAGATTATTTCTATATTGGAAATTTAAAAGAAAAAATTCCAATAAATCAGTTACGCGTTTACTTCGCAAGGCATTAAGATTTTAGAGATTTAAAAAATCCTTGTATTGATTGTTTTTACTATGTTTTAATCAATACCAAAATCAAGATGTCATACGAAGTGACATCTTTTTAGATGCCTTTCATTAAAAGAAGGAGGAATTGATTATGGAAAATGAAAGGAAAACAGCAGGAGTTTATATTCGTGTATCAACTGAAGATCAAGCAAGAGAAGGATTTAGTTTAGGAGAGCAAGAAGAAAAGTTATTACAATTATGTAAGTTTAAAGAATTAGAAGTTTATAAGGTCTATAAAGATGCTGGAATATCTGCTAAAGATATGGAACATAGACCACAATTTCAAGCGATGCTAAAAGATATGAAAGAAGGAAAAATTAATTATATTGTTGCTTACAAACTTGATAGAATTACTCGTTTAGTTCGTGATTTAGAAGAACTAATATCAGTATTAGAACAATACAACTGTTTCCTACTCTGTGATAGAGATGATGTTAATACCTCTACTGCTAATGGAAGATTCTTTGTAAGAATGCTTACAGTATTATCACAACTTGAAATAGAAATTGTATCAGAAAGAACTAAATTTGGATTAAATGGTGCTATTAAATCAGGGCATATTCCAGGGCAAAGACCTTTTGGCTATACTAAATCAGAAGATAAGAAAATGATTGTTGATAATGCTACTAGACCATATATAGAAAAAATATTTGATATGTATTTAGAGGGAAAAAGTTTTCAGCAAATTGCTAATTATTTTAAAGAAAATAATATCTATCCTAAAAAGAAATGGAGAGATACTACTATTCAAAAAATAATTGATAATAAAATATATATGGGAGATTATGAACAATATAAACGAATTGGTAAACAGGAAAATTTAGAACCTATCGTGTATATGAATGTAGTTGAACCTATAATATCTCGCGCTAAATGGGAAAAATGTCAAAAACAAAAAGAAAGAAATCAAAGAACTTATACAAGAGATAGAATTTATACCTTTTTTCAAAGACTTAAATGTCCTAGTTGTGGTCGTATTATGAAATGTAAGGGTTCTGGTGGTTCTAAAAGAAAATATATGTACTACACTTGTGAAAATTGTCATATTAATTTTAACGAAAATTATGTAGAAGAATTATTAGAAAGTTTTATCTATGATTTATTGGAATATGATATGGCTGTTAAAAAATTCTTCTTACCTATTTTAGAAGATAAAAATAATAAAATTGATACAACTACTATTGATAAAGAGATAAGAAATTTAGAAAAACAAAGAGATAGAATTAAACAAGCATATATTAAAGGCATTGTTGAAATGGAAGATTTTAAAGAAGATTATAAACTAATTGAAGATAAACTTGCTAACCTAGAAAACAAAAAATTAGAGTTAGTTAATTTAGAAACTTTTAACTACTCTCCACACGAATTACTTGCAGAAAGAGACTTAGAAAGAGAAAAAATGATAAGACTTGATACCTTAAATTCATTATTAAAATCAAAATGGAATGATATGGACAAGTCAGAAAAACAAGAATTTATATCAAAATTTATTGATACTATTGAGATTAAAAAAGATAGTAAAGGTAATTTAATTCTTGAAAAAATTAATTTCAGAAATGGATTTATTAAAGAATTATTAAAATTTTACAATGCAGGAATTTTTGATGTTGCAGTTCCTGTTATGATTGGTGATAATGAAGAATGTATCAAAGGTGGTAGAATGACTGAAGATGAATTAAATAAATATTTAACTAAAATGAATGAACATTTTGAAACATCTTTTTATGAAATGTATGAAACAATTGATAATGAAACTAATGAAGTTATTTTAGAATATCAACCAAAAGATGATGAAAAAATTATAAGATTTGTAGCACTTACTAATAAAAATAACTTTCCAATATCAAAAGAAAATATTAAAGACAGATACGGAATTGTAAGTTATAAAACAAATACAATATTAGAAAATTAGAAAGGAATTGATTAAATTATGAATATTGAATATACAAAAGTTGGAGATTATTTATTACCAAATTTAGTAATTGATAATAAAAATTATGAACAAATAAACAAGTATGGTTATTTAAGATTAGATTATATTAAGAAACATAAAAAAGGATTATATCAATCACTTTTAATGAAAAATGAATTAACAAATCATCTTTTTTCAGTAAGTAAAGAATGTGAAAAAAGATATAATATTTTAATGAATAATTATATTAAGAATGATGAAAAACTATCTGAAAAAAATAAAGAAAATAATCAAATTGAATGGGTACAATTGATGAATAATTATAAAAATATGGCTGAAGAAATAATATTAAAAGAGATAATCTATATTTGATTATGTCTATAAGCAAGCAACGGATTTTTACTCCCACCACAAAATCCAGTATATTGAAAGGCTAAATCTTAATTATGGCGACAACATCTATTTGGAGTATTAAGAATAATTTAAAACAGTCTATAAATTATATCATCAATCCAGAAAAAACTATCAATAAAGATTATGGTAAAAATTCATATAACTATCTTGAAATAAGTACTACTGAATATAATTTTAAAAATGAAAAAGTATGTTATGTTAGTTCTTTAAATTGCTCGGAAGATAATCCTTATGAAGATATGAAATTTACAAAAGAAAGGTTTGGAAAAACAGATGGAATTCTAGCATTTCATGGATATCAATCATTTAAAGAAAATGAAGTGACACTAGATGTTGCTCATGAGATTGGTATTAAGTTTGCAGAAGAAATGTTTGGTGATTATGAAGTGGTTGTTTCAACACACCAAAATACAAATCATATACACAATCACTTCATATTAAATTCTGTTTCATTTAAGACTGGTAAAAAATATAACAACAATAGAACTAATCTAGCAAAGTTAAGACAAATATCAGATTCCTTATGTGCTGAATATGGTTTATCTGTTTTAGATGAAGATTTAGGTTATAAAAGCACCTATAATCATAAAGTTTTAGACAATGATTATTATAAAACATTAAAAGAAGATTTAGATAATGTAATTAGTTATTCAATTACACTTAAACAAGTTATAGAACGATTAAAAAAAATAGACTATCAAGTCTATACTCGAAATGGTATATTAACAATTTATAAAAATGGTTGTGATAAAGTTAGAATTGAAAAAGCATTTGGTAATGACTATTCAATAGATAATATAAATAAAAGATTATATTTATCTAAACAAATAATATTTAAACCAATACCACAAAAAACTATATTTGAAGAATATTCTAAAACAAATAAAACACATAAAGAAATATATGGTTTATATTTATATTATTGTTATTTATTAGGTATATTTCCAAAGAATCATCCTAAACAATATCTACCAAATTCAATTAGAAAAGAGATTGCTAAACTAGATGAATATTCTAAGCAAGTAAGATTTATTACAAGTAAAAATATTGAAACTAAAGAAGATTTAGAATATTTTTCTAAAACTAACTATGAAGAATATAGAAATTTAATGGGTAAAAGAGAAAATCTATGGAAACAATATAATAGAGCAAAATCAGAAGAAGATAAATCTAAAATACTAACTGAAATAAATGATATACAACCTAAAATAAAAGAACTTCGTGAATATGATAAGTATTGTAAAGACATATTTAAAAGAACAGAATCTATACAAAATAACCTTAATAATTTTGATAAAGATATACAAATAGAAAAAGACAATTCTAAGGTATTATAATCTAATTGTCTTTTTATATTTTGATTATTTCATTTATTTTAAATTGATATAAAGGTTAAATTAGTTAAATTGCAAAATTTTGATTTTTATAATTTTGAAATTTATGATAAAATATATATTAAAATTAAATTCACAATTTAAACATTGACAAATATTCGTAATAAAATGGTATATATAATTAATTTGAATGGTGGGATATATATGAGTGATAAACAAATAATAAAGTTTATAGAACAAGTTAAATTAGAATCGACATATAAAAAATTTATTAAAGATGATATAATTTATAAACTAATGAACATTTTTAATATTGGATTTGAGAAACAAAGCTACTCTAGTGAAATAAAAAATTATTTAGAAATAGCTCTTCAATTTTATAAAGAATATAATTCCAAATATTATAATATGATTATAGAAAATATTGAAAACAAAAAAATTATTATTAATCGATTTAATGGTAAATCTTTCACTGATGCAAAAAAGGGAAGAACATATATTAGGTTATATGAAAATGATAGTGATCTTTATATTATAGTTCATGAATTAGCACATTTTCTTGATAAAACTAGTTATCCTACAATTATTCCAGATAAATATTGGTTTTTATCTGAAACATTTGCATTTTATATTGAAAAAAAACTAGAAATTTGGTTAAAAAGTGAAAAATATAAAGGCTTAATTTCTACCAAAACAAATAATAGAATATATTTTGAAAATAAAATGTTAGAAGCAGTTGAAAATGAATTATATTATGAAAATTTATTTAGACAAAAAGGAACGATTGAAGAAAGTGATATTGATATTAAAAAAATTAAATCCATAATTAAATATGATGTTCCTTATAATATTGTAAATTATTTATTACAATACCCATTAGCAAATATTCTTTCTGATTATTTAATAGATAATAACATAATACAAGATGATAATGAATTGGCTGAAAAATGTATGAATTTAGATTTGTATAAAGTTTTAGAAAAGTATCAAAAAAATCTTACTATTTATAGCAGAAAAAAATAATCATTATACTTAATTAGTACGATGATTATTTTTTTCTGGGAATGTCTACTTTTAAATAAATATCATCTAATAATTTTTTAAAACTTTCAACAGAATTTTGGATTTTTTCTTTAAAAACATCAATGCTATTTATACCAATCATATTCAGACATTCTTCTAGACTTTTATTATTTATATTCTCATTTAAAAGATGTATATATTTAATATTATCACTATTTTTTCTGTATTCTTCTAATAAATAAATGGCTAATGGTAATCCAATCATGTACCAAGTATCGTGAAAAATTGAACCACGTCTCCTAACATACTCTTCATATTTTTGCATTGTATTTAAATATTGATCGTCATTATATAATTCGTTATATTTTTCTTCTGTTATATCACCTTTAAGTTTATACAAATAAATTATTTTATATATATAGTATATATTATATGCATAACTATATGTAATTTTTTCTAAACATTTAAAATGCAACTCTCGATCTTGATTATATTTTTTACTTTTTAAATCTTCACAAAATATCAATTCAGCGCCATATGAAATAGCTTCTGTTAATAAATCACTAACTTCACTTCTTTTATCTAATGGTTGATTTAAATAATGCATCAATTCATGAACAATAATGATTGAATCATATATTGTTTCTTCTAAATTTATAGTAACAATTTTATTATGATTTTCATCATAATCCGATATTCCATCTTGTTTTGTTCCATAATAACTATTTGTTTCTTTATTAACATTTTTATTTAAAATTAAAATTTTATCTTCAATCATTTGCTTTATATTAACATTAAAATTGTGATTTTTAAAAAAATCCTGTGCTAAATTAATTGTTTCATCTAAATTAATACTTGAATAATCAAGTTCTACCTTATATTTATCATCTATATATTTTGAAAATGAGAATCCTATATAATTTGTTAATTGCCACAAGTTTTCTATATTATCTATTATAAATGAATGATCATTAAAAAATGATAAATTGCACATCCAATTTTTATATTGTTCTAATTTTTCTTTTTCCATAATATTTACCTCATCTTTCATATAATTATAGCATATAGCAAGAAATTACGTATAGCAAGAAATTAATCTAATTCTATTGAAATAATCTGAAAAACTGTTATAATTTACTTAGCTGATTTAATCAATCTTGGGAGTATAAAATTTCGAATATAAGAAAAGTTAAGGCTCCATTTGAAATCAACTTACGGACTTAAAAGTTCGTAAGTTTTTATTTTATATAAAACTTTAAAAGTTCTCTTTCTAGAAAGGAGGACTTTTTTCATGCTTGAATTTAAAGCAATTGAAAAACTAAAACCTAATAAAGGATTAACCAACATCTTAAAAGATTTTAAATATAAGGTTATATTAGGACAAATAAAAACTATATTGCACACCAATCTACAAGTAATAATACCTACTGAATACCAAATTACATATCCTACTACTCTTACAATACTTGAATATAAAGTTAGAATAGAAAATGTATTTGGTGAAGAATATTCAAAAGAAAGATTAAAACAACGATTATATTTATCAAAACAAATAGTATTTAAACCTATGTCTCAAAAATCTTTCATTGAAGAATACTCTAAAACTAATAAACCACATAAAGGTATCTATGGATTATATTTATACTATTGTTATCTACTAAGAGTATTCCCAAAGAACCATCCTAAACAATATCTTCCATACTCCATTAGAAAAGAAGTTTATAAATTAGAACAAATCTCACAACAAGTTAGATTTATACATGAGAAAAATATCGTTACAAAAGAAGATTTAGATAACTATTCTAAAAATAATTCTGATGAATTAAGTGAGTTAAAAGGAAAAAGAGAAAATCTTTGGAGACGATACCATAGAGCAAAGACTGAAGACAAGTAAACTCAAATACTTGCTGAAATAAATGATATTCAACCAAAAATTAAAGAACTCTATAAGTATGATAAGTATTGTAAAGAAATAACTAAAAGAGCCGAAGGCATACAAAATAACCTTAATAATTTTGATAAGGATATCAAAAAGAAAAAGACAATTCTAGGAGTTTATAACCTAGTTTTGTCTTTTATATTATCGTTTTATTGCACCTCCGTGACATTTTAGAACATAAACTTTCTTATCAGCTTTATAAATGGTTTCTTCACCTTCAAAATATTCTAAATCTCCAACAACTTTAAAACTATATTTATATTCACCATTTACATATTCTTTTGGACCTCTTACGGGAATTGTTTCATCACTTCCAACTTGCATAAGAGCAGGCCTTAATGCTTTATCAACTGCCTCTTCACTTAAAGTTTGATCTAATGTTACTCCATAATAATTCATTCCCCAAATTGGTGTATCATTTTCTTCGTAAACTACTTCTTCACCCATAAAATTAGTTCCACCAAAATAAGTATCATGATAAATCATATTGTTAGAACTATACTCATAGTCATGTGATCCATTTCTAGATGATTCTTGTTTTTCTACATTTTCATTTGCATAAGTTTGTTTTTTCGCTTCAATCAAAAAATATCTTAAACTATCCATATTATTTCTTTCCTTCCTAAACATTTTGATTTTCTTTTTTAGCTTTTACCAATTCATCATGATAAAAGTAATTAATATAATTTATGTAGTTTTTATTACAATAACTATTGATTTCATTTGCTAGATTAAGCCAATAATCTTGATTGTTTTTTAAATAAATATCGATATACTTGTCATAATAATTAGGATATTTTCCCTTTATATAATTTAATATATAAGTTTTATAACTACCTCTTAAATTAAGATTTTCAAACCAATATTCATCTATATAATCTTTAGACTCTTCTATTATTTTTTCCCATTCAGTAATATAAGGAAAAATTGGTGACATAAATAAAACTGTATGAATACCATTATTATGTAATTCTTTTAAAGTATTTAATCGTTCTTTTATAGTACTAGCATTATCCATATCATTTCTAAAATCTTCATTAAGAGTATTAATTGACATACTAACAGATAAATTTTTTACTTGTTTTAATAAGTCTATATCTCTTAATATTAATTTTGATTTAGTAGAAATGGATAAATAACAATCTGAATTAACTAATTGCTCTAAAATAGTCCTAGTTATTTTATATTCTTCCTCAAGAGGGTTATAACAATCAGTGACCGAAGATAAAAATACATTTTTTTTACTTATCTTTTTTAAATTGATTTTTTTATCGCATTTCTTAACATCTACAAATGTTCCCCAATCTTCAGTATGACCTGTAAAACGTTTCATGAATGAAGCATAACAATACTTACATCCATGTGAACATCCGACATAAGGATTTATAACATAATCACTTGCTGGAAGATTTGATTTAGTTAAATAATCATTTACATTAATTTCTTTTATTATCATATCAACGCCTCCTAATTATTAGATGAAGTTTTGTATAGCAATAAAATCATTAGTACAAGAACTAAAATAGGAATTATTATATAATTAATCCAAATATTGAATATCGTTGGTATAATTGAGCAAATAAGGCCTATAAGTCCAACTATAATTGCACATAAAATAAATCCTGCAATTCTTGTTCCACAATTTTTACCTTTTTTATTATCTTCTTTATTAAATGCATTATAAAAGAATAGAACTATAATTCCTGATAACCACCATAAAATTCCACCACTTATAAACTTACCAATGGTATGGTCATTTTTATTATTATTTAAAACTTTATTAATATAATTACTATCAGATTCATTTATTTCTTTTACAATACTTTCATATTCTTTAGTTAAATTCTTATCTTGATTTATTTTGTCCATATCTAATTCAGTAATCTTCTGCAAAATATCAGTTCTACTTTTAATTCTATTAGCGTAGAAAAAATTAGTATCAATAAATGGAAATAATATCAATATTGAAACAAAAACAATAATAACAATAACTCCTAGTTTCCTTTTATTCATATTTAATATTTTACTAAATATTGTCGTCTTTAAATCCATTATAAACCTTCCGAAAATTTCCAATAAAATTATACTATATTTTTATTGAATTTACCATAGAGCCATTGATTTTTAATGATAAATCTTATATAATTTATTTAGTTGATTTAATCAAACAACTTTGGGAGTATAATTTTTCGAATATAAGTAAAGTTATCGCTCCATAAGATAAAATCGTTGCATCAATGTGACGTTAATGATTAATCAACTAATAATAGTTGATTTTTTATTTTGCAAAAGTGCAGTATGATATAATTATGACTTTGATAGTTGTTGAATAAAAAAATGCAAAACATTTATTTTTAAAGTGGATTAATAGAATTTTATTTTTCGAAAAAAAATTTCATACCATTTTTATTGAAAATTGTATAAAAATTTTTGTTATATCTAATTACTTCTTTATCTTTATTAAATCTAAAAATATCATATAAGATTCCAATTATGCTTGTTATTTCATATATGGGTTCAAAACCTATTCATTTTTGTTGTAATACTTCCATATTTTTTAAAGTAAATAAGATATTAAAAACTGTATATTTATAAACAATTTTTTTAGTTAATGATATATTTAGCATTGCCACTGACAAACTAGAACTAATATGATAATCAATAAAAAGTATTGACTTAACAACAAAAAATGCTACAACTAAAATAATTAAGATTGTCGCAAATGTATTTATGCACTTGGTAGAAGTATTTCAAAAGGAAGAGTTATTGCTCTTCCTTTTTGCTTTGTAAATCATCATTTGCATCTATGACTTTATGAAATTTCTGATGTTTCTTTATCGAAACCATCAAAAATTTCTTATACATATAACTCGACCAACGTATTAATTTTAGAAACTAATCATTCTGTAATTTTTTCATTGATATTATATTTAGCAATTAAGTTGTCAGTCATTGTAGGAGCAACAAAAGTTTCACTATTATACTATTATATTGTTCAACTAAATTAAATACTATATCCATTTTTACTTCTGATGAAATCATCATACTCAAATCTTCGCATAAATTTTCTTTGTTAGGAAAATTATTAATTAAATAATTATTTGATATTTCATTCATATATTTACTATCTAAATTAATTCCATATTTTTTAATTAAAACATCAGTTGTTATGGATTTAATTATTTCATTTGATGACACAACAATGCCTCCTACACACAAACTATCTATTGAAACATTATAATTAATCATTACTGAAAATCACTCATTGTTAATAGTTTGATTTCATTAAATGAATTTATTGCATTTGTTTTTGATATATTAGAAAACTTTTTCATAAAATGTTTTCTAACATTTCTCTTATTTCATGTAAATTAACATTAGAACAAGAATTATTTTCTTCTTATTTAAAATATGTTGATTGCACTTTTTTCAGATAATAAAAATCTATCTTTCAACTATACTTAATAAAGTTATTAGTTCTTGTTGAATATTATAAACATCTTCATAAAAAAATGTTAACATTTCATCTTCATTTAAATTTTTATCTTTTGCAACATCATAATTCTTTATTTGAATTATCGGATTGATTCCTTTAGCATTTTCATATCTTTTAATTAATTCGAAAATTATTAATAATTCATCACTTAATTGATTTCTTTTATCATTAATATCTAACTGCGTATAAGCTTTTTTCATTTCTTCACTCATCGTGATTTACCCCCTGTTATATTATCAACACGTTGTTGTGTTTCTTGGAGTTGATTTGTTGGAATTAATTGTTGCTGGCGTAATTTAGTCATTTTTTCCATTTCTTGTTGCCTTATAGTATCAAATTCAGCTTTTGCTTGTTCTTTAATTTTCTTATAATCAAAGACATTAGTTATCATTGAAAATGGAATTGGGTTTGCTTTAGGAGATGATTTCATATGTCTAACATTTGGATCAATGGTTAAATCACAACCATTATCAAATGCTGGTTGAAAATAATTCATGTCAGCAGGACATTCTATTACAATCATTCCATATTCACTTCCAGGAGCTGCTCCCCCTAAAAACCAATCAATTCCCGAATTATTAGTAAAAACTTTTCCATTTTCATCAACAGATTCCATGTATTCTTTTGCATTTGTTCTATTATCACTTATAAACCCTGAATTTTTATATAATTCATAAGTTTCTTGAGATATCGCTCTATAACAATAATTTGGTTTGCATTGATATGTACCAAGTTCTTTTTTTATTTTACTTTGATCACGACCATATAAAGTAGCAAATCGTTCGCCCCTTGCGAACCTTTCCTGTGCCATTCGACGATTAGAGTCATTAGATAATGGCATAGTTTTAACATTATATAATTCCATATTTACCTCCAAAAATTTATTTATTATTTATATCATTAAAAATTTCAATTATCTTTTTTCTTTCTCCCTGTGTTTTATCTTTAAAGATTTCTTCTTCTACCATTTCAATTTCTCTTCTATAACTTCATTAGAATAATTTATATATCTTTTTATACTTTTCAATCTTTAATTTGTCAAATATATAAAATTCTATAAATACATAAGTTCATAACATTTGATATTATGGATTTTCTAATTCTAAAAAAGGAATAAATGTCACAAAATCAATCACATTAAATTTAAAATTAACTTATGAAATAGTAAATAAAATATATATTTTAAATGTTAATATAATATTATCTTAATTAACCTTATTTAAAAATTTTTCTTTCATTAAAAAAATATACACATTATTTCTAAATGTTTTCGTGGTTTAAAATAAATATAAATCTATTAATTATATCATCAGTTAAATATTTTTTATTTTGATTTCTTGTATCTTTGACACAAATAAAAGAAAAATCATAATAAATACTATTATCTTTATCATAAATACAAAAAAAAACTTTATCATCTTCACCACTCAAATTATTTTTATCTATTCTATTTATTTTTCCAGTAATACCTATTCCATAATTACTATTAGCATATAAAGAAATATGGTAAGCCATTTCTCGTGCAACTTCTTTACTATATACAGAATATTTATCAATTACCTCACTACTAACTCCCATTTTTATTTTATATTCATTTGAATATGTAATTGCACTAAATTTTAAAACATCACTAGCGCCCTCTATATCAGTTATAGAACTTGCTACATATCCACCAGTACAAGATTCCATAGTAGCTACTGTTTTATTTAATAATTTTAATTTGCTTACTACATTGTTCATATATTATTCACCTTTTCCCATAATTTACAAAAATATATCTACACTTTTAAATATTTTTAATTTCTATATTATTTTTTATATTTTATATTTTAATATTTAAACATTATATTCATTTTTATTAATAATAATTAAATTATAATATCATATTTTTTATAAATTTTCTTTTATTTCTTGAAACAAATCATAAATATTATAATTTAATAAGTTGTCAAAATATTTTTTTAATTTTACAGTTTGTTCTATATGATAATGTGTTTTGTCAAATACACCATGTCTTAATAATAAATCTATCATTCTTTTTTCAACAGTTAATATTTTAGTAATACACATCAAATCACATAAATTTATTATTTTTTCTTCCAAACTATATTCATTCTTTATATATCCTTTCACAAAATCATAATGTGGATTATATTTATCAGTTTCATCTCTATTATTTGCTATACAATCTATATCATTGTTAAGAAAAGAATGCTTAATACAAATTCCTGCATATTCTTCATCATATCCAAAACTCTTTATATAGTTATAACCATTTATTGCATGAGGAAATACATCTCCATGTTCATTAAAACTTTTACCGATATCATGAATATAGCCAAATGATATTACTTTATCAACATCTACATCATATCCTTTTTCATTCAATGCATTTGCAATAACACCGGCACAATTTCCAACACATATACAATGATCAATCCATCTATCATCTTGTACAGTTTTTCTTATATTTTCTAATATTTCTTTTGCTTTTAAACTTGTTAATTTCATAATTTATACTCCTTCACTCCACAATTATCTGAACCAAAGGGTTCTAACATCCCATCTTCTGGTATTTCATGAAAATAGAAATATATCCCCCTTGCAACTCCACCATGAGTAACAAGTAAAATATTTTTATTTTTATACTTTTCCTTTATTTCATCTAAAAAATTAGCTACTCTATCAAATAATTCTTGTATTGTTTCTAATCCATCAATCCTTTTATTTGAGTAATAATTCCAATAATCAGTATAATAAAATTCTCCTAATTTTTCACCTGTTAACTTTCCACAATCTCTTTCTTCTATTCTTTTATCAAAAATGATTGGTATATTGTTTACATTAACAATATTACAAGTATGCTTTGCTCTCAATAATGGTGAACATATTATTAAATCAATATTTAGTTTTTTTATATCTTCTTGTACTAATTTTGCTTGTTGTATTCCAATTTCATTAATATCTTCATTTAATTTTCCATTGTATTTATTTTCCTTATTACAATTTGTTTGCCCATGTCTAATTACATATAAATTCATAATAATCATTCACCTCACGCCTAATTTATTAAATAAATCACTATATATTTTATCTTTATCTAACTCTGTTACAAAATTTATACTATGCTGATTTTCTGTTAATTCATAGGAACCATCAGAATTTATATTGGGACAGCTTATTTTTTTTGAATCAAACCAATTTTTATTTATCATATATGCAATAACTGATATATCCCAAATTACTCTTGATTCTTTTATTCCATGATATCCATCATCATAAAATCTATCTATCAAATAATTGCACAATTGTGACTTATTATTTAAATTATTTCTTAAAGTATTTATATCTATTCTAAGTTCAGATACAACGTTCTTACAAGGTAATATAGTTAATTTCACCTTAGAATTAAATAGAATTTTAACTGCTTCTATATCTTGTCTAAAATTATATTCTAGATTATTTTTATATCCTATCTCATTTCCGCCTAACCATATAATTTCTAGTCTATCAATTATTTTAGGTTCTTTTTTTAAAGCTAGCGCAATATTAGTAATAGCACCAATAGCTAATATATAAGTTTTATCTTTTTTTAAAGCCACATCTATAATTTTATTTACTGCATCGTTATTTTCATTATAACCATTTTGTATGTAATCAATTGAACCTTTAAATACCTTATTATTTGTATCAAAATTTAACCAATTACATATTTTCAAAATTTCGTTATAGCTCAATGTTTGTCCATCACTAACTGAAACGTTTTTTGTCTTGTGAGAATATGGTGCTACTGTAATTGCCTCTATATTAAATTTATTCTGAGATTTAATTAAATATGATAATGCAAATTGGTCATCACATTCATTATAAGTATCAGTATCTAATATTACATTAATTTTACTATTTTCATGATTTGAAACATATTCATAAAATTCTTTCCAATTTTTAATTCTTTTTATATTTGCTGATTTATTATAAGGTGTATCCATTAAAACAGTAATAATTCCATTTTCAATACAATCATTGCATGTTTGAATTGAGTCATCAATCATAATATCAATTCCATGTTCTAAACATTTTTCTGTTTTTGCATGTTTGTCATAAGCATTTGTTAAAATTAAATTATCATAATAAATATTATTTTTATCAAGCCATTCTTTTGTCATCAGATATGGTGCTGTATATTCACCATTATCCCTACCCGTAATAATATAGATAAAATGACCGTCTTTATGAAGTTTATCTATATATTCTTTAGCGCCATCAATAACACTTAAATTTTTAGCTATTCTTTCTATATTGTTTCTATAAAAATTCATTTCCTCATCTTTATGCCAATCAAACATTCCATTTCTTATATAATCAGCATTTTTATTTATAATTCCTGTATTTCTTAACTTTTTATCGTAAAGCAAATATTCACTTAATAAACTATCATTAAAGTTTGATATTACATTATCTATATCTATACCTAACTTCATTGGTATTACCTCCATGGTTGAACTTTTTTAAATAATTATTATATTATCTAAAATGATTATACCATAATCTATGAAGTAATAAAAGAAAAACAAACTCAAACGTTTGTTTAGAATTAATAAGTATGCCCACCATCTACTCCTAAATTTTGAGCAGTAATATTATTTGCGTCCTCACTACACAAGAATAAAACTGCCTTAGCTATATCAGCAGGTTCCTGTGGTCTTCCCATTGGAATATCTTTTGTAAAGTTTGCAAAAACAGACTCTTTTTTAGAAACATCTCCATTAGTCATTTCATCTAATGCTTTTTCCCATAATGGTGTCCTAATAATACCAGGTAATACACAGTTTATATTAATATTATCCTTTGCATATTCACGAGCTAAACAAGCAGTAAGTTCTAATACTCCAGCTTTAGTTGCAGAATAAATTGCAGCGCCAGCACCTCCTAATTTTGCAGCAATACTTGAAATATTAACAACTTTACCATAGTGTTTTTGTTTCATAATTGGTAAAACTGCTCTGCATCCATATACAGTACCATTTAAATTTACACTAATTAATTTATCCATTTTTGACGTGTCCATATCGTTAAACATTTCTGCTATAAATATTCCTGCATTATTTACTAGAATATCTATAGATCCAAATTTATTAACAACATAATTTGTTAAATCAACAAATTCATTATATTTAGAAACATCTATTTTATAAGCCTCAACTTTTGTTCCATAGCTTTCTAATTTTTCTTTTGCCTTCAAAGCTTCATCAATATTTATATCAGCAATTATAACATTAGCTTTTGCTTTAACAAATTCCAAAGCAATTGCGTATCCAAGTCCCATACTTGCACCAGTTACAATTACATTTTTATCTTTAAAATCATAATTTATCATATCATCTCTCCTATCTATTATTATTTTACCACAAACTAAATAAATATAATTAAATTTTACATTTATTAACAAAAAAAAGCTTATTAAATTTTAAGCTTTTATTTTTCTAAATATTTTTTCATTATTTTATTTAATTCTTCAACATCAATTGGTTTTGATAAATAATCATTAAATCCAGAACTTAAATATTTTTCTTTTACACCAACTATTGCATCAGCAGTTAATACTACTACTGGTGTATTGAAATCTTTATTTTCTTTTAATTTATTTAAAGTTTCAACGCCATCCATCTCAGGCATCATTTGATCTAATAAAATTAAATCATATTTATTTCCTGATTCAATATTGTTAATACATTCTCTTCCACTAGTTAATAATGTACATAAAACTTTATAAGGTTTTAATAGTTTTTCTGCAACTTTTAAATTTAATTTGTTATCATCAACAATTAAAACTTTTTTACCACTTGCATCAAAACTATTTGCTTTTCTTTTTTGAATCTTTATTAAATCAATATCACCAATAGCTTTTTCATCTATGATTTTTTGTTCGATTACAATTGTAAAAATAGATCCTTCATTAACTTTACTTTCAGCAGTAATTGATCCATTTAATAAGTCAATTAATTTCTTTGAAATAGAAAGTCCCATACCACCTATGTAATCTTCATCATTTGATTCAGTTTTCTTTTTGTCATCAAACAATCTTTCTAATTTTTGACTTTCAATTCCAATTCCAGTATCAACTATAGATACCATAAATTTTAAGTTTGAATTAGATATTTTACCAGTTGCTCTAATTATTATTTGTCCTTTTTCAGTAAATTTTATTGAATTACTTATTAAATTTAACAATATTTGACGAATTTTTCCACTATCACCAAATAATTTACTTGGTAAATTTTTATCAATATCAAGAGTCATTTTAACATAATCTTTATTAAGTCTTTCTTTAGATACATTATAAATATCCTTAAAAAATTTAGCTACACTATATTCTTTTTCTTCTAGTTTTAATACTCCAGATTCTATCTTAGAAATATCTAATATTCCATCAATTATGTCAAGTAAATTGTTACTAGCAGTATTAATATTTTCAATATCTTCTCTAGCACTTTCACCAATTTCTTCTGATAATACTGATTCACTTAAACCAATAATAGCATTCATTGGAGTTCTTATTTCATGTGACATAATTGCTAAAAATTCTGATTTTGCTTCATTTGCTTTTTTAGCATCTTCTAAAGCAGTTTTTAACATTGTATTTTGTCTACGCATATATTCTGCATTTTCAGTAACATTCTTAGTTAAAATTGTAACATATTTTTCTCCTCTATTTGTTGTAAAAAATAAATTACTCTCTAACCAAATATCTTCATCACTTATAATTTGGTATCTAACAGAAATTTCATCATTAACTTGTTCACCGGATAATTTCATTAAATTTCCAAGTGATACTAAATTTAACACTTTATTTCTGTCATTTTCTATTACATGCTTATTAATTATATAGACTAAATCATCTAATTTTCCACTTACAGATTCACCTAAATATTTAGTGTCATCTTTTAGGTTTTTCAAACTAAATTCCAATGAGACTAAATTAATATCTATTTCAATATCATAAGATAAAGTAGTAACTTGATTTAATTGTCTTTCACGCATTTTTATATCACTTGCTTGAGATACAAGTAAATGTTGTTGATCATGTTCTTTAGTAGCATCCGCAATTAAAATAACATAATAACTTGATTTTTTTTCAATAAAAGGATAAATTTTAATTTTTAACCATCTTTTATGTTGATAGTTTGGATTATGATATGAAAACATTTGACTTAAAAATTCATTTTGTTCATCCCAACTATCTAATTGACTTTTCAAAGCTTCACTTTCAAATATTTCCTTTATAATATCTAGTTCATTTTTATTTTCATTTTCGTTTATTTTTAATCCTAATACTTCACCTAAATTATGTGTCATATAAACTAATTCTCTATTTTTATTATCGTACATTAAATATATAGTATCGGAATTTTTTACTAACGAATTAAACAGTTTATCACGATGTTTTAATTCCTTTGTTTTTTCTTTATTACGAACAGAAATAATTATATATAATATTAAAAATATTAATAACAAAGCCACTACACAACCAATGATAATTGTAATAGCTGTATCCGAACTAAGAGAACTAAAATCAACGAATTTATAAATAAAGCCTAGAGCAATTAAAATTACTAATATAAATATTGGCAAAATTTTGCGATTACCTTCCATATACTCACCTCTATTTTCCTAAATATTCTTTTACAACATTAATAATTCTACTAGCTTCTTTAATTAGTGAATCATAATTTTCGTTTATATAAGAAACATTACCTGCTTTACTTTGCATTTCGTGATTATAAGATAATTCTGCTAAAGTAGTAAACCCTAAATACTTTGAATCACTTTTCATAGCATGTACTAAAATTGCGTAATTTGGCATATCAGCTTCATTTTTATATTTTAAGATATTAGGTAATCTTGTTTCTGATTCTGTCAAAAAATCTTCTAATGTTTCATTATACATCTCCATATCCCCCAATAATTCTAATCCATGTTCTACATCAATACCATTACTTTCTAAAAATTCTTGTGTTTTCATAATTAATTCTCCCTTCCTAAATATTTTTTTATAATAACCGATAATTCTTGCTTATCTATCGGTTTAGATAAATAATCATCAAATCCAGCGCTTAAATATTTTTCTCTCATACCACTTATCGCATTAGCAGTTAACGCAATAACCGGAGTATTAAAATCCTTGATTTGTTTTAAATGATTTAATGTTTGTACCCCTGTCATACCTGGCATCATATCATCCATTAAAATCAAATCATACTTTTCATCATTATTTATTTTTTCTAGACATTCCCTGCCACTTAATACCGTATCAACGGCTACATTAAAACTTTGTAATAATCTACTAGCAACCTTTAAATTAATTTTATTATCATCAACAATTAATATTTTTTTATTAGATAAATCTAAATCATTAGAACTGAAACTACTTTCCTTTTCACTTTCTAATTCTTCAGTTTTTTTATTAACAACAGCTTGATCTATTGCAACTGTAAATTTAGATCCTTTTCCATATTCACTTTGTACAACAATAGTTCCATTCATTAAATCAACTAATTTTTTAGTGATAGCCATTCCAAGTCCTGTGCCTTCAATAGTAATATTTTTCTCCAAATCAAATCTTTCAAACTTGCTAAACAATTTATTTATATTTTCTTTTTTTATACCAATACCTGTATCAGCAACCGAAATGATTAATCTACAAGCACCATCTTTAATAACCGAATTTACAGTAAATTCAATATATCCCTCTTTTGTATATTTAACAGCATTTGTTAAAATATTTAATATTATCTGCTTAATTCTTACGTGATCACCGTATAAAACTGGTGGAATATTAGGATCAAAATTTGTTCTAAAATCAAGTGGTTTATCCCCTAAACGTGCTTTAGTTAAAGAAACAAGTTCTTTTAAAACTTTATTAAAATTGTATTCAGTATTAACAATTTCTAATTTATTAGCTTCTATTTTGGATATATCTAGAATACCATTTACTATTTCAAGTAAACTAGTCGATGCAGACATTATATCTTCAACCTCATCCTTAGCGGTTTCTGGTAAGTCTTCTTCTTTTAAAACTTGACTAAATCCTACAATTGCGTTTAATGGAGTTCTAATTTCATGACTCATACTTGATAAAAATTCTGATTTTGCTTGATTTGCTTTTTCTGCTTGATTACGAGCAATATTTAACTGCTCAATTAATTTCATATCAGGATTTTCAATTGTAAAATACATTAAAAATGTTATAAATGATTCCGTAGATGTTACTAGTAACATTTCTGGATACATAGCTTGTATAGATAAAATTAACGGAAACATTATTAAATATAATAATAATGGAACACATTTAATCTTTTTAATTTTTTTGAAATTAATTAAAACAGCAATAATACATAATACAATATATATTCCACCAATTATATACGATAAATTAGCACTCATTCCGTATGAATAAATTTTTCCGTCCAAATTATAAAAATCAAGTGGAAGTAAAAAAATAACGAAACTAAAAATAACAAACAATATCATAAATATTTTAAAAATTTTATTTTGACTTTTTTCTAGATTTTTCTTATCATTCAAACATAATGACATTGTATAAATTGTAAACAAACTGACCCAAAATAAAAGATATAGTAAATATAACCTAGTTATAATAAAATTTAAAACTGGATAATAATCAATATTTATAATAGTAAATATACTTAAAACATCTAATATTAATCCAAAAAAATTAGCGATTAACATATATACATAAATTTTGTTTTCAAATGATAATAGTCTTTTTTTAGAAAAATATATAATAATTAACATTGTAATATATATAAAACTAAAAATTTGAAAATACATATTGCTTAAAACCATTAGTAAAACACCTCTATCATCTAACTAAATTATAACACAAAAAAACTAATTATCAATTAGTTTTTTGTATTTATATTACTATAAACGAGTTTTTTTATTTTTTCACGTAATTCAAAGTTAGATGTTTCTAATGAATCTGTTTTACTTACCTCAAAAGGTTCAGAAAAACTGACAATTAAATTTTGACTATTTTTTTTATAATCTCCAGTTACACCAAATGGAACAATTTTTGCTCCAGTTTTTTGAGCCATTGATACAGCACCAAACTTAAATGGAAGTAATATGGAATCTTTATATTCAAAATCCGAAATTATATTTTTTTCATAAAGTTTTAATAAAGATTCTTTTGACGTTAATATATAGTCCTTATATTCTTCTAAGGTAATTTTTCCTTCTTTATATAATTTTTCTAACAAATTTATTTGTGATGCTAACGTAGTTTTAGACATTTCCATTTTAAATTCATCATATCGCATATTATTTTTATATAATTCATATAATTCCTTTAATCTTTCTTCTTTTAAACCATTTCTAGTGCCTTCCGGAAACAATCCAACAGCACTTCCATTATTTAGATAATTAATAGCTTCTACTTCTGCTGCTTTAGCATTACCATATCTATCAACACATATCGCACCAGTCATTTTAAATAATGGGCCTAATTTTGAATCAAAGTATTCTTTTTTTGCCATCCAATGACTTGTCCTTTTTGTTGACGCTATAACAGGAAATTGATCAAGAACGTGTAGGTGATTTCCACATAGTATTATGGCACCACTTTTAGGTATTGCTTCACTATTAACAATTTTTAAATTATATTTCTCCTTAAAATAAGGAGTACCAAATATTCTACCAACTTGAAATCCAAAATCACTCATAATACTATCTCCTTTTTACTTTTACTTTAATATTATCTTGTTCTGCCATTTTTTCTAAAGCTTTATAATCTGTTTTTCCTAATTTTGTCGTTGGAAACTCATCAATTTCAGCAAATTTGAATGGTTGATGATGTAAATCCAAATTTTCCTTGCAAGTATTCATTATTTCTGCAATTATTTGATCATTAAGTTCAACGCCATCCTTCATAATAACATATACTTTGGGAACTTTAACATCTTTATATGGATGATTCATAGGCACAACAGCACACGCTTCAACTAATTTATTACTTTCAATAACTTTTTCAATTCTTGGAGGATATACATTAAAACCTCCTGTTACATACATTCTTGTTAATCTATCTGTATAATATAAAATTCCGTCTTCTGTCATTAATCCCATATCACCAGTATGTAACCAAGTTTTTCCATCTTTATGTTTTTGAATAGTCATATTTGTTTCACCAACATTATTATAGTATTGTTTCATTACAGTTGGACCAGATATACAGAACTCGCCTTCTTCATTATAATTAACTTCTTCTTGTGTACCAGGTTTAACGACTTTGAAACTATTACAAATTAATGGAATACCTACACTACCTACTAAATTACAGTAGTCATCTGATAAAGTTGTGCCCGCAACTGCCTCAGATAAACCATACCCCTTTTTAACTTTTGAATAACAATTATGTTCTTTTAAGAAATTATTAATTTCATCCTCAAGACCATCTTTCATATTTTCGCCACCAGAAACAATATATTTCATAAAAGATAAATCCATTTTTTGTATTTCTTTATCAGAAATTAAAGCTTTCCATAATTTAGGAACACCAAATATATGATTTGGTTTATATTTTTTTATTAAATTGTGAAAATTCTTAGATTCAAATTTAGGTATTAAAATTGTAGTAATACCATACGATAATGGCATATGGATTGAACTACATAATCCAAATCCGTGAAATACAGGCATAATAGTCAACATTTTATCGCCTGAAGAGAAATTTTTAGCAGTAGCCTTTTGTTCATGAACCATACAATTAAAGTTATCATTTGTAAGTTCAACACCTTTTGGAGTACCAGAAGTACCACCTGTATATATTATAACTGCTGTTTTATTTTCTTCATATTTAGAATCAATATTTCTTTTAACGTCTTGACGTAAAAAATATTTTAAACTTATATATTTATCTTTATAATCAATTTTAGTTTCACATTTTGCTTTATAAACACTACTCATAAGAAATGGCATTGAATCTCCAGCTGAGACAACAATTGCTTTTTTAATATTTGTTTGATCTATTATTTTATTAACTTCATTATATGAATTATCTATCATTACCATTATTTTAGAATTAACAAGATTTATACATTCTTTAATTTCATTACCACTTTTCATAGGATGAATCATATTTGCTACAGCACCTATTTTATTTAATCCATAAAAAGCGTAAACTGCTTCTGGAACATTTGGTAAACATAATGTAACTATATCCCCATTTTTTACACCTAAATTAATAAAAGATGTAGCAAAAGCATCAATTTTTTGAAATAATTCTTTATATGTTATTTTATTATCAAAATAGTTGATTGCAACTCTATTAAGATTACTTTGATTATTTTTATATAAATAATCATATATTTTCATTTTAGGTAATTCAATATTTCTTTCTTCATAAGAATAATACTTCATCCAAGGTTTATCAATAGAAGCATAACCAGATATTGGTTTTATTTCATTAATGTGTCTATCTTCAATTTTCTTATATTCATTATTATTAATAATATCAATAACTAAATCAAAAGTATGTTCATCAAATGAATTAATTCTATATACATCTGTAACGCTCTTATTGTAGTTAGCATCAACGCAAACAATACTGGTTAAATCTTTCAAATCATTAATATTTTTTGCACTATCTTCAAACATAATTTCAATATTATTATTTTTTATTGCATCTGTTTTATCATCACTGCAGAAAATAATTTGATCATAATAAACATTATTAGCTTTTAACCATTCTTCTACTATAAAACGCATAATTTTACCCAATGAATTATCTTTATCAGTATAATATCTTGAAGTAATAATATATATTTTACCACCTTGATTATGAACTTTATTAGTAAAATCTGAAGCACCTTCTCTTGCTTTAGTACTTATAGAATACTGTAATAAATATTTGGTCCAAAATTCTTTTTCTTGTTCTTTAGTACAATCAAATATTTCTTTTATTGTATAACCATTTCTATTTACAATATCTTTATTATATTTATTTTTAAAGAATGATTCACCAAATTTTAATTGAAAACTTTCAATATCCGTTAAAACCCCATCTATATCTATTCCTATATTTCCTATTTTCACATTTATCCCCCTCTTTTTGGGTGCTATAATACCACTATTGTCCCGATTTGTCAACAATTTTGTATGAATTAGCGTTATTTTTACATAAATAAAAAATATAGAAAAAATTCTATATTTTAAAATACTAAACATTTTCCATTATATTTATTGATTGAAATTTTTTAATTTATTTAAATCAACTTTATCTTTTACCTCTTTATAGAATAATGGTAATAATTTTGTTATAACTTTATTATCATCAATTTCAATTAATTCGTCATCTTCTTCATAGCAAAATTTTATATTACTATTAACATTAACATCCATTAAATAATAATAGTTTCTTTTTTCATAATTAATTTTACTTATAACAATATATCTATTATCATCATCTAAGGTTAAAATATCTTTAATATTAATTATCATCTTCTAAATCCTTTATTTTCTCCATTTTTTGATAAAACTATTTTCTTTGATTCTTCTACATTTAATAAATCATTTAACTCTTCAATTTTTTCCTTTAATATTTTCTTTTGCATAATTTCTTGTACAAGATCTATAATAAAAGAAACTGTAATTCCATACTCAATACCTAAACATACACTTTGTACAACAAAGCCCCACCAGAAACCACATTCTTTAAAAGAAAAAGAAGTCACCATGTTCAGCATAGTAATAAGCATAGCCATAAAGCCTATGAAATGCAAATCTTTATTTATTTCTCGATTAACTTCATCTAATTCTTCATAATATTCTAATTTTTTTATTTTGAATCTCTTTTTCTCATTTTCCATTATAAATACCTCCTAATTAAACATTATTATATTATAATTAAACTCTTTGCAATACGGTTCAACAATTTTTCACATTTATCCCCTCTTTTGGAATATTATACTATCACTTTTTTTTCAATTTATCAACAATTTTATGCAAACTAGTATTATTTTTACATAAATCATTAAAATAATATAAAAAGATGCTTTCGCACCCTTTTTCTATTCAAATATTTTCTTTATTTTTTCAAAACATTCTTTAGTATATTTTTTATAAGCAGTCATAGTTATTCCAATAAGTTCAACAAATGTTACAATATCACTTGGTAATTCTATTTCAATCCTTTTTAAAATAATTGGAGTTATTTCAATTACAAAACAAAATCCAACAATACATAATGACGCAATTATACCTTTTAAAATTCCATATAAAAGTTTTTTTAAATTAAAACCTTCCTCTTTTGTACCAATTAGAACACCTAATACAGTATTTATAGTAAATAATAAACCTAATACTAATAAAAATAAAGTTGAAGTAATAAAATTATCAAACATCTTTTACCTCCAAATCTCTATTATATTTAATTCAAATGTAAAATTTTTGATAATGAAAAAAATATAGAAAATCTATATTTTTTATTTAGCTTCATTTAATGCATTATTTATAGCTGTATAAATGTCATCAATTTCTATTGTAACACCCGCTACTGAATCCGTTTTAGTTTTAGTATCATCAGTCCATTTAATCCAATTTAAACCTTGTTGTTTTACTATTTCATTTTCAAGTGTTTCAACTTGTTCATACCATTCAGCTCCGCCTTTAATTGTACCAATACCAGCAGATGTTTCTTTCATACCATAATTATCCTTAAGGACTTTTTTTGTAGTTAAAGTACCTGTTACATTTGAGTATGTTGTATCTACAAATACTGATTTAATCATTCCTAAATCATCAACATAAACAACAGCTGTTGTTGTTAAAATTAAACCGTATGACTCACTTTGTGCATATCCAAAGTAAGTTCCCTCTTTATAAATTCCTTTTTCAGGAACTTCTTCACATCCTGTAAAAAATATAATCGAAATCAAACTAAAACATAAAAGTAAATTTTTAATTTTTTTCATATTTCCTCTCCTTATCTTATGTAAAAATTTTATCATAGTTATATATTTTTTTCAATATCTAATTACATTGTTACCATTTTATTGCTAAATCTAATGCTTTTTTTACTTCTTTTGCTAAAAAACCAATTATAATACCAGTTGGTATGGATAGTATTAAAGATAAAGCCATATAGTAAATCATATTAATATTATAAAAAATAACCGCAATTAAAATTTGACCAATAGTGTGTGATAAAGAACCAACTATACTTATTCCAATAATTGAAAGTTTTGAAATTTTTTTTGCTACAAACATCATACAAATACTTAAAATTGCACCACTTAAACTAAAGAAAAAACTCATACTAAATAAACCTGTTCTTAAAATACCAACTATAAATACTCTTAAAATAGAAAGTAATAAAGTATCCTTAAAGCCATATATATAAAGTGAAATTAGTATAACTATATTAGCAAGACCTAATTTTAAACCTGGGATAATTCCATTAAAAAGTGGAACAAAAGTTTCAATTATATTTAAAGCAACAGAAAGTGCCAAAAGCATAGATAAACGACTAATTTTTTTTATTTCCACCAAATCACCTCAAAATTGTGTCCAAATCTTTTTCCTTTTTTGAAGAAATTTTAATAACTATTTTATTAGGTAAGCATACAATTGATTCATATGATTCTTCAATAAATCCCTGCTTGCTACATAAATGTAAGGGACTTTCTTCTTCATCCACTTTTATTTTTCCATTACCCGCAATAATTTTAACTTCACCATTAAATCCATCAACTATATATATCTTTTCTTCACTTTCGTTTAGATCAATTGTTAAAACTAAATTATTATCATAATATACCAAGGCTTCTTTACTATTATTTTTATCTATAATAGCTATTACAAATAAAACTGTAATAGCTATTAATAGAATTATTATAATAAGTTTTATATCACTTTTATTCATATTTATTAAATCCAGACGATTTTACAATAGTATTATCATTAGCATACCAAATGGCCTGAACATTATCGAAAGACTCTATAAATTTTTGTCCATCTTCAACACTCATTAGAAATAATGTAGTTGATAATACATCTCCTAAAATCGCATCATCAGTTATAACAGAAACACTTTTCATATAATTTGCAGGCATTTTAGTTTTTAAATCTAAAATATGATGATATTTTTGACCTTCAAATTCGTAAAAACGTTCATATCCTCCACTACTAGTTACAATAGCGTTAGAAATAGACAATGTATCAAAGATTTCTGATGGTGAGTCAGGGTTTTGAATTCCAACTTTATACTTATCTGAACTTGCATTTACGCCAGCTAAAACAGTTCCTCCTGCATTAATTAAATACTTGTCAAATCCAATACTTTTTAAATAATGATGCACAATTTCTGTAGCATAACCTTTAGCAATACCACCTAAATCAATATTGACATTACCAGTTAAAATTTTATAGTCATCATATAAAACAACATTTTGAATATCTAATCCAACAATATTATTTAATTCTTCGCTAGTTGGAATACCAGACTTATTATCTCGATATTTTTTCCATATATCTGTTAAATTACCAATATTTATATTAAATAAACCGTTGCTTTTATAATACCAATTAATTCCATAATTTAATATATCATAAAGATCTTTACTTATTTCTAATTTTGTAACATCAGTTGTATGATTAATTGTATAAACATTTACAATACCATCATAAGAATTATATCTATCTGTAAGTTCATGATAGTGCTTATAAATACCATCTATTTCTTCTATAATATTGTTTGCTTCTTTTTCATTATTACTATAAAGTTTTATATCAATAACAGTATCCATATAGTTTAATGTTTTTGTATATTCTTTATATTTTAAGCTATTAATTTTTTTTATTACAAAAAATACTCCCATAGCCAACAATATAAAAATAACAATTAAAATAAATAATTTAATAAAAATTCCCTTTTTTAATTTTCTTTTTTTCGTCATATTTTTCACCATACTCATTATAACAAAAAAAAGTGATAAAATCTACCACTATTTTTTTAGTTTTTATTAATTTTTTTCTCATAAACTTTTGATAAAGTTTTTGCTAATTGAACACCTTTTATTTTTCTATCTATTTCATCTTCAGTAATGATTTTTTGGGTTTCTCTTATTATTTGTCGCATAACTGTTTCCCTATCTTCACCAAAAATTAAGTAGATTAATTTTTCTTCGTCAGTTTTTGGTAATTCAAAAGAACTATTAACAGCCATATACATTATATCTTTAACGCTAAATGGGTATAAACTTGGGTATTCATAGTATTCATTTTTTCTTACATTATAATATATTTTTAAAAACTTAGAAAAAGGAATTTTATTATCACATAATTTATCATATCTAAGTAAATCTTCGGCAACGATTTTATTATTACTATCATTTTTTGAAAGCATAATTAATAAGAAATTTTCACTATCAATAATTTTTTTACCATCAACAAGTTGTGATAATGTATTTATATTATTTTGCTCATATTCTAAAAAGCAATTTAAAATTGCACTATAATTATTTAATTTAAAATTTTCTGATAAATCAAATAATACATCATTTTTCAAAAGTTCTGTTAATTTATCATTAAATTTATAATTATCTATAGCATCAATTTGTGATTTTGTTTTTGCAAAACCTCTAAATACATTAAAGAAAAAATTACTATCTGAATTGATTTTTCTATCAAGTGTTAAATCAAAAAAATAAAATCCTTCAATACCATATTTTTCATCCTTTACATATACTAGATTTCTTGCGTGACCTTGACCATTTTTAGAATTATTTTTCAAAAAACAAATGGTTCCAGAAATACCCAAGTTATTAATAACCGCATTAAAAATATTTGAATATCCCAAACAAACTATTTTATCACCTGATAAAACACTAGTTAAATCACGAGAAATATAGCATGGTTCTGACTTTTCTTCCATAATATATTCACGATTTCTTATTAAATCATAAGCATATAACAATTGTTCGGCTGGACTATAATCATATCTTTTTATAGAATTCACAATACTATTTATTGCATTAACTGTAGCATCAAATTGGGTAAGATTAACATATTCATCATTTCCTATTAAATTAAATAAAATATTAGGAAAATTTCCAAAGAACTTTTTTGCCTTTTCTAAATTTTCAGAATTAGGAATAATTTTCTCACTAATCAAAATTTTATAATTTAGTAATTCATTGTTATTTGTAATAAAATTTGAAATTTTATCATAACAGTTACCTAAAAACTCAATTGTGTTAATATTCTTAAGAAAATAGTCGTTATTATTTACGAAATCGCTTATTTCATTAAAATTAAAATATATGTTTTTATTCAACATTAAATTTTCATTAATCCTTTTTCTTAAATTTAAAAAATTAAATATTTCACTATATGTTTTACTGGAACTTTCACTTATATTTAAGCAATAATCATATTCTTCAAAATTAGTTAAATCTAATGAATAATCGCAAAACAGATTTTCATTATCATCTATAAAGTTTAATACAGCAATACCTTTCATATAAATACCCCCTTTAAAATTTAAAATGTATTATAATACAAACAAAAAAAATGGTCAATAAAAACTTAATCACCATTTATATATATTTATTAATTTAGAGCCATATTTTTTGTGTTTAATTAAGGAAAAATTATTATCACTTAAAACTTCACTTTCATATTCACATACAATTATTCCATCTTCACTTAATAATTTATTTTCATAAATATATTTTAAAATGTCATTTATTAAATTCAATTTATATGGAGGATCTAAAAAAATAATATCAAATTTTAGTTTAATGTCTACACAATCTTTTAAAAACTGTTTATAGTTTTTAAAAATAATTTTATAATTATTATCCTTTATTTTTGCTAAATTTGCTTTCAAAATTCTATAAATATCATTACTATTATCTATAAAATAACAATATTTTGCACCATTACTTAAAGCCTCAATACCAAGTGAACCACTACCTGCAAATAAGTCTAGGCAAATACTATTTTTTATTGACCCCTGAATCATTGCAAACATAGATTCTTTAACCCTATCCATAGTTGGTCGTGTTCCTTGAATATTAAATCCATCTAAATTAATTCCTTTATATTTTCCACTAATAACTCTCATACATCATCCTACTTTAATGTTCCAATTACTGATTGAATCATTTCTATTGTATTAAACATTTTTTCAATTCGATCAGTTGCTCTTAATTTATACGCTGTTTTTACTTCTTCTTCAAATTCTCTAAATAACTCTGGATTCCTCGTCAAAATTTTATACCAAATGGAATTTTCTCTTAAATATCTTTGATAATATGGATTTTCTTTTATTTTAAATTGAATATCTAAAGTCATTAATCATCAAAGTGTTTATAAAGTGGACGTGGTTTGTACTCTTCAGTTTTTGTCTGTTTTGAACTGCCAAAATCTTGCATTACACCAATAACCCTTTGTAGGCTATTAACGCCTTCACGTACACTATCTAAATCAATTCCTTTTATCCAAGACATTAAATCTGATGTAGCTTGCGCTTTACTTTCTACATTAGTAGTAGTTTCAACACTAGTACTTAAAAAATCTTTCCAAGCTTCACCTTCATTACCATATAAATCGTAAATTTCATAAAATTTTTGCCAAGTCATCTCACCATTTCTAACAAATTTGATTAAACGAGGGTTTTCTTTAACAAAACCTTTAAATTCTTCTATCTTAGACATATAACCACCTAATACAATATATGCTAAAGAAAAAATAAATTGAAAATTTTATTGATTTAAATAATCTTTTATTTTTACTTTGATTCTCTGCAAAGCATTATCTATTGATTTTATATCACGGTCTAAAATTTCGGCAATTTCTTTATATGAAAATGATGCTAATTTTAAATCAAAAACCTGTCGTTCAAAATCAGTCAAAATATTTTTAATATTTTCTGTTAATTCTTTTTCATTTTCATAATCTAAAACTTGTTTTTCTGGATTATAACTTTCGTCAGAAATAATACTATTTATTTTATATCTTTCATCATCATCAAATTCTAGTGAAATTGATTCATTTAAAGCTCTATGTTTTGAACTTTGTGATCGTAATGCCATAGAAATTATATTTCGTTCAATACACATTTTGGCATATGTATAGAATTTAGCATTCTTATTGTGATTATAATTATAATTATTAATTGCTAAATTTAATCCAAGTCGCCCTTCTTGCACTAAATCATTTAATTCTAAGCCACTATTTTTGCAATAACTAAATATTTTACTTGCAAAAGAATTTATTAATGGTTCATATTTTTTAAATAGTATTTCACTTGCTTCCTCATTATTTTCTTCAATATAAGATAATAATTCAAAATCATTATAATCATGATAATCCATAAAAAAACCTACTTTCTACATTTTATTGCCTCAAATACAACAATTCCTGTAGCAACTGATGCATTTAAACTATTAATAGTTCCTCGCATATCTATACTTGCAATAAAATCACAGGATTCGCGAACTAATTTACTCATTCCCTTTCCCTCATTACCAATAATTATTGCTGTTTTACCACTATAATCTATTTTATCATAAGAGATTCCCTTCATATCAGTTCCAACAATCCAAAATCCATTATCTTTTAAATATTTAATTGTATTATTTAAATTTGTAACACAAGCAATTTTAACATTTTCTAAAGCACCTGCACTAACCTTCATAACTGTTGAATTAACTAAAACTGATCTGTCTTTTGGAATAATAATTCCATTTACTCCAGCTGCTTCACATGTTCTTATAATAGCTCCTAAATTATGTGGATCTTCAATATGATCTAAAATCACAATTAGTGAGTCATCAGCACTAATCATTTCTGATGGATCACAATATTCGTAATCAGGAATACTTAGTATTATACCCTGATGATTTCCATTTGCAAGTTTATCTAATTCATATTTTTCACAATAAACTATACTAATTTTTAATTTTTGTAATGCAGAAATTAAATTTTTGTCATTAAAATCTTTATAAATATAAGCTTTTTTTATCTTTTCATTCTTTTTTATAACTTCTTCTGCAACATTTTTACCAAATACATACATAACTTACCATCCCATCTACATATCACACTTTTTATTATAACATCTTGTTAAATTTTTTAATATCAAATACATTATAAACTAAATATTTTTTCCATAATTAAATTTATTCTGTCAATTTTATTTTCTAAATATAAATATCCAATTACAGCTTCTAAACTTGTTGCATATTTATATGTAATTATATCAGTATTTTTAGGAATTCGTGATTTGTGATTCCTTGCTCTTTTTATTATTTCTAATTCTATATCATTAAAGAAATTATCATTAATTAAAATAGTCACGAATTTTGCTTGATTTTTAGCACTTACATAATTAATAGCCGTTTTTTGTAAACTGTTTACTTTAGAAATTCCTTGATCAATTAAGAATTTTCTAATATATACCTCATAAATAGCATCACCAATATACGCTAAAGTTAATACATTTTTATCCTTCGTATTCATCATATCTATCAAAAGTTACACCTTTTATAATACCATTTTTTATATCGTTTAAAATTACCGCATATACTTTATCGTAATCTATTTCTCCACCTTTAATTAAACAGCCTCTTCTTTTACCAATAATATCAAGTGTATTTGTTATATCATACTCGTCTACCTCATCTAATCCATAACGATCCTTTAAAACTTTAGGATAATACTTATATAAAGTTTTTAGAATATATTCTACTACTTGGAAAAGTGGTAATATTTCTTCTTTAATAGCAGTTAGGCTTGCTAAATTATAAGCAACTTTAGTTTGTTCTAATTTTGGCCATAAAATACCTGGTGTATCTAAAAGTTCGATATCACTATTTATTCTAATCCAGTTTAAATCTTTTGTAACTCCTGGCATATTTCCAACATTAACAGCCTTTTTACCAACTAATCTATTAATTAATGTTGATTTACCTACATTTGGAATACCTATAATTAATACCCTTGCACGTCTTTTTATTAAACCTTTTTTCTCACGTTTTTCATTAATTGGCATCATAACTTCTTCAGTTAAATTAATTATTTTTTTTGTATCAAAGCTATGTTCTAAATCTACTAATATAACTTTTTTACCATTTTGTTCATAGTATTTTATCCATTTATTTGTTTCTGTTTTATCGCATAAATCACTTTTTGTCATTATCATAATACGTGGTTTATTATTTAATAAATTATCAATTTCTTGAACTACTGATGAATATGGTATTCTTGAATCCACTACCTCATATACAACATCAATCAAATCAATATTTTCTGAAATTAGTCTTTTTGCTTTAGCCATGTGTCCTGGATACCAGTTAATATTCATTTGATTTTGTGTTTCTTTTTTATTTTCACTATTTTGCATTTCTTGTCTTTTTTTTCTTTTTTGATACATATCCATTATTTATCACTTCCTTTTTATAAATTGTAATTTGCTTATTTGTCTAGTATTGTATTCAATGAGTTTTTATCAATATTTGTTAGTTCATAACTTTTTTCGTTTATTTCAATAGTAAAATAATGTTCTGGATTGTATAAAATTTTTGCAATACTATCGTTATTAATATCCAATAATTTCAATTCATATTTAGGTGATGGTAAAGTTACAGCACCAGTCCATACTTTAGAATTATTTATCACTGATAAAAATTCATTTATTTCTTGTTCTTCTGTAATCGATTGTTTTCCTTTAATCTTTATTATTTTCGTTTTTGATACAGTATCTTTTATTATATTTGGCAATTCAAGTGTTCCTTGTTTTTGTAATGTAAATGTACCAAAATTATTATCACAATACATAACTGCAATTAAATTTTTTTCTTCACCTAATTTACAAGTTATTTTATTATTTATGCCATCATTCGATACTAATACTATTTCATTATTTTTATTAATTGTAAATTCTCCTTTTATTTCCTTATCGTTATTGAAAAAAGCAAATTTATTTTTTCCAGTTCCGTGAAAATTAATAAAGGAATCTTTAATATACTTGTATTCTCCTTCACTGTCTATTTTAGTTAATATCCAAACAGTTTCAGTTGTTTTTAATAATTCTATAGTATCACCACACATACAACCTTCACAACACTCATCGTTATTTTCATATGATTTTTTATCATCATCATTATTTTCTTTGATGCACCCAGTTAAACCCATAACCATAAACCCACATAGCAAAATAGCAAATAATGTCTTTTTCATAATCAATCCTCCAATTTCAACTACAAATTACTATTTATTTGTTTCATCTATATCTAAATATAAATTTATTTCTTCTTCTGTTGGTAATTTATCCATTAATTCTTTTGGTAGTTGTTCTTTTAGTTTATAAGTCGAAACCCCTATAGGAACATTTGTAGATTTCAAAGACCAATCTACCGTTAACCTATTCTTTCCTCTACATAATAATAAACCAATCGTAGGTGCATCACATTCTTTTTTTATTGTTTCATTAACTGCTGTTACATAAAATCCTAATTGTCCTATATATTCTGGTTTAAATTCACTTGCTTTTAATTCAACAACCACATAACATCTAAGTTCCAAATGATAAAATAGCAAATCAATATAAAAATCTTGATTATCAACTGAAATTTTGTATTGATTTCCGACAAAACTAAAGCCTTTTCCTAATTCTAGTAAGACATTTCTTATTTTATTTATTAAAGCTGTTTCCAATTCTTTTTCCTTATATTCTTCTTTTAATGTAATAAAATCAAAAATATACGGATCTTTTATGATATTATTTACTAAATCGCTATCTTTTGGAGGTAACATGGCATTAAAATTATTGTTACTATTTCCTATTCTTTTATGAAATTCTGTTTCGATTTGAATAGCAAGTACATTTCTACTCCATCCATTTTTAATAGTATTTTCGGCATATATTTTTCTAATATCCTTATCTTTAATTTTTTCAATTAGTAGTAAATTATGTCCCCAAGGTAATTTGGCAACAAGTTGTTGCCATTTTTCATCATCAACATATTCTTCATAGAATAATCTCATTGATCTTATATTTCTTTCAGAAAAACCTTTCATATTAGGAAAAGTTAATTTAAGTTCTGTTGACACTTGCTTCGTAAAATTATTTCCATATTGTTTGTTCTCTGAAACAATTTTTCCCAATTTAAAATACAGCATAATTAAATTACTATTGACTTCTTGCATAGTTTTAATTTGCGTATTTATAATTTCTTCTTTAATATTACTAATAATATCTTTAAAATTTTTATCTAGCATAATTCACATTCTTTCTATTGTTTTTCATAACTCCCCACATACCAGTTAATTCTGACTTTAGTTAACTTTTCTTCTTGATTACTATTTTTCTTTTCAGCTCTAATTTTTCTTTTTTGGTACATATCCATTTTTATCACTTCCTTTTTATACCTTGTAATTTGTTACTTACAAATATTTCCATCACTATATGATATATAAATTGTATTAACAAATCCAATACCATCATTATTTATTCTATATTGAATTATCGTAAAATTTTTATTTTTATCATAATAATAGTTTTTATTATTACATTCTATTTTATCTAAAGTATTTAAATATCGATCTATCAAAATATTTACTTCATCGGGTTGTTTAATTGTTTTTAATTTAGTTGTATACGCTTCCATTCCTCCCGTTCCTCTGTAATAAGAATATCTGGGTATTGGAATACTTATATTATTCATATAGTCTAATTCATAAGAGTTTTTAAAAAATGTTTTATTAAAAATCAAAATGATTACTATTAAAAATAGTCCAATTAAAGTAATTAATCCAATCGATAGAATAATTAATTTTTTCTTTTCTGTTTTCTTAATATATTTGCTGTAATCCAATAATTTATCTGCTGATAAATCCAAATTATTTTTACTTGTTGTTTCTCCACTTAATAAATCATTAATAGTAATACTTAATTCTTTACATAATGAATGAAACAAGGAAACATCAGGCATAGTTTTTCCATTCTCCCATCTACTTATCGATTTACTTGTTATACCTAATTTTTCAGCTAATTGTTCTTGAGTAAGTTTTTTATTTTTTCTACATGTTGCTATATATTTTCCAATTTTTTCTTGATTCATCCTAATCCCTCTTTTCAAAAACGATTATATATTATTTGGTTCAAAATTTACAGGACACAACCTGAGAATTTAACAAATTACTATTTTATTTTGTTTATTCAAGTTTCTTTTGATCTTTTATTTCTAACTTTTTCATTTCTCTTTCAAGTTCTTTTAAACTCTTTTTAGGTGTTGGCATTTCTTCCGGCATCATTCCACCAATATCTGCAATTGCCTTTCTAACTTTTTTCCCTACCTCATAATGTACATCTCTTGCTTCTTTCTCACCTTGTACATTATCTTTTAAAAGTTTTTGCTTCGTTTGATTTATTCTAAATAAATTAGCAACTAATTCATCTTCATTCATATTATCTAAAATATCTTCTCTATATCGTAATTTTTTCCTTTTAAATATATCATCAGCGGTTTCGCACGTTTATAATCCTTTATATCCTGCATTATGAAACTCAGCCATATTTTTAACACCTGCTGCAGAAGCAACTCTTTGCAAAGTGTAATTACCCTGTTTTGTTAATTTTCTTTGATAAAATCTTTTTTCATCATCTGATAAAGAATCATATTCTTGTTCTGTTATTTCTTGTTTTCTTGTTTGAATAGCAAAATAGGCTTGTCCTAAAGCCACAACTTCTTTGCTTGGATCTGCATTTTGTACTATTAAATAACATATATATCTTGAAAGTTTATAATCTTGTATATTAGCAGTGGCATTATGATTTCTTTTTGACAACTTGTTGACCTTAACAAGTTGTTCATCTATATTAAATCCAGAATTTTTACAAGCTTCTTTTGCTTTATTTAAAACCTTTAAGAAATTTCTCCAGTCTTTATATTCTAAAACTTTTGAAAGTTCCCTAGCATACCAATATTCATTTCCATATTCATCTATATGTTTAATATTTTCAAAAATATTATTAGTATATCTATCTACAATTTTCTTCATTACTACCTCCTTATTTATTGCTTCATATAAAAGTTTTCCATAAGTCGTTATTACCTCTATTTTATTTAAAATAACTATCATTTTCCAGTTATAAAATGTAAAAAGGAATAAGACTAAAAGACTTTATTTATAAGACTTCATAGGAAGTTTTCCATAAGTTATATATTTCCAATTAATCTTTGTTTGTTTATCATTCATTTGAATTATCTTTTTCACTTATTATATTTCATATAATATCTAGATTCAGTTTCTTCTATAACATTAAATCCTAGCTTTTTATATAATGATATAGCTTTTTCATTTTCTTTATATACCCATAAGTATACTACATCATTATTATTTAAAATATCCATTATAATCTTAGTCCCAATACCTTTATTTCTATATTCTTCTTCAAGATATATTTCATCTAATAATTTACCATTATCATTGTTTGTTAGTAATATACAACCAACTATTTTATTATCAACTATTATATTGAAATAATCATTAATTAGTCTAGGAACTTCACTAGTTACATACTTATTTATTCTATCAATTTCTTCATTAGATAAATCTTTTGCATATTGATAGATTGTTCTGTTTTTATATTCAATTAACCTATTTATATCTTTTTCAGATGATTTTGATAATTTATATTCCATAATGCACCTCTTTATATCATTACGAGTTACTATCCCGTATAAACACCTTAGTTCATATACAATTTTAACATATTTCAGTCATTTTTGACTATTTTACTAACATTTTCAATATTTTTTTTATATTCATTCAAGACATTAGAATTAAAGTCTTTTTCAAATTATCACCGTCGGTTTTTCCGACACTATTATTATTAACCAGTCATACCAACTTAATAAAACATATTTTTTCTTGACAACTTGTTACTCTCAACAAGTTGTTCATTAACACCAAAACAAGAATTATTTTTATTAAATTATCACGATTTTTTCAATTGTATTTATTTTCATTTAAATACTTTTTATAAAACTCATCCATTGAAGAAATATATTTTTGATCTTGTATAACTCTAAATTTTTCATATTCTTTTTCTGCTTTTTCTACGGCTTCTTTATGAGATATACTACCACTATTATTTAATATTTCTTTTCTTCTAAATTTTAATAAATCATCAGTTGCATTTATCCAATCCTTCATTGTCATAACATGTCTTTGTTTTGCTTCATCCTCTGCAAATACCAAAAATAAATTTGTTAAATCTTTCAAATTATTCATTTCTTCTTCGTTTAAATAATTCTTTGCAATAATTACATCATATTTATATATTAAACCATCAGGAGAATTTTTCCAATTAGTTAGTCCCATATGCTCTTTTTTTGAATTAGCCCTTTTAAAAATAAGTTCTGCAGCAGTATGTCCGCTTATAGCATAGTGCAACTTATTTTGAACAATTTTAAAGAAAGCATACGCTTCTTCTGACTTCGGATTGTAATCAGTTGCTGTAGCAATAAATAAATCAGTGATTTTTTGGTATGCCATTCTTTCACTTACTCTAATTGTTTTGATACGTTCTAATAATTCATCAAAATATTTTGTATCATATTTATTTCCATTTATAAAACGTTCATCATTTAATGCAAAACCCTTTGTCATATATTCTTTTAATATTTTTGTTGCCCATATTCTAAATTCTGTTGCTTTTTTCGAATTAATTCTATAACCCACAGCAATTATAGCATCTAAACTATAAATAGTTGTGTTATAGTTTTTTCCGTCATCGGCAGTTAACGAGCATTTCTCGGTAACTGATTTTTTATCTAACTCTTTTTCTTCAAATATATGTTTCAAGTGTAAACTTATATTATCTGTAGAACATTCAAAAACTTTTGCCATTCCTTTTTGTGATAGCCATAAAGTTTCATCTTTATAAATAGCATCTACTATAATATTACCTTTATTATTTTTATATATAATTAATTTATTGTCTTCCATCAATACTCTCCTTTCCTTTAGTTTTTCATAATTCATACACTTATCAATTTGAATTAAAACTTATTAAAAAAATGTTCCAAAATGTAAAAATCATTTAGTAAAAATACTCTTTATTTTCAAGAGTTTAAAAGTGTTTTTTCATAACTCCCCACTTACCAGTTAATTCCGACCGAAGGAAAAATTTTTTGACTATCATTATTTTTCTTTTCTGCTCTAATTTTTCTTTTTTGATACATATCCATTTTAATCACTTCCTTTATTTCTTATGTTTATTTTTCAAATTAACAAGTCCAATATTAAATGTATTTGATATTACTTCAAACAGTTTGTAATTATTTGTCATATTGGTATATCTCATCTTCATAGTATCATCGGTTATTTCATATTCATTATTAGTACATAATACTTCATAATTAATACCAGTATCTTCATAAAATTTATTAGTATCATAAAAACCATTTCTTAAATAAAAATTTTTACGTCTAACACTTATATTATCAACAGGTGAATCAATTGATAAAAATAATACTTTATATTTTTCTTTCAAATCCATTAATATTCTAGAACCATAATTTTGGTTTCTTAAATTCGGTTCCACTGCTAAATACATAAGATAATATGCATTACTACAATTAACAAGATAACACATTCCTATTAATTTATCATTATCAATTATGCCGTATAAATCAGAATTATTTTCTTTAGAACACTCTTCTAGTATCCAAAAAGGAAATCTTTCTTCTTTAGGAAACGAATTTAAATATAATTCTTCTATTTCATTTGCATATTCAATGTTATTTATATATTTTAAAGACATTATTCCTCCTATTTTATTCCTTCAAGTTTCTTTTGCACTTTTATTTCTAATTTTTTCTTTTCTTTTTCTAATTCTTTTAAGCTCTTTTTAGGTGTTGGCATTTCTTCAGGCATCATTCCACCAATATCTGCGATTGCTTTTCTAACTTTTTTTCCCACCTCATAATGTAGATCTTTTGCTTCTTTCTCACATTGTACATTATCTTTTAAAAGTTTTTGCCTCGTTTGATTTATTCTAAATAAATTAGCAACTAATTCATCTTCATTCATATTATCTAAAATATCTTCTCTATATCGTAATTTTTTCCTTTTAAATATATCATCAGCGGTTTCGCACGTTTATAATCCTTTATATCCTGCATTATGAAACTCAGCCATATTTTTAACACCTGCTGCAGAAGCAACTCTTTGCAAAGTGTAATTACCCTGTTTTGTTAATTTTCTTTGATAAAATCTTTTTTCATCATCTGATAAAGAATCATATTCTTGTTCTGTTATTTCTTGTTTTCTTGTTTGAATAGCAAAATAGGCTTGTCCTAAAGCCACAACTTCTTTGCTTGGATCTGCATTTTGTACTATTAAATAACATATATATCTTGAAAGTTTATAATCTTGTATATTAGCAGTGGCATTATGATTTCTTTTTGACAACTTGTTGACCTTAACAAGTTGTTCATCTATATTAAATCCAGAATTTTTACAAGCTTCTTTTGCTTTATTTAAAACCTTTAAGAAATTTCTCCAGTCTTTATATTCTAAAACTTTTGAAAGTTCCCTAGCATACCAATATTCATTTCCATATTCATCTATATGTTTAATATTTTCAAAAATATTATTAGTATATCTATCTCCGATTTTCTTCATTACTACCTTCTTTTGCCATCATCTTTTTATCTATTATATACCCTTTTTTTGAAAATTCTTTTAATATATAAGTTGCCCACCTTCTAAAGGTATATAGCTCTATCTGAATTTGTTCTATAACCTATTTTTGAACTAGTGCATAATTTGCACAAGTTGAATTCTCATTTAATTCAAGTTCGGAATATATATTTTTAATATGCTTAGTAACTACTGTTCTGTCCACATTAAAAAGTTCTCCAATAGCTTTCTGTGTTAACCATAAATCACCATCTTCAAATCTAACTTGAATTCCTTTATCATGTGTTTGTCTTTCAAATATTAAAAATTCTGCACTGCTGCTTCTTATAATTAAGTCTTTTGCCATTTTTATCATCCCTTTACATTTTTTTATTATAGTAGTTTTTTTTATTTTATTTTCATTCATTTAGCCCAACGCTTTATTCTTTATTTTCTCTACATTATTTAAAATATAAAACTGTTAATTCATTTATTGTAACATAATCTCTTACATTTAATATTCTTACTAAATTATGATTAAAGTTTCCTCCTTTTGTTTAGTTATATAAAAAAGTGTTACATTAAAATATCCGCTTTCTTTACATATTTTAACTACTTTTTATTTTTTTAAAGTATTCATATTTTTATCATTCCTATATTTTTCTGTTATAACATGTAAATTTTCTGAATTATAATTCTCAATAAGATAGTTTATATAATTTAAGCAATCTTGATCAAACTCTGTTGCATGTTTCAAGCTACAATTATAAGTGCGTATTTTTTGTTCTTTATCCATAATAGATAAAATACTATCTTGTCTATTATCACGTAATGAAGTTGCTATTTTATAAGTAATATTTGTTAATTCAGTTGTTATACTAGAAAAATAATTATCATTAAAACTTCCCATACCACCAAATGCCCTAAAGAAATAGTTTAAATCAGCATTTTGTTGAAAAAGCAAAATGCTTTTCTGCATCCAATCACTCCAAGATGAATCCTCATATTCCCTTAAATTATAAACTAATTCTTCTAAAAATTCTAAATAATATTTATTCATACAAAATCTCCTTTAATTTATTTATTATAATGTTAGACATTAAAATGTATTTAAATGTATTTAAATATATAGTTAAACTAATTATAAATATTTACAAAGAACCCCTATAACATTACTTTCATTTTCTGTTGCAAATAATATCTTTTTCATCTTTTATTTTATCTTTTAATTCCATATATATTATCCATTTTATATTTCCTATTGATTTATCAATATTAAATATACCATTACCAACTGGATAATACACTGTATATATGAATTACTATTAATCTTTTATTTTCAAAAATAATTTTTAATAATTTTTATTTTTACACAAATGATATGGTTTTACTATATCTTTAACACCCTTAGAAGCTAAGAATAAATAATCATTTATATCAATAGAACAAGTGTTTTTTAATTTTGAGTTAACATAACTAATAACTTCAATCATATTTGCCCTTATTTCTACTTCATACATTGAATTTTCATCTATTAATTGCTTATTATCTACTATTTTAGATAAATCAGAATTAAATTCTATTATCCCAAGTGCCCTTAAAGTTTGTGGTATTTTATAATCTGCACATCCTACCAAATGACTATAATCAACTTTCGTACCATTAATAAGTTCTTTTATATGTAAAATATCAGAAGTTAATAATTGAGCTAATTTATAAAAATATATTTTTTGATTATTGTATTCTCTTACATCATAAAAGGCATTAAAATTATTAATAACAATATCAAACAAGTCATCGTCATTATTAATATTCTTAATATAATTATAAAAATTACCATTCATTTTTTTATTAACTATATCACATATTGAAACAACAGTATCGTATCTTTCCTTTAAAAATGGAATATCAACATTACCTTTTAATATATCAGAAAATTCTTTAAATGAAACATTTGAAAAATCAACTTTATCAATTTTCTTTACATAATTTAATAAAGCATATAATAAAGCATCACAACCATCCTTTTTTCCCTCTAATGTCTCTATTGTCCATTTAGGTTGTCCCCAAAAGCAATAATCAATTGAATCAAATATCAACATAAAATTGATTATTTTATCAATATCCATATCAAATAAATTATATGGGTTACTACTAAGCCAAAATTTTAAATTTCTTAAATCAATATGTTTTATATATTCGTCTAATACATCATAATTGATTGATACATATTTACTGTTTTTTGCAACATAATTACATGATTCTTTTATTTTTTCTAACATATTACCACTCTCTATATTAATTAAATAATATTCTATATTGTTTGCTACTAAATAAATATTTTTAGTTACACATTCATATCGCTTAATACTAACTTTATAAAAGTTTTCCTAATTCAACTATGATTATATCATTTATGTTTTAATACGTAAATAATTAAAAATTAGTAATAGTTTTAAATAGTTTAATAAAAAGAGAAGATTACTCTTCTCATTTAACAAAATTACATATAATATCTGCTGTTTTTTCTACTCCGTATTTATCAACATTTATGAGTAAATCATAATTATTTTGATTTTTCCATTCTCTATTTGTATAAAATTTATAATGTTTTTGTCGTTCCTTATTTATTTTATTAATTTGTTTTAAAGCATCTATTTTATCTAAACCATAATATTTAACAGCTCTTTTAACTTTATTTTCATCATCACTATACAAATAAACTTTAATCGTATCTTTATTATCTTTCAAAATATAATCGGCACATCTACCTACAATTACACATGATTCTTTTTTTACAAGTTGTTCTATAACTTTTGTTTCTGCAATAAATAATCTATCATCATTATTATTTGCGTAATTTCCAGATTTTTTCTTTTCATCTACTAATTCTACGTATTCTTCTGATAAACCTGATTTTTTGGCAGATAGAGAAATTAATTCTTTATCATAAAAAGATATTCCTAATTTTTCAGCAACAAGTTTTCCAACAAATCTTCCACCTGATCCATATTCACGAGATATTGTTATTACAATATGATGTCCTTTATATGTTAAATTTCCTTCATGAATTTCAGTATAATTATCATATTTTTCTTTTATACCTAATTTTTTATATTCAGATTTCAAAATAAATATTGTAATAATAAAACAAATTATATCTGCAATACATCCTGCATATAAAACGCCATATATTCCCTTATTAAAAACAAAAGCTAAAAGAAGTGAAATTGGGATTAATAAAATTATTTGTCTTATAAATGTTACTGCTGTAGATTTTATAACATTTCCTAGTGATTGTATTACAATACTTGTTGTCATTTCTAAAGCATTTAGAGCAATTACTAATAAAAAACTATGACACATAATGGTTGCAAATTCCATAAATAAATTATATGATGGATCACTTGTGGATATAAATATTCCCGCTATTTGTCTTGGAAATAATAAAAATATTAAATTAAAAAATATACCTACAATAAAGTTGATTTTTAAAACTTTTTTAATTGTTTCTTTTACTCTTAATTCATTACCAGCACCATAATTAAATCCAATAATTGGTTGAGAACCAATTGATATACCAAGAACTGTTGAAATATATAAACTATTTATTTTTGAAATAACACCATAAACTGACAATGGTATATCTGAACCAAATTTTGATTTTGCACCAAGTTTAGTCATAATATTATTCATAAATATGAATAATACAAGAATTGTTGCCTGAGTTATAAATGAAGAAAGACCTAAAGATAATATTCTAAATACATCTTTATCCAATTTGAAATCTTTCTTTTCAAGTTTTACTGATTTAACTTTTCTTAAATATAAAACTGCTATTACAAATGAAACTATTTGACCTATTACTGTAGCAAGCGCACCACCCTTTACACCCATACCTAATGAAAAAATAAAGATTGGATCCAATATAATATTTATAACTGCACCAATTACTAGCATCACCATTGAATATTTTGGTGAACCATCGGCTCTAATAATACTTGAAAGTGAAGAATAAATTAACATAAATGGTGCACCCAAAACAATTATTCTTCCATAATCAATAGCATATTCATATACACTTTCTGTACAACCAAATAAATATACTAATTGTGGTAAAAATATATAAGCTATTACACTAACTAATACTGCTATTAATATAGTTAGACTTACTGCTTGTCCTATACTTTTTGAAGCATCATCTTTTTTATTTTCTCCAAGTTTTAGTGATAAATTAGCTGCTGCACCATTTCCAACTAATCCTGCTAATGCATTAAAAATTATTACAAGTGGGAATATTACATTTGTTGCAGCATTTCCAAGTGTACCTACTCCTTTACCAATAAATATTTGATCTACAATATTATAAACCGAATTTATTAACATACTAATAACACATGGTATTGCAAAAGATAATATAAGTTTATTAATTTTATCCTTAGCTAAATTTAATTCTTTCATATTTTACTACCCTCTTTCTGATAAAAAAAACAACATAAATTCATTTTGAAAATACGTTATTTTCTCTTTGCTTGTTAATTGTAGCACAAAAAAAATTTTTATGTAAGCATTTTTTTATAATTTAAATATGTTTTTTATTAATCTGCAGATCTTTATAATTATTAACTGCGTTATCAATATCAACTTTAGAAAATAACCATTTTATTCTAAAACATCTATCAATTAGTAATTATGATATTAATGCATCATTTCTACATATATTTATTTACCATTTTTATTTGGTTTCAATATTTATATTTCCAACACCACCACTTATTTTAATATAATTTTCTCCATTTCCAATAATAGTATCGTCTAATATTTTATCATCATTAAAAGTTATTTTACCAAGTCCTTTATTAACGTTAATTTTATAATTATCAGATTCTAAAGTTAAGTATAAGTTAAGTTCTCCAACACCTGTATTTATATTACTATTTCCAGTAATATCAGATTTAATTTTAGTATTTCCTACACCTAAATCTAAATCAACATTTGCAATTTCACCAGAATTTATATTTATATTTCCAGCTCCTCCATTTATTTTTGATTCTTCAGATACAGTTAATTTATCTATTGCTACATTCCCAGCACCTAAATCTAAATATAGATTTTTGGTATTTAACTGTTCAATAAAAACTGTTCCAGCACCAATATTTATTTTTACTTCATCAATTTGTTTCATATTTTCTGGTATATATATAATAAGTTCTCCAATATCTATTTTTCCAAAAAACCAATTTGTTAATTTATCTTCTTTTATTTTAATAGACCCATTTTCATTTGAATATTTTATATTTGAATTATTTGTTTTTACTTCAAATTTATCACCTGTTTTAATCTGTATATTTGAAGATTTTATATCAAGATTTAATGACAATAATTCTTCTGCATCATCCGATATAGTAACCATATTTTCTAATAATGAATTTTCTTTAAAATTAATAATTCCAATTGCATTTAACAATCTATAACCTGCTGATAAAACTATCGATATAATTGTAATAATTAAAAAGATTGCAAATGCAACAGCACAATATTTTATTATTTTTTGAGCAGTTGTCATTTTATTTCTACACCACCAAACATACAAGAAGCATTAATATAAATAGTATATGAATTATCATCTACATTACATTTTTTATTATTTGATACGCCACCAAATATTGAATTTGACTTTATTTTTACCTTACAATTATCAGGAATATAAATATCTATTCCACCAAAAATACTACTTGCATTTATAACAATATCTTCATTTATAATGGCTTTTCTTAAATCTAATTTTATTCCACCAAATATTGCATTCAAATTAGATCCTTTAAATTCTTCACCATCAAAATTCAAATTTTGACCGGAAAATGTAGCAGTATAACCATCATTAGAACTTAAATTTTCATTTAATTTTTTTATTTTCTCATTTACTTCTTTATTAATGTTATTTTTAAAAATAAGAGATAATCCAATAATTACAAAAATTAGTGGGAAAATAAGTTTCCATATTAATTTAAAGTCAAATAATCCTCTACAAGAAAGTAATAAAAGCAATCCTATTATTAAACCAATGATATTTCCTGTTTTATCCCTTTCAGTCACTAACCCAATAAATGTTGGTACAATAATAAACAATGTCCACCAACCATCAAAAAACAAATTTATATTAAATATATCAAGTGCATTTCCTCCTAATATTACACCGATTATAATTAAAATTAATCCCCACATAATATCGCTTACTTTTTTCATATTAATCATCTTCCTTTCTTTTAAATATTTTATATACTATATATAATTTTTTTAATGTACTATTTAATTAACTTTTTATATGTTTTGCTAAAAAATATCATACCTACTAAAATCAATACTATCAAAAATATTAATACATAAACAAGTGAATATCTTAATAATATTAATGATACAAAGAAACCAAATATCACTTTAAATACCTTATATGATAGTGATAAATAAGTAAGTGCTGCTTGTTGTTCATTATTTGATGTTTTATCTAAAACAGTATCTTGAATAACGGATGTAAAGAAATCTATCAATGCCACAATAATTGAATAAGACAAACACATAGTTAAAAATTTAATCAATAAATTATCAATCAAATAATGACTAAATACAAGAAATCCAAAAGAAATCATCAATAAACTTGGCAATAAAATTAACAATTTTTCTCTAAGTTTTAGGTAAATTTTATTTAAACATAAATTAGATAATATTCTAACAATTCTAGAAACAAATACTATTAAACTAAAATAATATGTAGTTTTAGCAATATTAAAAAAATATTTTAATTCTTGCTGAATAAATAATTCAGAATTATTAAATCCTAACGCAATACAAGTTCTTATTAATCCAAAAAACAAAATTATATTAATAATCATCTTATTCTTTATTATTATTTTGCTATAACTGTTATTACTTTTTTCTTCAACATTTCCTGTTTTTATATCATCAATAAATAATGACATAATAATAACAATTGCGCAACAAATCATACAACAAATCATTGGAATATAATAATTCAAATTAAATAAATATCCCACTACTAAGGCAATTATAGCGGTTGCTATTGAATATATCAAAAAGGATTTATTTTTATACTTTATATATTCATCATTCTTAGAAACAAATATTAAATTATTTCTAAGTATAATATTTATCATATCTTTAAAAGTAAATGCTATTGTTTCTAATATAATACCTATCATTATCATATAAAAATTGCCAAATGTAATCAATAATACAGAAAGTAATAACAATATAGAACCAATTCTTACAGATAATACATTGTTTATTTTTTTTATAATTTTTAATAGTAATGGTTGAAGTAATATACACAATAAGGTAGATATTGTTCCTAAAAGCGTTATTTGTGATGGACTTAAATTTTTAGCAATTGTAAAAAACAATGTACTTATTGGTGTATAAAACAATAATCCATATGATAATCCCATATACCATGGTAAAATTTTTAATATTCTTTTTGATTTTTTATTTTCATTCATTTTATGCCTATTTATTATTATTTTCGCAATCTAAAAAATATCTTTCAACATCATCTACTGTCAAATTTGCATAAGTTTCCAATATACCTTTTTTTATAACATCACGATATTCTTTACTTGGAGATTCTAAATCATCTCTTTTATGCGATGCAGTAAATGTAAAGATTGGTAACCCATCATATTCTCCAACATATATTATGGCATCATATGATTTACCACCTTGTTCTTGCTTTAATACATCCCTAAATTGATTCATTTTTAATTTGTATATCTTACCATAACTTTTTCCTGTATGTTCATAATCTAAAAATGCAACTCCACCATTCCATCTTTTACTATGTTTAGCAAAATATATAGGACAGTTAAAGATATATGGTTTAGCATCTAGCGGTTTAGTTTTATCACTACACCCTTCTTTATGACCAAATTTACCATTTTCATCACCATTTATATAAATCATTAACCTATCCATACTAAGATTAGAGCCATAGCAAGCATACCAAACATAACTATCTAAATTGTATTTTTCAATATATTCATTATCTACTTTCTTCATTAAAACAACTCCTCGTATCAATTATCTTTTAAACATTAATGCATAAAAACATTTATCTATAAATCTTTAAAAGTCTTTTCAAGACTTTCTAAAGCACATTTTAATTTTGCCCTAGGCAATGCAACATTCATTCTTTGAAATCCACTTCCGGTTTTTCCAAATTTTTTTCCACTATCCAACCATACCTTTGCTTTATTTAATAATAAATCTTCTAACATATCATCGGATAAATTAAACTCATTAAAATCAAGCCACAAAAGATATGTTCCTTCCGGATATATTAATTTTATTTTTGGTATTTTTTTCTTTAGAAAATCATCTGTATATTTTATATTTTCAATTATATATTTTTTTAATTCATTTAACCAATTTTCTCCATTTTTATATGCAGATTCACCAGCAACTAACCCCATTATATTTACCAAACTATAACCAGAATTCCATAATTCTCTTTGAAATTTTTTTCTCACATCTATATCAGGAATAAATATGTTAGAAATTTGGAGTCCAGCTAAATTAAAAGCCTTTGTTGGGGATGTGCAAAGAATTATATGATCCTTATAATTTTCATATTTTAATAAACAAATATGATTGTTATTCCAAGCAAAATCACAATGAATTTCATCACTTACAATAAAGACCTTATATTTACTACAAATTTTTACTATTTTATCCAACTCATCTTTAGTCCAAACCCTACCAATGGGATTATGAGGCGAACACAATAAAAACATTTTCACATTATACTGTTTAATTTTATTTTCAAAATCTGAAAAATCAATTTCATAATGACCATCCCTCAACACTAAGTCACTACTAATAATTTGCCTTTTATTATCTAAAACTATCTTTGAAAATGTATAATATACTGGGTTATTTATTAATACATAATCATTTTCATTCGTTAAAGCTTTAATTGCTTGAGCAAGAGCAACGCCTACTACAGGTGTTATAACCAACCACTCTTGTTTTAATTCAATACCAAAATTATTTAAATACCATTTTTTTATTGCGTTAAAATATTCATCATCATTTTTTGAATAACCAAAGATTCCATGATTTACTTTTTTATGTAAATCATTCAATATTTCATTACAACATTTAAAGTCCATGTCTGCAACCCACATAGGTAATACATCATCTGGCTTATTTTTAATTTTCATAAAATCGTATTTTAAACTATTTGAACCATATCTATTAATATCTTCATCAAAATTCATATAATACCCCACTTTACTACAATTATATAATAAATTAAAAAATTGTCTTTATATAAACCAGAAATTATATAATCAGATTTTCTCTAAATACATAATTTCTTTTTTTAATTTTTTAGCATAATCTATTTCTATTTTAGTACTATCACCAATATAATTATTTTTATTTATTACGTATATTGCGTCAGATAGTTCTATTCTTTTAAAATGTGCTTTTTTTTATTTTTTTAATTGAGTATCTGTTTTAGAAAAATTTTTAACAGGATAAACTGGTGTAAGAATACAGTTACCTTCTAAAGCTAGTTTTTCTGCAATTATCATCATTTCTTCTTTAAAGCTTAAACTACCACATATTGTTATTACTTTCACTATACACCTCCAAATTTAAATATATCTAATATAATTCTAACATATAATTAAATTATTAAAAAGTTATTTTTTATAAATAAATATAAATCTCATATTATTGACTTTCATAAGCTAATATGAAATAATCTGATTATATTATATTTTGGTGGTGTTTTTATGTATATTAATAAAAAATATAGGAATTTCTTAATTACAGTTAATATTATTTTTATAATATTTTCAGTGTTCAACTTAATTGTTAGTGTTCCATACATTGTTTCAGAATTTGTATATTATAAAGATGACATTAATACTGCCCTACAAGCTAAAAGTATGGCAAGCAGTATTAAATTTACAATAATAAGTATTATTTTACTAATTATTGTTTATAAAATTAAAAATAGAATTTATTATGCTAATTTTTATTCTAGCTATTTTGAAAACAGTTTAGATGGAATTATTAATTTTGAAGATTTAGCTAAAGTTACTGGTAAAAATTTAAAAACTATAAAAAGACAAATAACTATTTTAAGAATAATGTTAATGCGTAATTTCAAAATAACAAAAATTAAAAATAAGACAGTTATTGAACTCAATAGCAAAAAATGTTTGTGTATTTGTAAAAGTTGTGATGCACAAATAGAGGCAAAAGAATATTTTACAGGAATTTGTCCTTATTGTAACAGTTCTGACTTAAATGCAAAAGTAATATCAGGTAATAGATTTTATAGTATTTCAAATGATTTCAAAAATGGAATTAATAATTCTAATCATTATACTTGCAAAAATATTAGTTTAAAAAAAGGAATTTTTATATTTTTATTTAGTATTAATTTATTCATTATTATAATTTTGTTTATGTTTTCAATCAGTAATCTTGCACATTATTTTGATAAGTCATATCAAACAAAAATTCTTTTATCGCCAGATAATCATCTTTATTCTTATAAACTAATAAAGGCTGATATTCTTGATTCCTTTATATATAGCACTTTAGTTTCAAGTATATTAACACCATTTTTTATTTTTAGATTACTTAAAATAAAAAATATTAATATTGCTACACTTTGTTCTAATTATTTTGCAAAAAGTAAGACACCACTTATAAATATAAATGATATTCCCAATTATAATAAAAATTACGTAAAAAAAATTAATCTTGCAATCAAAAGACACTACCTTAAAAATTGTACTTTAGAAATGCATAACGATAAATTACTTGTTGCCCTTTCTAAAAAGATTGTTAAGGACAAATGTCCTAACTGTGGTGCCTCTATTATTGGTGCAGTTAATATAGATTATACTTGCAGATATTGTAATAGTAAAATAATGAATGTTGTTATAAAAAAATAAAACTCTAGACAAATTAAAAATCTACATATGTTTTGAAATGTAGATTTTTTTATACATTTTATTATTTTAAATCAAAATATATATTTTTTAACTATATCTATATATTTTTAATTTATATTTTGATATTCAATATGTTTTGTTTAATATTTAACTAATCCATCACTGCATCTTAATTCATAAACTTTTTCATCGTTTTTATAAATTACTTCTATCCTATTAAAATAAGTTAAATCTATAATTATTCATTTGTTAATTAAATCTTTTATTAACTTTCCAGCTTCAGATAAATTGTCATCATTAAAATTATTTATGGATGCACCTGGAATTAATAGTGCTGATGATTCATTTTTATCAGATAATGACCAAATTGCGTAACTTAAATTATTCTTATTCATAAACTCTACCCACTTTAAAGTTTCTTCTTTATCTATTATACCATTTCCAGATACATCACTTACTCCCCATTCACTTACAAATATAGGGATACTTTTTAAAGCTTCTGTTGTTCTTTCTCTTAACCATTCCCCATGTGATGCAGAATAAAAATGAAGAGCATACATTGTATTTTTATCGTTTATTTTATTATTTGCTGGTTTATCAACTTCTTGACTCCAAGTTGGAGTTCCAACAATTATTATACTATCTTTACTATTTTTCCTTATAACACTAATAACTTCTTCAGCATACGGCTTTATATTACCATCCCAAGTAACATTGCCATTTGGTTCATTACATATTTCATATATTACATTTGGATAATCCTTATATTTTTGACTCATTTTTTCAAAAAATATTTTAGCTTCTTCTTTATGTTTTAGAGGATCTCCATCACTTAATATATGCCAGTCAATTATTACATACATATCTAATTCTTTTGCATACTCAACTATTTCTTCAACCTTATTAATTAAACTATAATTACTTATATAACCATTTTCTTCTGTATACATTGCGATTCTAAATAAATTTGTATCAAGTTTTTCTTTTAAACTTTTCATCATTTCCTTATTAGCAAATTTTGAATACCACTGTAATCCATGTGTACTGATTCCTTTTAATCTAAAAGGTTCGCCATTTTCATTAACAAGCATATTATTTTCTATTCTAAGCCATCCATTATAACTTACAAAATTGTTTTTTTCTACATTTTTAATTTCAGAATTTTTTTCTTCATCCTTTTCAGTATTTTCAGTATTTTCATTTTCTTTATTTACTATTGTATCTTCCAACTCATTATTAAAGTTGTTATTTTTTGATATATTGAATATACAAAATATAATTAAAAATATAGTTATAAATAAAATTAATACTGTTATTATTGTTTTCTTTTTCATATTATTACCTATTTTATACTTTCAATAAATTTTATCAATCATCTAATAATTTATGTTACATAACTTCACTATCACACAAATACATTTTATATAAGTTATATATATCCGTATCTTTATAATTTATCTCTTTAAAGTTATCATTCAAATCTAAAATAATTCCATCACGATAACTAATTAGAATTTTCTATTCTATTAAGCTCTAATATTATTCCTTTTATTATTAAATTACTATCAATATCCATATAACACATCTTTTAAAGTAATATTTCCTACTAATATCAGTTTACTGTACAATTGTTTGTATGTCAATCACAAAAAAATAAAAGGATTATAATTCCTTCTATTTACTGTTTTTTTCTATAAACTTAGTTAAATTTTCTGTTTGATATGGTATTAATTTTTCATTAATGTTTGCATACAATCTATGTATCTTTTTATTATTAAGTTTTATTGTAATTCTTTTTGTTTTTGAATTAAATATAGCCCAATTTTTAATTTCAATACTTTTTATATCTTCATTTTTTATAAAATTATATGTATCTGTAGATACTTTCAATTTAGCAAGATCTACTTTAAAAGAAAATTTTTCTGGATTAAGATAAAAAATTCCTAAACCATTTTCAGTTTGATTTATTAAAAGCGCATGGTAAGGATATTCCATTCCATTTACCATTCCCGAACTTTTTTGAAAATCTTTATACGCTACAAAATAACAATTTTCGTTTCCAACACATCCAGCATTATTAAATAATTCTTTTACTTTTTCAATTGTATTATATTCTTCCATATTAGTCCTCCAAGTTAATTATACAATAAATAAAATAGATTGTATATTATATACTAGTAAAAATTATAATTTCATTTTTAAATATACATAACCCGACATATCATAAGACAAATTGTTGTCAATTAATTTTTGTGCAGATAAGTCAATTTTTGAAATTCTTACATTATTAACTAATGGATTTATATATCTTATTTTAGCTTTATGATGTACATAATAAACATTATCAGGTTTGTTATCAGAAACAATTACAGTTTTAGCTTTTTTCCAAAAATTAAAAGCATCTTTATATTTAGAATTTTCTATAATTTTTATAACATCTTCTTCTTTTAAATTATATAAATCCTCTTTTTTTATCAAGTTTTCTTCATTTAATTTTTTTACAATATCTGCTAGTAACTGCATAGAATACCTAGTTCTATCTTCTCTATAAATAATAGATAACCTACTTGTCATTTCTAAAAAATCATAAGAAATGGAATATGTATTAAACATTAATTCCGGTATATTTTCTTCATTTACACCAACACAAATATCATTATACATTTTTTTTACTTTTAATACGTCACACAATCCATAGATAAATAAAGCATTTGACATAGAATATTCTAGTCTATCTACAGATAATTTTGGGGTATCATTATCAGCAATTGGATATATATGGTAATCATTAACACTATCTAATTTTATATTATCCCTTTTTAATAACGACATTATTTCTTTCGAATTTTTAATTATTTCAGTTGTTAAATCTTCTGTTGATTCTTGATTCATATAATCACCATTCAAAAAATCTATACAATGTTTAAATACAGGTGTTGCTATATCATGAAATAAGCCTGATAAAGTTTGTTTTTTATCATGTGTAAAATGCCAAACTATAAGAGTTACTGCAACTGAATGGTCTAAACTTTAAAAAAAATTGTTTTCAAATAAATCAGAATATATAGTACCATTCGTAACACTTATATATTTTTGTTTTAAAAGTTCCTTAGTATTTATATAATCATTTAATCATACTGGATAATTAGGCTCTAAAATAGAAAAATATTCTTTTATTCTATCATCAATAGTATCTATATAACTCATATTATCTACCCCTTTAAATAACCTACACTAATTATAATACAAATTTATAAAAAAGAAAACAAGAGAAGTTATAAACCTCTCTTGTAATTTTTTAAGATAATCTAGTTATATTTAGATAAGCATTAGTTCCTGATGCCGGTGTTATAGTTGCTGCTTGTGAAGACTGTAATGTAAGTCCGATTTCATCACCAGCACTAAATGAGTTAATAGTGCTTCCAACGAAATCAGTTTCTGTACTTGCTGTAACATTTTTTTCAATAGTAGTACTTCCAATAGGTACAGAATTTTGTTTTACTTCTAAAGTTAATTCTGTATTAACACTAGAACTACCAGAAAAGAAATATTCAACTAAATAAACACCATTTTGTGTAATTGTTAAAGTATTTTGTGTAGCGGTTGTAACGTTATTAGTAGGGCCTGTGCTTCCTAATGCAACATTTTGAGCAATGTTGGCTTCTAAATTTAAACTATTAGTAGCATTGTCATATTTACGACCAAAAGTACTTAAACTAGGTCCGGTTGGCCCTGTTGGACCAGCAGGGCCTTGAACACCCTGTACCCCTTGTGCTCCCTGTGCACCAGCAGGACCAGTGGGTCCAGTAGGACCGGCTGGTCCTTGAAGACCTATACTACCTTGTGGACCAGTTAAACCAATGGGTCCAGTGGGACCTGTTGGACCTTCAGGTCCAGTTGCACCCTGAACGCCAGCTGGAATTGTAAAATTTAAAATAGCGTTTTCATTAGTTCCAACATTTGTTACACTCGCTCTAGTTCCAGGGTCCCCAGTTGTAGTGTTACCAACAGTAATTGTTGCAGGTCCGGCAGGACCTGTGGGACCTGTTGGTCCTACAACTTGAAGTTTATCTTTACACTTTTTTCCTTCTTCTAAAATACATTGTATTTTACGAGAATACTGATTATTCATTCTAATTCTCCTTTCACTTTATTTTATGAATATGAAAGAAAATGAATAAATGAGATTGACTTATATTTTAGTAATTTAATTTTATATTTTTTTTACTTTAATTTTAATATCATCATATTTCTTTGATAAATTTTTCATAAATTCTATTTGTTTTTGAATTAACCTCTCAGTAGATTCAACACTTAACAAATATTTACGATATTCTATAGAATCTTTAGCCTCACTTGATAAATTTTTTAAATAATATTTAATATTTTCAATTTCATTTAAAGAGTCATTACAATTACTAATACCAATCCTTAAACAAAACTCATTATTATTTATCATTGATCTAATGCTTTGATTTATATCATTTTTATTTGGTTTTATTCGGTAACTTTTAATTGATCTATTGAAAAATAATGCCGATGTTGCAAGACCAAAAATTCTATTTGGAAATGAGAAAAAAGGAACAAAACTAAATGCTAACTTAGCTGTACTTTTAAAAAAATTATTAAATTTTAACATAACAATCTTTTCATCAAAAGATTTACTCATAAAATTATTAAGTTGTTCTAAATTACTTTTCTGTTTATCAATAATTTCAAGTACATTATCCTTTATTTTTCTTAAATCTTTTTTATTAATTTTTATGTTTGCTTTGTTATTATTTAAATTTTTTTCAAATTCTTCTTGCAAACTAAAAAATTCTCTCTTTTCAGAAACTAAAGTTAAATCATCATCACATCTTTTTATTAATTTATTTACTATTATATTACTTTCTACAAAAATTTCTGTTTTCTCATCAATAAAATTGTTAACAATTTTATCCTTTTCAACAAATATATTATTATTTTTATCAGCATTCACATCTTCTTTTTTTTCTAGTATTTCTTTTTCGTTTTTTAAAAAATAATCATTTTCATCAGATTTAATTAAAGGTAACTCTTTACTATTTTTATTTTGATTATTATACTTGTTTTTTTCATCAATTAGTTTATTTATTATTAATGTATTATTTTTCTTTTTTAAAATTAAATCTTTTTTTAATTTAACAATTTTTGCTTCTGCACTATTCAAATCTTCTCTTGTATCAGCATATATAACCTTTTCTTCAATTAATATTAAATCGTTTTTTTGTTCTTTTTCATTCACAATGTTTTTTTCAGCTGTTTTTTTTGTTGTTTTTTCGGTTGTTTTTTCAGACTCTTGAAAACTATCTATATTAGTATTTTTATTTTCCATTATTTTTTCTGCATTCTTTTTAACATTTATCTCTATATATTTATTTTTTTCAATTTCCTTTTGAAATAAATTTTCTGTTTGTTTATTGCTATTGCTTTTATTTACTACATTAGATGATAATTTTTGTTCAAGTTTAATAGAATTTTTTTTATTACTTTCAATTGCTAAATATTCAAAAAAACTTCCGATAAAACCTAATAAAAACTTAAAAAATATTTTTATTTTAGATTGTTTTTTTTGAACAACCTGTTGATTTTGTTGAAATTTCATTTTTTTATTTTTTTGAATTGACAAATTATTATTCTTAATAAAATTAATTCTATATAATTTTATTTTTTCCTGTATATTTTTAGAATGATTCATTATTTATTAATACTCCCAAATTTATTAAATGGAAAAATAATTAAATTTGTAGATCCTAATATATCTTTTTCACTAACAAGTCCAATGATTCTACTATCTTTAGAGTTGGTACGATTATCACCCATTACAAAATAATAACCAATTGGTATTTCATCAAAACCGAGTTCACGTAAATCAAAATCATAGGTGATTTTTTTTATCATATTTTCTTCTACATATTTATCATTTATATATAATTTAGAATCTTTATATTTTACACTTTCACCAGGAAGCCCTATAACTCTTTTTATCAATTTGTCATTTCCATATTTAAAAACTACTACATCAAATCTTTCATAAGATTTATCATATTTTTTTAACAATAATATTTCCCCATTTTTTAAATTATTATTCATAGAGTCTCCATCTACTCTAACTGGTGTTACTATAAAAGTTCTAATCAAAATTACAAATAATATTATTAAAACATATGTTATAACTTCGCGAATTAAATTTTTACATTTATTAGGTTTATTAAATTTTTCTAATTCATTTTCAATTTTATTATCCATATTTTAACCCCAATTACAAAAAATAAGACAAAAATATGCCTTATTAATTTCTTTCTTTTATTTTTGCTTGTTTTTTAGAATCTCTTAAATATCCTAATTTTGCTTGTCTAACTTTACCTTTTCTTACTACAGTAATTTTGTCAATTGTAGGTGAATTAAATGGAAGTGTTCTTTCAACACCAACACCATTAGATATTTTTCTAACGATGAAGTTTTTTGAAATTCCAGCACCTTGAATAGACATTACAACACCTTCAAAAGCTTGAATTCTGTGTGTATTTCCTTCAACAATTTTTAAATCTACTCTAATAGTATCTCCTACTTGAAAATTAGGTATGTCAGTACGCAATTGACTTTTAGTAATTTTTTCAACTAAATTCACGATTTCACTCTCCTTATAAAATATATGATCATGAAACAAATATATATCAGCGGATCACAACGTATACATTTTATCACACTTATTTGTTTTTATCAATAGTTTTTTTATTTTTCTAATCGATTTATTCAAAAAAAACGTTTAATTTATTTTAAACATTTTTCATTGATAATACATCTAGGTTCTACTACATAAAATTAAATATTATTATTTCAATTTACATTTTATTTTAAGCTTAATTCTTTCGATTTAATTATTTTTTTATTATTTAATCTATTTTTGTTTAGAACAGGAAACATAGAAATAATATTTTTAGTGCCACATATAGTAACAATACAAAGCAAATTTGTATCAATATTTCTTACACTGCCTATTACATTTTCTAATTCTATTGTATATTTATCATAAATACCAAAATTTACTGGTTCTAGTTGTTTTATTTCGTCTTTCATTCTATTAAACAATGATTTTATCTCTACATCATTATTAAAAATATTATGAATTACATTTTTGTTTTCATTTGAATTAAATCCTATATAATTAATTGCTTTAATTTCACTATATTCTACTAATTGATTATTAAAATAACCATTTATTTTTCTTTTATTATTTATTTCCTTTAAATTATATTCTAAGTAAAATTTATATTTTTCCACTTCTCTTATATCAAGACTTTTGTCCGTATTTATTAATTTTTCTAAGTAAACTAACGCTTCTTCATAATGTCCCAATTTAATATTTAAATTTAGTATTTCTTGTATAGCGCAACTTTTATTTTCATCATTTTTAATTGACAAAATTTTATAAAAACAAGTTTGAGCTTGAATATAGTTTCCTTCTAGAATTTCCAATTTTCCTAATTCTAACAATCCATAGGTTATATTTGTCGTATTAAGCAACGATTCAAAATATTCACGTGCCTTATAAAAATCTCCTTCAATTACAGATAATTTTCCTAATTCTAGAATTGCATAATTTTTATTTTTTGAATCAATCAAACTTTCTAAAATTCTTCTTGCTCTACTTAAATTATTCATATCAATTAATACTTTTGCAAATTCTAATCTTATAGCATAATTTTCTGAATCTTTTTTCATTAACTTTTTTAATCTTATATACGCTTCTTCAATATTTTTTTGTTTGATAAATTCTTTCGATTTCAAAAAATCCTGGTAAATTTTTGCATTTTTCATTTCATTTTCCCCCTGAATAATTTAAATTCTATCTTGTTCTTCTTGATGTTTTTTCACTTTCTTCATACATCATTTGTTCTTTTCTTAATTTTTCCTCAATTTGCTTTTGCATTCTTTGGTAAAAACTTTGCATCTTTATATTTAATTTATCTTCAACCAAAGCTAATTTACGTAATAATATTTCCAAATATTTTTCATCTAAAAATTTTCTATATGTATTATTAATTGTTGTTCTATATCTATCTATATCATTTAATGTTTGCGCTAATTTAGCACCATCACAGTCATCACTATCTAGAAGTTCAATCAAGTAATTAATATAACTCTCTAATTTTTTTCCAATTTTTCTTTTTAAAATTAAATCAATGAAATCTGGCTTTATAATCAGCATTTCATTAACTTCTACACCACCATATTTTTTTACATTTTTAGGTTTTACCTTAAATCCTGCCATATTTTTATAATCTATATAAATAATATCTTTATTATGATTTTTCTTTATTAGTGTATATTGTTCGTTTTTCATACAATTCATCTCTTTTCTAATAAGTCTGGTCTTCTAATTTGAGTTTTTTTTATTTGTTCATTTTTTCTCCACTCATTAATTTTTTCATGATGACCACTTAATAATATGTCAGGAACTTTCATTCCTCTAAAATCATAAGGTTTTGTATATACTGGATAATCAAGCAGATTATCGGTAAACGAATCATTTTCATAAGACTCTTTAGTAATAACTCCATCTAAAAGTCTAATAACACTATCGCTTATTACCATGCTTGCTAATTCTCCACCAGTTAATACATAATCGCCAATACTAATTTCCATATCTGCTAACGTACGAATTCTCTCATCAAATCCTTCATAATGTCCACAAATAATAATTATATGTTCTTTTTTTGTTAAATCATAAGCAATACTCTGTTTATATGGAACTCCTTGTGGAGTAACTAAAATAACAAACGAATTATCTTTTTTTAGTGCACCTACTGCATCAAATATGGGTTGTGGCATAAGTACCATTCCAGCTCCTCCACCATAAGAATAGTCATCTACTTTTTTATGTGGATCACTAGAAAATGAACGTATATCACAAATATTAACTTCTACTTTTTTATTTAAAATAGCGCGTTTAATAATAGACTCATTTAAAAAACCATCGAACATTTTAGGAAAAAGTGTTAAGATATCAATTTTCATCAATTAAACCTTCCATATTAATTATATAAATTTTCTTCTCATCATAGTTTATCTCTTTTATAAAATGTTCTAAATATGGTACAAGGTTTTCTTTTGAATTACCTTTTATAATCATTATTTCATAGGCATTATTATTAAAAAATCCTGATACATTTCCTATCATTTTTTCATTATAAATAACATCAAAACCAATTAAATCGCTTTTTAAGTGATTATTACCTAAATCTTCTCTTAAAACATAAACAGGTTCACCCTTATACATAATTACATCATTGATATCGTTAAGATTTTTAAATGTTAACATATCATAATTTTTATGAACTCTATAACTATTTATTACTTGTTTTTCATGATATTTTCCTATATAAATTTCAAAATCTTTTTTAAAAACTAAATCTTTTCTCTCAAAATTAGATATTAGTCTTACTTCACCTTTTATTCCATGAGTATTTACTATCTTGCCAATACAAATAAAATTCATAAATTCACCTACTTATCTAATTCATAAAGAATAATGCTTGTTGCAACGCCTACATTTAAACTTTCACATTTATGATTCATATCAATATATAAATATTCATCACATATATCTAGAATTTCTTCTCTAACTCCATTGCCTTCATTTCCCATTATTATAGCAAATTTTTCTACTTTTTCAATACTTTTCAAACTTTTTCCATGAGTAACTTTAGTTCCCATTATTTTAAAATTTCTTCTTTTTAGTAAAGGTATTACATCTTCTAGTTTGCAAGTTACAATATTTATATGAAAGATCAAACCTTGACTTGCTCTTACAACTTTAGAATTATATATATCAACACAATTATCACTTAGTACAATTGTATCAATATTAAAAGCAACCGCACTTCTTATTATTGTACCTAAATTTCCAGGATCTTGAATATTATCTAGGATTAAAATATGATTACCTTTTATTTCATTTTTGATAGGTTTACTACAAATTCCAAGTACATCTTGAGGTGTTTCTAGACTAGTTATATAATTAAGCACATTATTTGTAACATAATTTGTTTCAACATCTAAAGGAAACAGTTTATCTTGTTCTAATATTAGTTCTTTCAAAAAACCAGTTTTATAAGCTTCTAATACAAGATGTTCACCTTCAACTAAAAATAAACCTGTTTTATCACGATATTTTTTTGTACTTAATTTTTTTATATCTTTTATCTTTTTATTATCTATAGAAGAATATAACACATTAATCACCCATAAACATTTTATCAAAATTTTGAATAAAATTCATTACAAATATGAAATTTATAAAAATTAATAATCATTTATTTACAATATAAAAATAATAATATAGAATTATTATAATGAGGTGTGGTTATTATGAAGTTAAAAGAAAAACTACTAGATAATAAATATGTTTTTTTAACAGTTGGAATATCGATATTTATATTTTTTATTATATATGCCTTAAAAAGCATCATTCCAATTGGTAATAATACAATGTTAACAGTTGATTTTTATCATCAGTATAGTCCACTTTTAGCTGAACTTTACGATAAAATTAAAATGGGTGATAATTTAATTTATTCATTTAATACAGGATTAGGCCTACCATTTTTTAGAAATTTTTTCAACTATTTATCAAGCCCTTTTAATATAATTATCCTGCTTTTCGAAAGAGACAATATAGTAACATCTTTTTCGGTAATTATTGCCTTAAAAATTATTTTTGCAACTGGTGCTATATCGTATTTTCTAAAAAATTTTTTTAATAAAAACTCATTATTTATAACACTTTTTGGTCTAACTTATGGATTTTCTAGTTATTTTGTAGCGTTTTATTGGAATATCATGTGGTTAGATGGAATAATTTACTTGCCACTAGTTGTTTTAGGTATCAAAAAAATTATTGATGACGATAAATTTAATTTTTATATTATTTTTCTATTCTTAAGTATTTTATCTAACTACTTTATTGGTTATATGATTTGTATATTTTCCTGTATTTTTTTCTTAGTATATATTATTTTTAAAGAAAATATTACAAGACGCGATTTACTAAAAAAAATTATTTTATTTACATTTTCCTCTCTTATTGCAGGAGGAATGGCTGGATTTATGATTTTACCTTATGTAAATTCATTAAGTTCTATCTCTGCTACAGGTGATACTTTTACATTTCATAAAACATTTAATTTCAATCCAATTTTCTTTTTAGCAAATCATTTTTCATTAGTTAAATCAATAGTATTTTCAAGCCAAGATTATTTTTTACCAAACGTATCAAGTGGTATTACTGTATTAGTTATTTTAATATGTTTCTTCTTTAATAGTGATATAAAAATTAAAAACAAAATTATGGCAATAACTTTTATGGCTATATTATTTATAAGTTTTATATATGTTCCATTAGATTTTATATGGCACGGGTTTCATACACCTAATGACTTACCATTTAGATATTCATTTATATATGTTTTTATTGTAAATACTATAGCTTTTTATTCTATAACAAAAATCGATACATTAAAAATTAGATATTCTATTATAATAACATTTATTTTAAGTATATTTTTATTTATTTTGGAAAAAATTGGTTTTATGACTAAATTTTCATTTGAAATAAATATATTATTTTTACTAATTACTTTTTTACTATTCATAATTTATAAGATTAAAAATAACAATATTGGTAAATTTATTTTAATGCTCTTAATAATTATTGACATTATATTAAATATTAACGAAAATTGGAATATTAATCACGATAATAATGAATTTATGGATAATTATATAAAAGTTAATTCTAGCATTGAAAGAATTAAAGAAGAAGATAAAAGTTTTTATAGAATTGAAAAAAATTTCAATCAAACATTAAATGATGGAGCTTGGTATAACTACAATGGTGTATCTGCATTTTCATCGGTTGTATATGAAAAAATGGCAAAAACACAAAAACAACTTGGATTACCAGGAAATGATATTAATAGTTATTATTACCGCCAAAATACCCCAATTTATAACAGCATTATGTCAATTAAGTATTTTATAGAATTAGAAAATTTAAACCCATTATATGAATTTAAGAAAACAATTAATTATTATAATATTTATCAAAATAAATATTATCTTCCACCTATTTTTGCAGTTTCAAAAAATATCAAAAATTTAAAAAACGAAAATTTAAATCCATTTTTAAATCAACAAGAATTTGTAGAAAAAACAACTGATATAGATAATATTTTTACTAAGTTAGAATTTTATACTTATAATGAAACAAGTTACAAAATAGTTGGAGATTATCTAATCAATTTAAGTGAAGATGAAAATAACCCCGCCTCAATTAATATTAAAGCAAAATATGATGGAAATATTTATTTATATATTTATGATTATAATGTTGAAAAGTTTTTAGCAAATAATAGACTTTATTCAATTACTAAAAATGAACCATATATAATAGACATAGGATACTTTGATAAGGATCAGGAAGTAAATATAAATATTCCACTTAAGTCTAATGCATATAGTGTAAATATTTTAGCTTATCAAATGAATATTGATAAATTTAATGATTTTTATAATAAATTAAAAGAAAATTCAATCGATATAACTGAATTTAGAAATGATTATATTGAAGGAAATATAAATGTCGATAGTGATAAAACTGTCTTTACATCATTTAATTATGATGAAGGATTTGAAGTCATTATTGATGATCAAAAGGTTAAAACTTTTAGTGTTGCAAATAGTTTTCTAGCATTCGATATCACTAGCGGAAAACACAATATTAAAATATCATATAAAATTCCATACTTAAAATTAGGGACAATTATATCAGGAATTAGTTTAACACTATTTATTTTAGTTAATATATTAAATAAACACGAAAAAAGAATAAAAAATTAAAATTTTATTCTTTTATTTTTTCAAAACTTTTTGATAATCAACAAGTACTGGTTGAATTTGTTTATTTTCTAAAGCACATTCAATTGTTGACAACAATAAATCATAATGTGCGATTAAAGAATTTGGCTTTTTTTCGTAATTATCTTGACCAAATGGTACAAAATATATATTTTTTGTATTTAAAAGTGTCATAATATTTTTACCATTTAAACCCAAGCCATCATTAGTAGATACAGCAATTACGATTGGACTTGAATTTCTAAGTGTTGCTTTAGTTGCCATAGTAACTGGTGTATCAGTAATACCATTAGCAAGTTTCGCAATAAAATTACCAGTTGCTGGAGCTACCACAAGTAAATCTAATTTTTCACTTGGTCCAAATTTTTCTGCTTCAATTATTGTTGAAACAATTTTATGTCCAGTAATTTCTTCAATCAAAGCCTTTATTTCATCACATTTACCAAATCTTGTATTTTCTGATACAATTCCTGATGACGTAATTGGAATAACATCATAACCACATTCTTTTAGTATTTTTAATTGTTTTAAAACCTCACTAATCGTACAATATGAAGATGTAATTCCAAAACCTATTTTTTTCAAATTATATACCCCCTACTACAGAATCAATCTTTTTTGATAATATTTTTCCTGCTGTTTTAGGTGCTACAATAGATGGAATTCCTAAATAAATTTTATTTTTAATATTCCGATTATTTAAAGCCTCTTGATCAATACCATGTGGATATGAAGCAATATCTAATACATAACAGTTACTTTTCATATGATTAATATAATATTCATTTAAAACTAGCGACGGAACTGTATTTATAATAATATCACTTTCTGATATAACCCTACACATACTACTTATATCATTAGAATAAACTGAATTAATTTTTAATTTATCCAATGAATTTTTATCTTTATCTAAAATTAAACTAACAGATACCAAAGCCTTTAAATCATTCAAAACTTTTGTTAAGTAAGATCCTATATTACCGTATCCAATAACTAAAACTTTACTTTTATTTATTGTAATATCGGTATTAGTAATAATATCAGATATAATTCCTTCAACAGTAATAATTGAATTTTCCTTTATTACTGACTCATCATTCATTAAAAAATTTATATTTTTTTTACAATGATTCATCATTTCTTCTAAACAATTAGTTTTTATTCCTGAAAAAATTAAACAATTTTCTTTAACATCTTTTAAAAAATCAGCTTCTACCTTAAATTTTTTCTCACCTTTAATAATAAAATCATTTCCTACTCCACTTATAGGAAACAAAATCAAATCATATTTTTTGATATTAATATCCTCATAATTTATAGAATTAGTACCAGCAAACTCATTTATATAGCCTACCATATCAACATTATAATTTTTATTTTTAAAATCACGTATTATTTCATAATAACGTTTATCTCCACCTAAAATTAAACAATTCATATATCCCCCTAAAACATTCACAATATACTATATGAAAAAAATTAAAATTTGTACACGTAACTTATCAAAATATTTATCATATATTAGACTGTGGAGGTAATATATGTGTGGTTTTACAGGATGGTATAATCCTAAAGAAAATTTATTAAAGAAAAAAAAGATAATAAAAAAAATGAATAAAACTTTAAAATATCGCGGACCAGATCAAACGGGATATTATTATGATAAAAATTTATTATTAGGTCATCAAAGATTATCTATTATAGATTTAAAAAATGGCAAACAACCTATGAATTATAAAAATTATACAATTGTTTATAATGGTGAGATATATAATACTTGTGAACTGCGTGATGATTTAATAGAAAAAGGTTATGTTTTCTTAACTAATAGTGATACAGAAGTTATTTTGAAAGGTTATGTTCAATATAAAGAAAAAATACTAGATAAATTAGAAGGTATATTTGCTTTTATGATATATGATGGATCAAATATTTTTATAGGTAGAGATAGATTTGGTGTAAAACCTATTTTTTATACAAAAGTGAACGATAATTTTCTATTTGCATCAGAAATAAAAGCACTACTTAAAAATGATTTGGTAAAACCAATAATAGATAAAAATTCACTCCAAGAATTATTAGCTTTAGGTCCATCTAAAACACCCGGAAGTGGAATATTTAAAAATATATATGAATTAAGACCAGCTCATTATTTAAAATATGAGCAAAATAAAATAACTATAAAAAGATATTGGCAAGTTAAAGAGGAAGAATTTAATGATACTTTTGAAGAATGTACTAAAAATGTAAATAAACTACTAACAGACTCTATAAAAAGACAAATGGTTTCTGATGTTAAAATATGTACATTTTTAAGCGGTGGTATGGATAGTAGTATTATAAGTGCAGTATGCAGTAAAGAATTAAATGATTTGAATACATTTTCAATTGATTATGAAGATAATCAAAAATATTTTAAATCAAATGAATTTCAAATATCAACCGACAAACAATTTATTGAACTTATGAGTAATACTTTTAAAACAAAACACCATTATAAAATAATAAATCAAAAAAAATTAGCAAAAACACTTAAAGAAAGTGTTATTGCAAGAGATTATCCTGGTATGGCAGATATAGATTCATCTCTTTATTGGTTTAGTAAACAAATTAAAAAGAGATTTAAAGTTGCTCTATCGGGTGAATGTGCCGATGAAATTTTTGGTGGATATCCATGGTTTTATAATGAAAAAATTAGAAATAGAAAATATTTTCCTTGGATAGATAGTATAGATGAAAGAAATAATTTACTAAATAAGGAATTAAAAGAAAAATTAAATCTAAAAAAATATATCGAACTTAAATATAAAGAGACATTAAAAGAAGTTCCTAAATGTAAAAATAAAAGTGAGCAACAATATAAAAATTTGTTTTATATAAATATGATATGGTTTATGCCGACACTACTTGAAAGAAAAGATAGAATGACAATGAGAGCATCCTTAGAAGCAAGAGTACCATTTGCTGACACAAAATTAATAGAATATTTGTGGAATGTTCCTACCTCTTATAAACTTTATAATGGAATAGAAAAAGGACTACTTAGAAAATCATTCGAAAATTTATTACCAAGTGAAATTACAAATCGTAAGAAAAACCCATATCCTAAAACTCATAATCCAAAATATACAAAAATTGTAAAAAAATTATTAAAAAAAGAATTAAAAAATAAAAATTCAATTCTTTATAAAATATTTGATAAAGAAGCATTAACTAACTTAATAGAATCAAATGGTAGTTCATTTAAAAACCCATGGTTTGGTCAATTAATGACAGGTCCACAATTACTTGCTTATTTATACCAATTTAGTTATTGGGCAAAAAAATACAAAATAATACTTGATATTTAACCAAGTATTATTTTTTTACATTCCCATAATAATACAAATAACAAAGAAAGCAATTCCTAAAAAGGCAGTTAATCTAGTTATAAAAAGTTCGCCACCACGTTCTTTTCTATTAGCAAATAAACTATCATTTCCTCCAGAAATAACGTTAGAAGCCCCTTCTGATTTACTACTTTGTAAAAGAACAATGGCAATAAGTAAAATTGATACTGTAATTAATAATATTTCCATTATATCTCCTCCTTAACTGTTAATAATTTATCATAAATTTTCAATTAAATCAAGTATAAGAACATCTTGCATATTATTTATTTTTTGGATTTATAATATAAACTGTATTTTCACTAAAAGATATAGAATTAATTATATCAACCATTTTTTCATATTTAAAATTATTTATCAAATCATAATCATTATAGATTACTCTTCCATATTTAATTATATTACCCATAATCTTATTATTAATTCGATATATGCTATCGCTTGAAGTTAAAATAGCACTTATAGAACATTTTTTCTTTCTTTCAAAATCTTCTTCTAAAACATTTTTGTTGCATAATTCACTATTTATTATATTTACTAATTTATCAGGATCACGAGTTTCCGCAAAAATATTTATAAGTAAATAATCGTCTATATTATTTATTTCTAAGCCAAGTTCTTCAAAAATTAGACCATCACGTTTTAAATTTTCAACTAATTTAGAAGTTATTCCTAACTTAATATCCAAATAATAAATAATATAGTTATTTATTTCATATAAATTATAATTTAAATCTTTAATATAAATTTTATATGATAAAGACACTTTAGGAATACTTATATCCATTTCTATTTCCTGTTTTTTTGTAACTACTGATTTTTCTTCTTTATATTTTTTTACTTCTATTTTAGAAAAATTTTCAAAATTTTTACTTTTTTGATTTTCCTTTATAATATTTAAAGTATCTAAATAATCTACATTACCTGTTATTACAACAAACATATTACTTGGATGATAAAATGTATTATAACATTTATATAAATCTTCTTTTGTAATTGCGTAAATACTTTCATGAGTTCCAACAATTGGATATTTAATTGGATGATTATGAATTAAATTGTTTAAACTTCCTTCATACATTCTAAAAAATGGATCATCTTGATACATACTTCTTTCTTGGTCAATAATACCTTTTTCTTTTTCAACATTTTTATCGGTAAAATAAGGTTCCTGCACATAATCAAGCAAAAAGCATAGATTTTCTTTAAAATTTTTTAATCCAGAAAATAAATAAGTAGTTTTATCATAAGAAGTATTTGCGTTTGCATCTGCCCCATTTTCTCCAAAAAAAGTAAAAGGATCTACACCATCTTTTTGTTCAAACATTTTATGTTCTAAAAAGTGTGCAACTCCATCTGGAACTCTTATTAATTTTTTTTCACCAAGTGGCACAAATTCATTTGTAGTTGAACCAAACTTTGTTGAAAATGTAGCATATATATTATGTTTGTTTTTAATAGGAACAATATAAACTTCTAAGCCATTATCTAGTTTTTCACTGAATACCTCTAAATTCATTTTAACTAATTCTTGTCTTTTCATTCGTATCGCCCCCCTCTAATAAATATATAGTATCTAAGTGTATTTTTTTAGAAAATTCAATAATCATATCTTTAGTAACACTATTAATTTTTTTAATACGTTCATCTATTGGATCATAACCTAAATATTCATTAACTACATAACTATTAATTATTGAATTAGGTGAATCTAATAACGACCCACTACTATTCAAATAAGTAGTAATAGCTTTTTTAATATCTTCATCAGTAAAATCACCTAGTGACATATTTTTAATTTCCTTTTTTATTAAATTAACAGCTTTACGATAAGCATCCCTATCTATACCAGATGTTACTAAAAGTAAATTAGAAACTGGTTTAAATGATGATGAAACATAGTAACATAAACTGTTTTTTTCTCTTACTGATTTGAATAATTTTGAATCAGGTCCTCCACCTAAAATAAACGAATAAACATAAGAAACATATTGCTTTTCAAATAAACTTGTATCATTAGCCTTAAAACCTAGGTAAAGTTTGCTTTGACTAATATCTTTTTCTTCTTTTATTGTTTTTGGTCTTGATCTAAATTTTTTATGTTCAATAAAATGTGTTCCAACTGGTTTTTTAATTGTATTAATACTAAACTTATTACTAAAAATATTTTTTATTTCATTAGCGTTTACATCACCTATTACAAAAATATCTACTATATCCTTTTTTAACATTTTCTGATAAGCCTTATAAAGGTCTGCTTCATCAATTTTTTCTAAATCTTTAATATATCCATTAGGATCAAATGAATAATTTGCAGTTTTATCCATTTCATAAAGAAGTCTATTTAAAGCATAATTATTAGGATTTTCTGTTTCTGATTCAATTACATTTTTAAGAACATTTTTTACTAAATTAAAGTTAAAACTATCAAACTTTTTATTTTGGGCATTAGGATTAAATAAAATTTCAAACAAAAAATCAAAATAAGCTTCCAAATCAGATGCATCAGTATATTTTGGATTTAAAAAATCTGCTTCAAAAGATAATATAGAAAAATTACCAGATATTACACCTCTAGAACCATAATTCAAATTATAAAGTTCCTCACTTTTAATATTTAATAATCTTTCAGTTGGATAATTTTTAGTACTATTAACTAAAATTAAACGCAACATGTTTCTAATTGTTATTTCTTCTTTTACTAATTTACTTTTAAATTTAATATTAACATTTATTGTTTTAAAATTATCATTTTTTATAATATGAAGATTATATGCTCCCATACTATAATTTGTATAGTTCATTTAATTACTCCTTTCTATAGTTATTAATTTTATCTAATATAATTTGTTTTGTTTTTGTATCTGCAAATGAATAAATTATAGAATTTCTATTTATTTCTAATAGATCATCTAAATCAAAATTGAAATTTTTAATAAGTAAATCATATTCACTAGATAATGTTACATTAGAAACTGTTCTATTATCAGTATTTATACTAATTAAAGTATTCATAGAAAACAATTTTTTTATCGGGTGATTTATTATATTATCTACAACATTTGTTTGAATATTACTAGTTGGACAAATTTCTAACATAATATTTTTATCTTTTATTTTTTCTAAGGTGTCCATATTTTCTAATACTCTAATTCCATGACCAATTCTTCTAGCACCAAATTTAATAGCAGATTCTATACTACTTACTCCATCAGCTTCTCCTGCATGAATTGTAAATGGTATATTTAATTTATTAGCATAGTTAAATAATTCTTCATAATCAGAAGTTTTAAATAAACCCTCAGCACCAGCTAAATCGATTGCAACTACTCTCCTTTTTAAATATTTGTGCGCTAAATCAATAACGCTTTTGTTATCTTCTAAAGTATCTCCACGCATCATACATAAAATTAAATTAATTATAACTTTTTCACTTTTTATTCCTTCTAAAACACTATTAATAACTTCATCTGGACTTAAAATACTTGTATGTTTTAAAGGAGCAAATCTAACCTCTGCATAAATAACATTGTCATCTTCTAAAGATTTTACAAACTCACTTGTTAGTAATTTTATGTCATCATATTTTTGCATAGCTTTTACTGGTAAATCAAATTTCGTTAAATAATCATTTAGGTCAAGACATTTTTCCTGAGCTATCATATTTTCTTTAAGAAAACTTTTAGGCATATTTAAAATTTTTGATACAGTATCAATATTTAAAGAACCATCTAGGTGGACATGTAGTTCTACTTTAGGAATACTTTTTGTATTTATCATAAATTAATTGCCGCCTCTAATGCTACTTCCATCATTTTAGTAAAAGAATTTTGTCTTTCAGTAGAAGTTATTTTTTCACCTGTTATAAAATTATCAGATATAGTAAGTAGGCAAGCTGCATTTTTAGATAACACATTAGCGTTATGAAATAAAGCAAATGATTCCATTTCACAAGCCATACATTTATAATTTTCATATAATTCACGGAAATTATCATTTTCTTTATAAAATACATCACTACTATGAATTACACAAGGATTTACTTTTATTTGTAGTTTTTCTGATGCTTCTTTAATCTTTTCATTTAAAAAATTACTAGAATATAATATTTTTTCTGTACAATTATTTTGGGTTAAGGCAAAGCTTGATTCAGAATAACTAGAAGTAGCAAGTACTATATCATAAAGTTTTAAGGAATCTGTATAAGCTCCTGCAGAACCTACCCTTATAATATTTTCTACATCATAAAACTTATATAATTCATAGGAATATATTCCTATACTAGGCATACCCATCCCTGATGCCATAACTGTAATTTTTATTCCCTTATAATATCCTGTATAAGCATATATATTTCTAACTTTGCTAACTAACTTATAATTTTCTAAATAATTTTCAGCTATATATTTTGCTCTTAAAGGATCTCCTGGCATAATAACTGTTTTTGCAATTTCTTCTTTTTTTGCTTCAATATGTGGTGTCATATAAATACCTCTTTCTATCTACATATATATTATACCAAAAAATTAATGAAATCTACATAATAATACATTAATATAATTTACAAAAGAAATAACTTTTATTCAAAATAAAAAAAGGCATTAGCCTTTATATTACAATTGCAAATAAATTTCCTGATCCTTTATTAACTAATTTTGATAAAGTTTGTTGTAATTTATATCTTGCATTTTCAGGCATCATAGATAATTTTGCTTGAATACCTTCTTTTACAATTACATCTAAACTTCTACCAAAGATTTCACTTTTCCAAATGTTTCCAGCCTCAGAATCTTTATCTTTCATTAAATAATCAATTAATTCCTTACTTTGAATTTCAGAACCTATGATTGGTTCAAATGTAGATTCAACATCAACTCTAATCATGTGTATAGAAGGAGCAACAGCTTTTAATTTAATACCATATCTACTACCCTGTTTTATTATTTCTGGTGTATCTAATTTCATGTCAGCTAATGTCGGAGAAGCAACACCATATCCAGTTGTTTTAACCATTTTTAAAGCAACCTTAATTTGATCATATTCTTGTTTTGCCTCATTATAATCTTGAAATAAAGTTAATAAATCTGCCTTATTTTCTATATTTATTCCTATTATATCTTTTAACACTTGGTTATATAATTCACCAGGCGCATCAAGAGTAATAGTAACTTCACCAGTTGAAGTATTTACCTCAGATAAATATGCCTTACTAATATACTCTGAGTCAGTAAAATATGAAGTTATATTTTCTATATCTCTTAATTTATCTATTTCAATTACACTTTCACGAATTTTTTCAATATAAATTTTCTTTAACCAATTATTAGGAGCTAAACAAGCAATCCATTCAGGCATATTAAATTTGACTTCCATAACAGGAAATTCATATAGTGCTTCTCTTAAAATTGAATAAATGTCTCTCTCTGTCATATTTTCAATACTAATTGGTAAAACAGGTACTCCATATTCTGTATTTAATTTTTCTGCTAATCTTTCTGTTTCTGGTAACATTGGATGTGTAGAATTCATAACAACTATAAATGGTTTACCAATTTCTTTTAATTCCATAATAACTCTTTGTTCTGCTTCGACATAATCATTACGTGTTAATTCACCTATTGAACCATCTGTAGTTACTACTATACCAATGGTAGAATGATCCTTTATAACTTTTTCAGTTCCAATTTCAGCGGCTTCAATAAAAGGGATTTCCTCATCATACCAAGGTGTTTTAACCATTCTAGGACCATTTTCATCTTCATATCCTTTACAATTTGGTATAACATAACCAACACAGTCAACTAATCTGATATTAGCATAAAAATCATCAATTAAAATTTTTGCAGCATTACTTGGTACAAATTTAGGCTCAGTTGTCATAATCATTTTTCCTTGAGCACTTTGAGGAATTTCATCTAAAGCACGTTTTTTTTCATATTCATCCTCAATATTAGGAACAACTAGGTTTTCAATAACTTTTTTTATAAAAGTTGATTTACCAGTTCTTACTGCTCCTACTACACCTAAATAAATATCTCCTCCTGTACGCTCTGTAATACTTTTTATAATATCTATTTTTTCCATATATTCCCTACTTTCCATAATTCAATTAATTATATTATAGAGAATAACTAATTATGAAAAAAAAGTAATATAAATTACTTTTCCTTAACAACAATATTTACAATTTTTGATTGAATTGTAATAATTTTAACAATTTCTTTTCCATCAATAAATTTCTTTACATTGTCTATTTCTAACGCTAATTTTTCCATTTCTTCTTTAGAGGTATTAGTATCTATTTCTATTTTACCTCTAACTTTACCATTAACTTGAACAACCATTTGATATTTTTCTTCAATTGTTTTATTAATATCAAAAATAGGCCATGGTTCATAAGTAATAGTATCTTTATTACCTAAAATTTGCCATAATTCTTCTGTAATATGTGGACAAATTGGATTTAAAATTTTTAAGAAATTTAGTGCATATTCAAGTGGGAAAACATTTTCTTTATAAACTGCATTTATAAAAATCATCATTTGACTAATAGCTGTATTAAAATTCATATTTTCATAATCTTCTGTAACTTTCTTTACAGTTTGATGATAAATCTTTTCAAGATTAATATTTGCTTCATCTTTTATTTTATTTTCTTCTGTATAAAGTCTAAAAACTCTCTCTAAGAATTTTTTAGAGCCTTCTATTCCAAATGGATCCCAAGGTTTTGCAGCATCAATAGGTCCCATAAACATTTCATAAAGTCTAAGAGAATCTGCACCATATTGTTTTACCATATCGTCAGGATTTACAACATTACCTTTGGATTTACTCATTTTTTCACCATTTGATCCTAATATCATACCTTGATGACGTAATTTTTTAAATGGTTCTTTAACACCAACATATCCTTTATCAAATAGATAATTATTCCAAAATCTTGAATATAGTAAATGTCCTACAGCATGTTCTGGTCCACCCATGTAAAGATCAACTGGCATCCAGTGGTCTAATAATTCTTTATTTGCTAATTCATTATCATTATCTGGATCAATATATCTTAAGAAATACCAACTTGATCCTGCACTTCCAGGCATTGTATTAGTTTCCCTTTTGGCTTTTTTACCATCAACTATAGTATATTTCCACTCACTAGCATTTTCTAGTGGTGCACAACCATTTTTTCCTTTATAATCTTCTAGTTCAGGTAAAACTAATGGTAATTCAGAATCATCTAAGGCCTTACTCGTTCCATCAGAAAAATAAACGATAGGAATAGGCTCACCCCAGTATCTTTGACGGGCAAAAATCCATTCACGAATACGATAATTTATCTTTTTAGTTCCAATTTTATTTTCTTCAAGCCAATTAATCATTTTTTCTATTGCATCACTTTTATTTAAACCATTTAAAAAATTAGAATTTATATGAATTCCATCACCTTCCATTGCCATATTGTTTATACAATAATTAAATGTTTTTATATGTAATTCATCTTTAATTTCTTTTTCAATTATATCTTTGTTTACCCATTCAATACTAAATTTTTCATCTTCATCTAACTTTTGTTCTACTTGATGATTTGATTTTAAATTAAACAACAATCCTGTACTTTCAATTTCAAAATATTTATCTTTATTATAGGCATAATAGTGATGATTTATTTTAAATGTTTCCTTCACAAATTCTAAATCATCGTATCCTGTTTCCTCAGTTATTTCTCTTAATGCACATGTAATGGCATCTTCACCATTATGTCTAGTTCCACCAATAAATAATCTGCCACCTAATTCTTTCCAATTAATAGTTAAATATTTATCATTCTCTTTATCATAAACTATGGCAACGATGCTATCTTTATGTGTTTCATTTTCATTAGATGTTCCAGTTACTTCTTCTAATACCTGTATTATATCTAAATTAAATTTTTTAGCAAATTCAAAATCTCTCTCATCATGAGCAGGCACAGCCATAATAGCACCTGTTCCATAACTAGAAAGTACATAATCAGCTATCCAAATTGGAATTAATTTATTATTTACTGGATTAATTGCGAAACTTCCAGTAAACACACCAGTTTTTTCTTTATTTAACTCTGTTCTTTCTAAATCTGATTTACTAGCACATAATTTTTGATAAGCCAAAACAGCTTCTTTTTGTTCTTCTGTTGTAATTAAATTAACTAATTCATGTTCTGGAGCTAAAACACAATAAGTTGCTCCAAATAAAGTATCAGGTCTAGTTGTAAATACTGTAAAAGCTAAATCACTATTATTAACTTTAAAATTAACTTGAGCCCCAACTGATTTTCCTATCCAATTTCTTTGCATTTCTTTTGTAGATTCTGGCCAGTCAATCTCATTTAATCCATCAAGTAAACGTTCCGCATAAGAAGGAATATCAATTACCCACTGTTTCATGTTTTTTCTTATTACTGGATATCCACCACGTTCACTTTTACCATTTATAATTTCATCATTAGCTAAAACAGTTCCCAATTCTTCACACCAATTAACTGGCATATCGACACATTTTGCTAAACCATCTTCATAAAGTTTTTTGAAAATCCACTGTGTCCATTTATAAAATTTTGGATCACATGTTGATATTTGTCTATCCCAATCAAATGAAAAACCTAACATTTTTAATTGTTTTGTAAATGTTTCTATATTTTTTTTAGTAAACCCTTCTGGATGATTTCCTGTTTTAATCGCGTATTGTTCTGCAGGTAGTCCAAAAGAATCAAATCCCATTGGATGCAACACATTATATCCTTGCATACGTTTCATACGAGAAACTATATCAGTTGCAGTATAACCTTCTGGGTGTCCTACGTGTAAACCTTGACCTGATGGATACGGAAACATATCTAAAGCATAATACTTTGGTTTATCAAAATTCCAAATATCAGTTTTAAAAGTTTTATTTTCTTCCCAATAACTTTGCCATTTTTCTTCTATTTTTCTAAAATTATACATAATTATTCTCCTTCTTCCTTTTTTAAAGATTTTGCTAATATATGATATACCAATAATATAAGTGGTATTAAACTAACAAATCCCAATAACATTTTTAAAATAAAGTTTTTAACAAATAAAATTATAATAAACACAGTAGCCATAATAAATGAATTCGAAATTGCTATTCTATTTGATAATTTTTTCATATCAATTTTATCTAATTCTATGTTATATCTATTTATTAAGTATCTAACTTCAATACTATTTTTTAATTTTTCTGTTGTTCTTTTTCTACTAACTACAAATAAAAAATATATTAAATAAATTAGTAAGAATGCAATTATATAAGTAAAAAAATATTCCATAAATACCTCCTATACACAAAAAAGACTTTATCAATTAAGGACGAATCTAATCCGCGGTACCACCTTAATTCATAAAAATCTTTATGCTCTTTATATTTTTAACGCAAACATACGTCATATACTTATCATATATGAAACTAGGAAAGTAAGTTCACAATAAAATATCCAAAGTTTTCACCAACCACTTTTTCTCTACAAGAATATTTTATAATTACTACTCTTTCTTCATTGCTTTTAATAAAACTAAATTAATTATAACATACATAAATATATAATTCAATATTGTATTAAAATGTTTTAATAATTTATGTTTTAATAAGCAAGAACTAGACGCAAAGCGCTGTAGACATTCGCACCGCCACCGGCACGATGGAAACAAAACACGCCCGCAAGAGAGCCATCACCAAAATAACCGCCACGGTAGAACCAAGGAGCAGTAGCCGTAGGAAAAACAGCTGAATCACTAAACCATAAACCTGTGCTTCCACTAGATGCATTAATTTTGGTATTAGCTATTTCCTTTGTAGCATCTCCTAATAATCCACTTGTATAATCATACCAATTATCTGTATTTAAATCATAATTGTATAAATATAAATTATAGTATTTTGAATCTGGATAATCTATTCCATCTGTTTTTTCTAATATTGTTGCATCACTATCATTATTTCCAGGAGCACTATATATTCCATTAAATCCACTATTCCATCTGTTATGATTTCCACTTACTAATTTGTTATTTATAGTTATAACTCCCATAACATATTCAAAGTTTCCTCCACTCATGTCATAGATTCCTGTTATATTTCCGGTTGTACTTGCTTTTGCCTCTATATACGTATTTCCACTTTCACATTAATTCATGTTACTCATGACAGCTGCACTCACTGTTTCTCCACTACAGCCTGTTATAGTTGCTCCATTTAAATATTGATCAGTGAATTTCTGAGTATCATTCAAGTAACCTGTATTAACATTATTTATATATACTTCTTCACATGTTGTACTGTTACATTTTCCATATACCGAATATGTTAGATATGCGGCGATTAGTTGCTTCAAATTGTCCTGATTGATATGGTGGCGCATCAAGTCCTGCATAAGCTATTAAACTTCCTGCATTTTTAAACCTTCTTATATCACCAATTTCAGCAATAATTCTTGATGTTAATTTATTTCCACATCCTGGTATTTCACTAATTACTTCATATTAAGATAATTCCTTTGAAAGTTCATTCATATTTGATATAATTTCTTTAGATGTTTTTATTTGTAAAATTAAAGCATCAGCGCAGCTTGTTGATGAAAGTTGTGCATATTTATTATTAGGACGTACACTTATTGTGTTTTGAGCTAGATTAAAAATCTTGTTAGCTAAAGTGATTCCAGCTCCTTTATGTCCTAATTTTTTTGAAAGTTTATCAATCTCATTAACAAATTGAGATTGTTTTTTATTTTTGACAATTTCAGGATGATAATATTTCTTAAAAATTTCTAATCCTAATATAAATGTTTTTTCATCTAATAATTTATTAAATCCAGGAAATAGTAAATCACATAAATTAGAAAAATTCACTTTTTCTTGTATTTGAATTTCTATACTTGTTATATATTGTCTAGACAAAAATCTTAAATTATCATATGTTTCAGAGTTTTTGTATTGTTTATTTAACTTATACCAATTTTCACAACAATATTCTGCCAATTTGTATGAATCATTTTTGTCTGTCTTTGCTTTTCTTAATCCACGATCAAGATATTTTTTTATTTTTAAAGCATTTTCCGCTACAACAAAGTAACCTTTATCAAGTAAATAACAATAGACTGGCAAATGATATGTTCCAGTTTCTTCCATTATAATTTTTAAATCATCTTTAGGAATATCTTTTATTTTTTCTTCCAATAATTTTAATCCATTTACATCATGTGAGATTTCAAAAGGTTCCTCAATAGCTTCACCTGCCGTAGTTAAAATAGCAATTGTACTTTTTCCTTTTGAAATATCAATTCCAACTCCATATTTCATATTAATTATCCTTTCCATTCTTTACTATTATGACTGGTTCCAACTCTTCTACATATCCTCATTTTGGCTCTTTACACGAGTATTATTTCATCCTCAACTTGCTTAATCGAATATATTATGTGAAGGTTGGATAACACTTTTTATTACGAGAACTTTATCTCTAAAAGTCCAACGTTATCCAATCACTTCAATCATAATAAAAAGAAGTGTAATAATCAATCACATTTCTGTAATTAATTATTACACTTTTATAGTACCAAAAAGTTCAATTTTAATGAACTTTATATATAATTATTAAACTTCGCTAATGTATTCTAATAATTTTAAAAATAAACGAATAAATTTTCTTTCCAATCCAACTTTTCTTAGTTTTCTAAGTGCTATTCTTTTTTTCTTAATTGGTAATTCACTAAATATTATCTGATCTATTGTTTCTTTCATTTCTGTTTCTATTTGTAAATCATATAATATTGATTGTATTTCTTCATTTATTAATCTGACAGCATCAATTTCAATATTTTTTCCCTTACAATTCAAAGTTAATTGTCCTATTGTCGGAACATCTTTTATTTCAACTATAAAATCTGTATTTTCTACATAACTCTGATAATCTAATGGATCATTATTAAAATAAACAATAACATCATTTGCTTCCTTAGTATTTCTAAATCTTATTTTATAATTTCTTTTTTCTGGTACAATACCACTTTTTCCCTCAGTTGCTCTAATTATTACGGTATAATTACTTGGTAAATAATTATATTCTATTGATGATTTTAGAAAATATCCATTTTTATATAAATTACTTACACCATCATCTTCATACAAATCATATTTATTGCTTCTTCCTGGAAAGATTTGAATTTCCATATTTTTTGGAGGAGTTGTATCATTTATATTATCATTTTCTCCTAATGTAATTATAGAACCTGCTCTAGCAAACACTGGATAATCATCATCTTTAAAGAATGATACATAACTTTTTCCACCAGGAAATTTCTTGCCAGTTACAAAATCATACCAAACTCCATCCGGAACATAAAATTTATGAATTACACGTTGCATAACTTGTTCTTTTTTATTTATTATAGGACAAATAAATAATTCACTACCTAAATAATATTCATTTCTGTATGACAAATCATCATACATTTCAGGATTCTTATAATAAATTGGTTGAATAACAGGTATTCCATTCTTATGATATTTATATGCTTCAGTATATAAATAGGGAATTAATCGATGTCTTAGTTTTAAATAATCTTTTACTATATTATAAGTCTTATATCCCCATTTCCAAGGTTCTCTTCTGTAATATTTTCCTCTTTCACTACCAAATTTTAAAATTGGACTAAATGTTCCTAGTTGAACATATCTGGTATATAACTCATCATCCTCAATACCTTTATAAAATCCGCCAATATCATGACTCCACCAACTTACTCCATTATTTGCTGCACTTGAATTATGAATCGGAATTAGTTTTAACGTATCCCAACTAACAGTACTTTTTCCAGAATATAAAACAGGATATCTATGAGGCGCAATTAATGAATTAGTTGTGAGTAACATTGGTCTTCTTTTATAATTTCTCATCATATCATAAAAATTATAATGATTTAAAATCCATAGTTCTTGCTTTTTTTTAGGATATGTATAATCTAACCAATAAAAATCTACATCTAAATTATCTAATGGATGAATAAGCAGTTTTAAATAAACATCTAAAAATTTAGGATCTAATACATTAAATGGAATTACTGTACCTGGAGTTACTTGCAAATATTCACAAATTTTATTGTAATAAACCTCGTATGGATAAATTCCATCGCTTGGATCTATGTTAAGTCCTAATCTAATTCCCTTAGAATGTAGGTATTTTATTGCTTCATTCGGATTTTTTATTAAATTGTTATTAAACGTAAACCCAGTTTTTATATTTGAAATATTTTCGTATTTATTTAAATGCCACTCATTATTTAAAACTAATACTGAAAGTGGTATGTTTTTTGTTTCAAAATTATTGACTAAATCTTTTAGATTATCATCATTATACGCAATATTGCGACTCCACCAATTTCCTAGTGCATATCTTGGAATCAATGCAGGATATCCAGTTAAATGATAATAGTCATCTAAACATCCCTGAAAATTTTTATAATACATAAACAAGTATATATCAACATTACCTTTTTCTTCTTTTCTTTCAATGACACTTCCAGTTTCTTCTATTATCATACTTTTAGAGTCATCTATACTTACAAACCCATCTATTGAATATAAACCTTTTTTATATTTGACTTTATGTTTTTTTGTACTCTTTTGATTCTCATATAATTCTAACCCTGGACTTCCATAATTTCTAATTTCAGGGTGCCCATAATACCATACGCGTTCACTACCCAATAGTTCAACTTTTAAATTTGCTGTTGGATTTAACTTAGTTGAACCAAATGGTTTTTCCTTTAGATAAGTTAAGCAAAAATATTTTGTAGTTATTTCAATATATTTTGAATCTTGCTTTATTTTAAAATCTGTAATTCCTAAATTTCTATGCCAAGCAAATTGGGTTGGTCGATCTAAAAAAATGCCAGATTCATTATATTCAAGTCTTACCAGCCTTTCAGTCATAACAGTAATACGATATTTTTGACCCATTATGACACATTTGGGATTTGCCTTCGCTGATTCATAATCTATATTAAATTGTTCACCTATTTTATACATATTTCCAACCCCTTATATTTCCTTATTTTTTTCTTGATTTATTAATTTTCTTTATAATAAATAATATCATAAATAGTGATATTAAAATAACTGCAGCAATCACATAATAGTATAGACTATTAGTTTCATTTGGTTCATTAATATCAGTTTGATCATCATCTAAAATATTTGAAAAAATATATTCCCCATTTTCTTTAGAATACAAAAAATATTCTCTTGCATATCTTGCTTTATATTCATCATTTTTTAATTTAGATAACTCTTTTGTCAAATTTACTTCATCTTCTTGTAACTGAACCAAGTTACTTTGTAATGTTTGTTGTTCAGAACTTAGTTTTTTTATATTTAATAACATAGAAAAAGTATTTATAATAAAATATGATATAACAACAACACAAAGACCACCAAAAACAATCAGTCGGGTTTTTGATGCTTTTGTTATAATTCTTTTAGCCATACACCAACCACCTACCATAATAGTAGTATATCATTTTTTGTATTTTTTGGCAATAATACTGTGAAGACAAATGTCAACAAAAAAGCCTAAAATTACCATTAGTATGGAATATGGATGTAAAATAGCATTGTTAATTTTTCTTATACCAATAAAATAAACTAAAACAGATATTAATATTATAATAAAAGATGTCGCAATTTTTATAAATTTATTGTTACTATAGATAAATTTATAGTTAATATTTAAAAATATAGAAAATAAAAAACCATATATAAATGAAAATATAACTAAGATAATTTGTGTTTTCAAATTCATCATCTAAATAATTTATTGAACACTCCATCTTCTTTATCTTTTTTCGATAAACTTTCCATATATGTTAAACTATTAACTTTTCCTTTTATAGAAACATTTCCTTGATATGTATCAAGTTTAATAATTTCTAATTCTTCTCCTTTTAAAACAATAAATCCCATATTTGTTTCCATTAAAAATTCTTCATTATCAAAACTTTCTATTTTTTTTACACCAGTAATAACTATATTCTTTCTTTCACTTAAAGTTACAACATGTCCTAATGTATTAAAATTTTCTACCTTATCCATATAATTCCTCCTCTAGAAATTATATGATACAACTTTTAATAATATTAAAAAAGATTAGTGTAAACTTACAATAATCTTTATAAAATTTATGATATTTACATTTATAAAAAACTATATTAATAAGCTAAAACTAAACGCGAAGCGTAGTAGCTATTCGCAGAGCCAGTGGCACGACCGAAACCAAACACGCCCGCAAGAGAGCCATTACCAAAGTAACCACCACAGAGGAAACAAGGGCTAGCAGCCGTAGGAAAAGTAGCATAATCACTAAACCATAAACCTCTATTTCCACCTGATGAATTTGTTTTAGTGTTAGCTATTTCTTTTGTAGCATCTCCTATCAGTCCACTTGTATAATCATACCAATTATCTGTATTTAATTCATATTTATATGGATATAAATTATAATATCGTGAATCTGGATAATCTATTCCATCTGTTTTTTCTAATAGTGTTGCATCACTTTCGTCACTTCCAGGGGCCTGCTCTCTTCAGGGGGCGACTAAGTTCCATATCGTCAACATTTATAAAAATAATAAAACCCTTTATTTATAAGGGTTTATGTACATATTAGTTTAGGTTGTATTATAAATAGTGTTGGTGAGTGTAAATCACTACACTATTTTTATTTAAAAAAAGGACATAAGTTTGATACAATGTAATTGTTAAGAAAACATTGAAAGGAATAAACTTATGTCTACTAATAATTATATACTAAATTTACTAAATATTAAAGATAAAAATATTCATATTATTACAGAATGCAAAGAAAAAATTATAAAAGGAAAAAATTATAAGATAATTGAGGGTGTTTTAACCTATAACCCTGAATTTTGTCCTTGTTGTAAAATTATTAATCAATCTACAAATGATATTATAAAATGGGGTTTTAGAAAAAATTGTATTGTTAAAATTCCTAAACAAGGAAATTGTTTAACTAGATTAATTCTTCATAAGCAACGTTTCTTTTGTAAGCACTGTAATAATACTTTTATTGCTGAAACTAATCTTGTTGATAAAAATAAGAATATTTCTAATAATACTAATCTTAAAATAAGATTAGAACTTATGGAAAAGCAATCAGAAAAAGATATAGCTAAAAGAATGGATGTTTCTGTTTCTATCATTGATCGTATACTAAATGAAATATCATCTAATACTGTTTTAAGGCATCCTACTTTACCAAAATCAATGAAGATACTAAAGGTAAAATGGCTTTTATTATTACTAATAATGATAATAATAGCTTATTTGATATAAATGATTCGAGAAAATCTAGAACCTTAGAGAAATATTTTAGACGATATTCTAAAAAAGAACGTGATAAAGTAAAACACATATCAATTGATTTTTATTCAGGCTATATCCATTTAGCTAAAAAATTATTTAAAAATGCCAATATATCTATTGATAGATTTCATATTGTAGTTCAAGCTTATAATGCCTTAAATAGTACTAGAGTTAGTTTATGTAAAAAAGATAACCATAATTATAATAAATTAAAGGACTATTGGAAACTAATCGTTAAAAATGAAAATGATTTATCTGAAGAAAAACAATACTCTAAACATTTTCACAAAGATATGTCCCAAAAAGATATTGTTCAATATTTGATTAATACAAATCCACTTCTAAAAGCTACTTATGAATGTTATCAAGGTTTAATCAATTCTTTAAAAGAAAAAGATTTTAACAAGTTTAAAGCAATAACATTAAATCAAAACAAAAATCTATCTTCAAAAATGAAACAAGCATTAAAATTATATAAAGAAAATATTAAATATATTGAAAACTCATTTAAATATGATATTAATAATGGAATTATAGAAGGCACTAATAATTTAATTAAATGTATTAAAAGAGTTGCTTTTGGCTATAGAAAATATGATCATTTTATATCTCGTATTTTCTTAATTAAAGGCATTATAAAAGGATGATTTTCATCATCCATTATAATCACAATTCATTTATCAAATTTATTGTTGACCAACACTATTTGACAAAGAACCGATTTTATTCGGCTTCATTATAAGCATCTAATATTGCTTTTTCAAACATATCTCTTGTTGCTTGATCAATTGGATGAGCTATATCATGATATTTATCATCAGCTACCTTGCGACTTGGCATTGCTATAAATAATTTATCATCACCTTGTATAATACGAATATCACGAACTGCAAAACAATTATCAATTACTACAGAAGCAATTCCTTTCATTCTTGAGTTTTCTTTTTCTGTTTTATGAACATTTACAGATGTAATTTTCAAGTAAATCTCTCCCTTCAGTCTATCTATTACACATTAATTGTATAATAAATTTTTTCTAAAAGCAATAGTTATAACTAAAAATTTAACAATCTATTTTTATTGTTTTAGTAATTATATCTGAATACGAAAATGACTTTATCTCATTCTTTATTTTTGATTCTTTTACTTCAACTAAAAAAACATTTTTATATAATTCTTTTATTTTTGCATTATATTTTTCATATTTATTTCTTCCAAGACTACATTTTATAATAACATCTTTGCCCAAAAAATCATTAAGTTTTAATCTAATTTGCTCAACAGTCATTTAATCCTCCTCATCTAGGGTAACCTATATACATTGTTCCTTTTGTTTTAATTCCGCCTATACCATCACTACCATATTTAGTATTTTCTAAAATACTTATTAAATCAATATCTTTACTAATGTCTGATAAACTTATACGTGTTGCAATTATGGCAGGATCTAATGCATGAATATTAATTCTTTTAGGACTTGATGCAAAATTTGCACCTGCTTTTATCAATTCTTCATAATTTGATTGACATGCACCCGCAATTATTATTAACTTTTCATGACTATGTTCAAATTTTCTTGCTTCCTTTATAGCAGATACAAAATTTCCGCTATTTTTATATGCATTTAGCTCATCTCTTCCACCTTTTTTTTTATAGTAAGCATCATGACCAGTTATTACTAAAATATTTGGATTATGAATTTCCAACAGTTCTCTAATTTTACTTGGAACATTTTCTTCATCTTCTCTAACACCTATTGCCATTAAATTATCTTCTTCATAGTATTTTAAACACTTTTCTAAATATTCACTATCACCATCAATATGTAAAATTTTACCTGGCAAATAAAAAAATTCGCTACGAGAAAAATTAGTATTTGGTTTTATCCTATCAAGAAATTCTTGATCTTCTTTAAATTCTTTATCAAAAATTACCAAGTCACTAATAGGACTATCTGCAACTAACCTAACATTTATTCCCTTTAAAAAACAATTGCTATCTTCTATAGATGTAATTTTAAATACCATATCATTGTTATAGGAATTTCTAGTTACTAAATCTCCTTCTTTAAATTGCATATTATCACCAGTTAATTATATTAAAAAATCAAAAAAAAAGAACTTAATTGTTCTTTTTATTTACTTGATGAAGCAAATTTTACACCTAATCCAATAATTCCTACTAAACCGATTACACCAACTACAATATATAACTGATTATTTGCATCAAATGTTTTTGGATTTTCAATTGTAGTAGTTGTTGCCTGATTTGGAACTGTAGTTGTTGTAGTTGTTGTCTGATTTGGAACTGTAGTTGTAGTAGTTGTTGTAGTTACTTCTTTTCCCTTACATGTAATTAATGCATAATATGTATCACCAGTTGTACTAAAATCAGATGTTTCTAACACAGCAAATTTATCACTTAAGTAATTCAATCCGTTATCTTTTTTCTTTTCACCTATAACCAATGAATTACGAGCATTTTGGACGTCAGATTCACTTTTTATAGAGTAAGTAAGTCCATTAAATTGACCATCTACAGAATACACTTTATAAGCACCTGTTGTTGCATCAATTTTCATCAAATAAATATGTGTAGAATCATCTAAATTTAATTCATTTGGTATATTTATATACATTGTGATTTTATCAGTTGATTCCCAAGTTGACCCACTCTTAATATTAAATTTAAATGGTACAACATTAACTTTTTCCGCTCCACTTGCAGCAGTATAAAATTTTGAAATTGCTGTATTTATTACGCTATTTTCTGTTGTTACAAGATTCATATCTAATTTATTACTTCCAGTAAAAAAATAATCATAGTTTTCCTTGTTATATTTTACTGCTAATGCAGCATCTACATTTTGAATTCCAAATAATCCAACAAACATAAAAACAAATGCTAACAATATCTTTTCAATTTTTTTCATTTCAATCTCTCCTATCCTTAAGTAGATTATAACAACTATTTTTAGTGTGGTCAATAAATATCACCATTATGCATATTTATTAGACATAATTTTACATTTTTAAATTTTCATGAAATTTTATTTATACAAAAAACAAACAAGAAACTTGTTTGTTTAGTTTATATTTGCTTTTTATTTACTTGATGAAGCAAATTTTACGCCTAATCCAATAATTCCTACTAAACCGATCACACCAATCACAATATATAATTGATTATTAGCATCAAATGTTTTTGGATTTTCAATTGTAGTAGTTGTTGTTTGATTTGGAACTGTTGTTGTTGTAGTAGTTGTCGTAGTTATTTCTTTTCCTTTACATGTAATTAATGCGTAATATGTATCACCAGTTGTACTAAAATCAGATGTTTCTAATATAGCAAATTTATTGCTTAAGTTTTCTCTAATATTTTTACCATTTACTTTATCAATTCTTATTTGATTTTGTAGAAAATCTGAAATTTCTGATTCACTTTTTATAGAGTAAGTAAGTCCATTAAATTGACCATCTACAGAATATACTTTATAAGCTCCTGTTGCTGCATCAATTTTCATTAAATAAATATGTGTAGAATCATCTAAATTTAATTCGTTTGGTATATTTATATACATTGTAATTTTATCAGTTGATTCCCAAGTTGATCCACTTTTAACATTAAATTTAAATGGCACAACATTAACCTTTTCTGCTCCGCTTGCAGCAGTATAAAATTTTGAAATTGCTGTATTTATTACATCATTTTTTTCAGTTACAAGACTACCATTTAATTTTTGACTACTACCATCAAAAAAATATTCATAACTAGAAACATTATATTTTACAGATAATTCGGCAGCATTAACACTATCCATTCCAAATAAACCAACAACCATAAAAACAAATACTAACAATATTTTTTCTATTTTTTTCATTTCAACCTCTCCTATCTTTAACATGATTATAGCAGTTATTTTTAATATGGTCAACAATTAGAAACATTATACACAATAGATAGACAAAATTTTACATTTTAAAAATATTATTAATTGATAATATATAATAACTAGGTTATAATATAATTGGTGATACTATGATAAAACAAACAAAAAAATTTTGGTTTTTATATATATCATTTACAATAATATTATCTATTTCACTATACAAAATAACAGTTAAGCAAATAAATTATAAAGAAATAGAGACACAAGAATTAAATATTAGAAAATTGGTTTCTTTGGTTGAAATAAGCAACAATGAAAACACAGAAATTATTAATCCTCCTGATGAACCACAAATCGAACCAGACGAAAATAGTAATTCTAATATAGAAGCAAATGATTATTGGGATTATATAAATACTCCACTTATAAGTGTTGATTTTAATTCTCTTATAAATAAAAATAATGATACTGTAGCATGGGTAAAATTAAATGGCACAAATATTAATTATCCAGTCGTTCAAACAACTGATAACAATTATTATTTACATCATGCCTTTGATAATTCTTACAATGAAGCCGGGTGGGTATATATGGATTATAGAAATAACCCTGAAGATTTTAATCAAAATACAATAATTTACGGACATGGTATGAATAACAACACCATATTTGGTTCGTTAAGATATGTAGTTGATTCATGGTGGTATGAAAATCCTGATAATCACATTTTAAAAATATCGACTAAGTATGAAAATACATTATGGCAAGTTTTCAGTGTTTATACCATTCCAGAAGAATCTTATTATCTTCAAACAGATTTTGATGATGATGAAAAATTTACAGAATTTTTAGGTAATCTAAGTTCTAGAAGTTTTTATAATTTTGGTGTTCAATTAAATCAAAATGATAAAATTGTCACTTTATCATCATGTTACAATAATCAATTAAGAGTTGTATTACATGCAAAACTAATAAAAAAAGAAGCACGATAAAACAGCGTATTACACGCTGTTTTTATTTACTAAAATATACTAAGAAAAATATTAATATAAAAATAATTATTAAAACTGCAAGTATTTTTAAATACAAACTAAAGAAACGGTACAAAGTATTTTTTTCTGCATTTTCACTAAAATAATACTTACCATGATATTTTTTTATAATTTGACTAATCAGTAATCTATTAAATAAAGCTTTATCATTATTTATTAAATTCAATATACTATATTTATCTACCGCACTATATTTATTAGTAGCGTTGTATTTTTGAAAAGCAATTTTAACTTTTTCTAATTCACCTAATTTTTTATTTGAAACATCTTCATCTACTTGACTTTTTAATTTTGAAATAACACCGCTTATTCCAATAATAGTAAATACTATTGAAACAATTAAATCTCTTAATATTATTATTTTGAATTCAGAAATGCTATAAATTAATTTTAAGTTTTTAAAACTAACAATATAACCTTCATTATATAGTAAACATAAAGGAATAATTATTAAAGTAGTTATTGTAATTACTATTAAACTAACAGAAATAATTACACCTTTTGTATCTTTATTTATTTCACCACCAAATTTTTTATATCCTAATAATGCACCATAAGCAATGAAAGTAACTAAAATAGAAAACAACATTTCTCCATAAATATAAACTAATATCCATGGAATGGTGAATAAAAATCCTCCTAATAAAGCGCCTACATAACTTAAAACTCTTTTATTCATTGCACCACCTATATTTTTAAATGTTTCTTTACAGCACGCCAACTACCGAACATACCAACAATCATACCAATACCAACTAATGCTAATGAAACAAAATATACAAATGGTTCTGGCTTAATTAATTGAATTATTTGAGTAAATAATTTTCCTCCAAATTTATTATATATAGCAACATATCCATATATTGTTACTAAAACGGGAATTATAGAACCAATTATTCCTAAAAATAATCCTTCAAAAAGAAAAGGTATTTTTATATTTATATTTGATGCGCCAACTAAACGCATAATTTCAATTTCTCTACGACGAGAAAAAATTGTGATTTTAATTGTATTTGAAATCAAAAATGCTGTAACTAAAATTAAGGCAAGAACTACTATTAAACTTATATTTTTTACGGTATCAAAAACTGACACCAGTTGTTCTACCATACCTTCTCCATATTTAACAACAGAAACATTATCAATATTTTTGATTTTTTCTGCTACATCACCAATAGTTTCAATATTTATAACTTTTACTTGAAACGTTGCTTGAAGTGGATTTTCATCTTCTGTCCATTCTGACATAATTGATGAGAAAACTTCAGATGAATCCATCATTTCATTTGTAATATCAGTCTTAGAACGATATATATATGTATCTATATTATCTAATTTTTTTATTTCATCTTCAACTTTCTTTGTTTCTTCTTCAGTTATATCCACATCCAAAAATGCGACAATTGTGACATCTTTTTCTACAGATTCTGCAAAATTATTAACATTATATGTTAAAATTATAGCTACAGATACTACTAAAAGTGTAATAGTAATACAAGAAATAGATGCTAAAGAAAGAGAAAAATTACGAAATACGCTCTTAAAAGAATCACGTATATTTCTACCTAAAATTCTAAACGCCTTCATGTACATAAGTTCCTTTCTCATAATCTTTTAAAATTCTACCTGAATCAAGTAAAATAACTCTCTTTTTCATAATCGATACAATTTTTGTATCATGTGTAACCATGATAATTGTAGTTCCTAATTTATTTATTTCTTCTAACACTTTCATAATTTCTAAACTTGTTACTTCATCAAGATTTCCAGTCGGTTCATCACATATAAGTAACTTAGGTCCATTAACAATAGCACGAGCTATTGCAACTCTTTGTTGTTCTCCACCTGATAATTCAGTTGGATAATGTTTTGCCTTATTTTTTAATCCAACTAAATCTAAAACCTTTATTACTTTTTCATGTATTTCATTTTTTGGTAATCCAAATACTTCCAAAGCAAAAGCAACATTTTCATAAACTGTTAATTTAGTCAATAATTTAAAATCTTGAAAAACAACTCCAATTTTACGACGTAATTTATAAACTTTACCATTTCTTAGTTTAGCAACATCAATTCCACCAACAATTATTTTTCCACTTGTTGGTTTTTCTTCACGATATAACATTTTTATTAGTGTAGATTTTCCACAACCAGTTGATCCAATTATAAAAACAAAATCTCCTTTTTCAATTGTTAAATCCATATCATAAATAGCTGTAACACCATTTTTATATTGTTTATTAACACCTTTCATTTTAATTAAATTCATCAATACACCTCTATCTAAATACCACCAGATACTTCATAAGCATCTGTTACTATAAAAAATGCTGAAGGATCAATTTGATATATTCCTTCTTTTACCATAAAATATTCTTTAGTTGGAATAATACACATAATAACTTTTTGATTATTACCAGTATACCCACCTCTACCATCTAAAACAGTAATACCATGTTTTAATGTATTAGTAATGTATCTCTTAACTTCTGTTTCATGTTCTGTAATTATGTAAAATGCCTTTGACTGAGATATACCTAAAATAACTTTATCAGTCATTATACTAATAATATATAATGATATAATTGAATACATTAATTTTGTCCATCCAAATACAAATACACTACTTAGAATAATCAAACCATCTGTAAAAAACATTGATGTTCCTAGTGACATTTTAAAATATTTAGCAACAATTTGATTTAAAATATCAGTTCCTCCAGTTGTAAAACCAGATTTAAAAATTAATCCTAATCCAAATCCCATTATTACTGCTCCAAATACTACTATTAAAATTGGATCAGCATCATTTAAATTTATATATTTTGGTATAAAACTTGTTAATTCTACAAATATAGGATATAAAAGTGAACCAATAATTGAATTTTTTGTTTTTTCTACGCCTAATAAAATAAAACTCAAAATCAACAAAATAATAGATCCTACCAATATAACATATGATGGATTAAAATCAAATAATTGCTTAAATATAACACCTACTCCTCCAACACCATAAACAACAGAACTTGGAAGCATAAATACATTATAAGCAATAGCAGATATTATAATTCCTATTATAAATTGTGAATAACGTTTCAATCTATCACGTTTATATATTTTTTTTAAAATATTTTCATCGTGTTTTTTCTTAAACAACATACTAACTTCTCCTTTTTAAATATGATGTGATAAATAAGTCTATATCACCATCTAAAACTTTTAAAACATTACTAGTTTCTGCATTTGTTCTATGATCTTTTACTAGTGAATATGGATGCATTATATAACTTCTTATTTGTGAGCCAAAGTTTATATCCATTAAATCACCTTTAAATTCTTTCAAATCATTTTGTTTTTTTTCTAACTCTAATTGATATAACTTGTTTTTTAATATTTCCAAAGCCTTTTCTTTATTTTGAATTTGACTTCTTTCATTTTGACATGTAACAACTATTTTACTTGGAAAATGAGTAATTCTAACTGCACTATCAGTTGTATTAACTCCTTGTCCACCACACCCACTTGATCTATAAACATCTACTCTTATATCCGATTCTTGTATTTCGATATTAATATCTTTATTATCGAATAATGGTGTAACATCAACTGAAGCAAACGAGGTATGACGTCTAGAATTAGAATCAAATGGTGAAATTCTAACTAATCTATGAACTCCTTTTTCACCTTTTAAATATCCATAACTATTAATTCCGTGAACAATGATTGTTGAACTTTTTATGCCAACCTCATCCCCACGCTGTTCATCAATTAACTCTATTTTGTATCCTTTTGTATCACACCATCTGACATACATTCTCTTTAGCATCATTGCCCAATCACAGGCTTCTGTTCCACCTGCTCCACTATGAATTTCAACTATAGCGTCAAATGAATCATACTTACCACTTAATAATAAAGATATTTCCAAATTTTCTATTCTTTTATCCAATACTTCAATTTGTTCTTGCAATATTTTAACTAATTCAAGATCAAATTCATTTTTTAACAAGCTAATAGTTTCAATATCATTTTCAACATTTTTTTTACATTCTTCTACTTCATTTAGCTGCTTTTTTAAATAATTTAGGTCGTTTATTACTTTTTCACTACGTCTTTTATCTTGCCAAAAATTAGTCTCATCCATTTGTGATTCTAATTCTTTTATTTTCTGAATTTTTTTATCAGGTTCAAAGTGACCTCCATAAATCATTTATTCGTTCTAAATAGTTATTATAAATATTGTACAATTCATTTATTTCCATAACTATCCTCCAATCTTTATAATTATATCATTTATAAGTCAATAAGTAAATTCAAAGTATGAATATTTTGTATTAAAAAACACATGAAAAAATTCATATGTTTTTAAAATTAAAATGGGATTTTTTAGTTATTAATTTTTATTTTTCTTAAAAATAAACAATTTACTAAATATATAATTTAGGGCAACAACTATTACTTGAACTAATATTTTAGAAATTAAATCATTAATTTTAAATAAGTCAACTAATACATACATTGATGCCATATCAATTAGTAAAGATAATATACGGAATTTTACAAACTGATATATTTCATATAATATTTTATCATTATTTTTTGCTTTAAATACAAATAATTTGTTTGTAATATAAGCAAAAATAACCGCAAAACACCAAGATATTACATTACTAACTTGATAATGAATATGAAATAAACTTGAACATATTGTATATGTACCGATACTAACAATAGTAGTACAACCACCCATAAATAAATAATTAATTATTTCTTCGTATTGCCTATATTTTTTTAATCCAAATTTAACTAATTTGTTATTTAAAACATATTGTTTTACTTTTTCGTAATTTTTATTAATTAAAATTGAAATAACAAACATAATAATACCTATTAAAGAAATTATTTTGGATAGTATTAAAAATGGCGTATGATATACAATTTCTATATTGTGTTCTCCACTACTTATTTTAGTGCCTATAAATCCATCATTAACATTTTCTAATTTAACTTTTTCTGAATCAATATAAATATTAAATCCTTTATCATAAGGAACTTTTAAAATAAAATATCCGTCATTACTAACATTAATATTACCAACAATTTTATTACCAATTGTTTTATTATAATCAATTTTGAACTCATCAATATTTTTACTTATATTTGTCAAATTATCATAATCAAGTGTATAAAGTTTTATGTTATCTATTAAAAATTCACCCTTACTAAATTCAATATTTAACTCATCAATATTAGGTGTCGATAAAACATAATTAAATTCATAATTATTATTATGGTACTTCCAACTTTTGCAAGTAAGTTTATTTTTTATACCATTTATAATAATATAAGTATCTCCTACCGAACACTTTTGAGATAATTTCATATCAAATGAAACAATTAGTATTTTATTTTCTATTTTGTTTTCAAGTGGTACAGTGATTTTTTTATTTTCTTCTAATTTAAAATGATATGAACCATCACTATTTTCAATATTTAAATCAGAAAATTTATCTTTTAAAGTAGAAATATCATAATTTTCTATTTTTGAAGAAAAACTGTTATTTTCTGAATTATCACTATAAGTTAGTTCACTAGATGGTTTACCTACAATAATCTTATTAAGTAAAGCTTCAACATTATATGGATAGTTTAGTTTCTTATATTCTTCAAAATTTAATATTTCCGAACTTGCATATCCAATTGGTAATGAATTAGTATTTTTATAAATATTATAGTTATCACTTTCTTTTATTAATTCATAACCTAAATTTGCTTTATTTTTTGTAATTATGTATTTTTCTCCCATATATATTTGATATAATAAGTTATTTGTTTCACCATTAATTACTGAATTTCTATATGGAATTTCATTTTGAAATACATTAACATAAAAATTATTATAATTTCCATTGTATGTAGATGAATATAAACTTGAGCTATAATAATGCATATTATAAATTTTGTTACTTGTTGATAATGGACTCAAATTATTATTAATACGATAAATTGTTTTATCATTATCAGTAATATCGTTAATATCTTCTTCAATTGATGAATTAAAGTCTTTCTCGTAATCACTCTTTAAATACAAAGTATCATCAAAATTTACAACAACACAATTAATTATAGTAATTAGTATTAAAGGAATATAAATTATTTGTTTTTTATTTTTTAAATTATATAAAATTATACTTATTAATACTATAATACTATCAATCAAAAATGACATAAATACATTTTTACTACTTGTAAAGAAACTTATTACAATTAAAGCTAACATCACAATGACTATTTTTTTTGTTGGAATTTTTAAGTCTTCAATTTTAGTCAAACATAAACTAATTATATAACACATAAGTGGTAATAATGGAATTAATACTTTAGCGTTAATATAAAGTGTACCATTTAATATATATAGAAATAATGGAATACAAAAAATTGCTATAAGAGTAAACGCTAAAAACTTTTTTTCTTTTTTAGTATCAAATATTAAACTAATTAAAGAAATTATAGAAATACTTGTTAGACCAATACCATAACTGTTATATAAAACATATCCTATATCTATTTTGGGAATAAATAGTGATAATAAATTTAAGTCTTTTGTTGTATTAACACGTCCATTTAATATTGTTGAAAAAACAGGGAGTAATAAAATAGACGCAATCATAATTCCAAGAAAAATAAAATATGCGAATTTTAAAATACTAATTAAAAACTCTTTTATAATAAATTTTTCATTTTCTTTTAAATATTTATAAATATAATAAATACCTAAAACAACTATTCCTGAAACACTATAATAATAACTAGTGAAAATCATTAAAAAAGTTGATATTGTAATTAAATAGAATTTTTTATCTTTAAAATACTTATCAATTCCTATTAATCCTAATAATAAAAATGGCATATAATTCATAAACATAATATGTCTATGGCTATGTAGAATTAAAGGAGAAGCAGAGGTAAATATAAATGTTGAAAGGAAACAAATACTAGTTTTAACATTATTATTTTTTAACCATTTATAAAATAATATAGAACTTATAATTACAATTAATATACTTGATATAATTACATAATGCATCATATCAATAAATGGTAAAAAATAAGAAAGTATTATTATTGGATTTAAAAGTCCATAATAAGCAAAGTTAAAAATATTTTGTCCTCCACCAATATTTAAAGCAAATTCTGGAATTAAATTACCAGTTTGATAAAATAAATTTCTAAAATACTCTGCTAAAAGATAATGTTGATCTTTCCAATCAGTAGTAGAGCCATATATATATTCTCCTCTTGTAATAATTAATACAATGAAAAAAACAAATAGGGCTAAAATAGTTAAATTTAAATAGTCTTTTTTGTTTAATTTATTCATATATACCTCTTCTATGCTTCTTTTTCAAATTTTATCCAATTTTCATACTTAAACATATGATGTAATCCATCTGCAACAGATTTTTGACTAGTATAGTATTTATAAATTATTTCGTCCTTTTTGTTATAATTTTCTTCACTAATTTCTTCTAAATTATCCTTTACTTCATCAATTTTATCCGCTTTATAATATTTACCAAAAAAATATAAATTGTCTTTATCTAAATAGTTATTTTCATATACGTTTTTTACAATGGAATGTGTCATTTTATGATGAATATGACCATATTCTCCATTTTCATTATGAGTAACTATTAACTTCCAATCTTTCATTGCAAGAATTCTTTCAATATCTTTTGTTATATCACTATAAACAGTATCCCAATTATCTCGTTCACCATTAGTTTTATCTGGATAATCAAGCATAATATACTTATCACCTGTAGCATTCATAACATTTTTAAATTCTAAAACTCTATCTTCTCTACCACCACAAGTAATACAAACAACTAAATAATCATCATCAATTAGGTGTGATCCTCCCCATATCATATCATCATCTGGATGGGCTACAATCATAACTTTATCAATATTTTCTAAATCTACATCAAAATTACGTAAATCTAAATCAGATTTATTAACTTTCAAAGGATTTTTAATTATTATTGCTGTAAGACTTATAAGTGCCAAAATGCACAAAAAAATAATTTTTTTCATATAACCACCAAATATAATTATACTACAAAAATTATTTTATTTAATTACTTTTTTGTAATTTTTGATTATTCTTGCCAATTATCCATACTACCTAGGTCATAAACATTAACGTATCCTAAATCTAATAATTTTAAAGCGGCAGTTTTACTACGTGATCCACTTCTGCAATATACAATTAAATTAATATTTTTAGCATAATTAATATTTTCTATCTCATCTAATGGTATTGAAATAGCGCCCTTTATATGGGAATTATTATATTCAATTTCACTTCTTACATCAATTAAAAATGTATTTCCATTATAAATTAAATCTTTGGCTTCATTATAATCAATTGTTTGATATAAACCTTTACATTCACAATTTTCTATCTTGTTACAATTACATAGTTTATTTGTATCTATATTTGCTTCATAATTATTATTACATCCTGTTATGGAAAAAATTAAAACTAAACTTAAAATTAATTTATTTTTTATCTTACTCACTTTTAGCCGCCTTAAACATTTTTTTCCATAATCCTTTTGATGAATAATTTAAAATACCAACTTTATAAATTCTCATACCATATTTTATTAGTAAATAGTTTGTTAAAACCATAATCAAAATTGATATTATCATTTGAAAAATTCCAATTTGACCTAACATTAATAATGAAGGCGCTAAAATAGCTGAAATAAATGGTATAAATGCAAATATTTTTATAAATAGTGCTCCATTAAATACAGATGCCATCATAGCTAGATAATATCCTACAAGCGATATAATCATAATAGGAGTTTGAAGTTGTTGAAAATCTTCAGTATTAGTTGTCATAGAAGCTAACACCCCTGCCATAAGCGAATAAGCTATAAATGTTAAAATCATTAAAATTAAAACAAGAGGTATTATATAAATTAACTGGCTACCTAAACTAGATGATAAAATATCATTTATTACATTACTTACTTCTGTTCCAAGTCCATTAGCAATATTGCTTCCACCTACTAACTTTCTTACAAAAAATCCAATAGTCGCAAATAAAACAAGTAAAATTCCTTGAATTAAAACAAATAAGTTTCCAGCTATTACTTTAGAAGCAAAATGAGTTTTTGGTGACACATTAGAAATAATTATTTCCATTCCTCTAGTTGTTTTTTCATCATTAACTTCTGCGCCAATCATTTGAACTAAGAAAATTGATAACATAAAAAATGGTAAGATAATTACTGGAAAAACAGTTGTCATAATCATATTTGTATTTTCATCTTCAGATTTTTCAGATTCATTTAAAATTTCGCGTTCAATTTCAATTGGTTCATATAATTTATTAATCTCTTCAATAGATATATCAGAAGATAAGATATTTAAACTAACTTTCGTATTAGTTAAAGCATTAGTTATAAGTTGATAATCAATTGCCTCAATAAAACTTTGACTTATTATTTTAGCTTTTAATTCATTAGTCTCACTTTCATTTAATTCTATTACAATTGATTTCTTATCTTCTTCTATTATTTCATTAGCAGTTTTATCAGTTTTTTCAACATCAAATTTTTTTGTATCACTATCAACTATTTCAAGACCTGATGCATTTAATTGTTCTTCTAAAATATCATAAGATTTATCTGTATTATCGATAACATATACTTTTTGAGCTGACGAGAAATCTCCTCCAAAAAAAGTTATAATACTATCTATATTAATTACACCAACAATTACAATTGCTATAATTATATTAGCAACTAAAAACCATTTAGTTTTTATTTTTCTATTTAAACTCATTCCAATTAAGTAGTTCAATTTACTTTTCATAGCTTTCACCAACCCTCTCAACAAAAATTTCATTTAATGATGGTTCTTCTACAACAAATTTAGTAACACATTTACATTTACTAACTACTTTAAATACATTATCTACAATATCAGAATTTTCTATTTTAACCTCAAATTCATCAGCTTTTTCTGTTACTGATAAAACACCATCAATACTCTCTAACACATCTTTTTGAATTTCAGCTTTAATTAGAATATTTTTCTTTCTATATTGTTCTTTTATATCACTAATATATCCATCAAGCACTGCTTTACCTCTTAACATAACTACTATTTTTTTACAAAATAACTCAACATGATTCATCTGATGAGATGAAAATATAATCATACTACCTTTTTTAGACATTTCAAGTATAACATTTTTAAATAATTCAATATTAATAGGATCTAGTCCCGAAAATGGTTCATCTAAAATAAGTAATTTTGGATCATTTATAATAGCTGTTATAAATTGTACTTTCTGTTGATTACCTTTCGATAATTCCTTTATTTTTTTATCCTTATATTCACTAATATTAAAACGATTTAATAAAGTATCAAGTTTAGTTAAAATATCATTTTCACTCATACCTTTTAAAGTACCATAAAATAAACATTGTTCTTTAACTGTCATTTTAAGTAATAAACTTCTCTCCTCAGTTAAAAAGCCAATTTTATCAGTAACTGAATAATCAATTTTTTTACCATCTAAAGTAATACTACCACTAGTCGGTTCTAAAAGTCCCATAATCATTCTAAATGTAGTAGTTTTTCCGGCTCCATTTACACCTAAAAGACCAAATATTTCACCCTCTTTTACTTTAAATGATAAATTATCTACCGCTTTAAAATCACCATAATATTTTGTAATTTTATCAACAATTAACATAAAATTCCTCCCGCCGTTAATATAATTATACTCTATATATTTTTATAAAACAACAAAAAGGCATAGATAGCCTTTATTTCATTAATTTTTTAACATATTGATTAGTAACTAATTTTTCTGAATTTTCCTGATAATCAAAAAAATTAGTCATTTTTTCAATCCATTCATCACCTAAAAAACTTTTTAATTTTTCAAACTCTAAATTACTTATAGATGATTTTTTTGTAAAGGAAAAACATTTAATTAGTTCAGGATAGTAATCTTTAACACTTTTTTGTTTATCTTCAAGTTTTATATGATTAAAATTTCTTAATATATATTTTGCTCTATTTATACTAATTTCATTATTTGTTATTTTATAATCATTAATTAAATTTATAACATCATATAAAGCTTTATTGTCTCTATAGTCATTAATATCAATTTTTATATCCTCTGTAGAAAATAGATCATTAATTCTTTCATAATTACCCTTTAAAATATCATCAATCACATTTATTATTTCAGGAAGGCAATATTCATCATATTCATATTTATAATAATATATATCTGGACACCAATGATTTTTTTCTACATGATCTAATTCTTTTTTAAAAAAATTTTTTCTATTTTGTTTATTTTTTTTGTAAAAGTACTCATCAGAAAATACACCTTCACATTTTTTTATTACACTACAATTTTCTATAATGTCTTCCCTTATTTTTTTTAATTTATCATAATTAATATCAACATCAAATGATAATAAAAATTCACCTTCATATTTATATAACATCTTCATTTGCCTCCTCTATAACTTTTTTTATATAACAATTTCCACAAAGTGATTCATATTTTATTTTTTCATTATTATCGATTTCTATATTATCACCAACAGTAACATATTTACCGTTAATAATTCTTGAATTAAATCTTGCCTTTTGTCCACAAGAACAGATAGTTGCTAATTCTTCTAATTCATCAGATAATTCTAGTAAACGTTTACTACCTTCAAACAATTTACTTTGAAAATTTGTTTTTATTCCATAACATATTACTGGAATATCACATTTTTTAGTTATTAGCCACAATTCTTCAACTTGTTTCTCGCTTAAAAATTGACTTTCATCAACCAAAATACAATCAGAATTTTTGATAATTTTTTTGTATTTTAACTTATTTAAACTTTCACCAAAACCTAATAAAATATCAACATCAGAGCTAATTCCTATTCTAGATGTTATTTTATTACCACCTTTTGTATCTAATCTAGGTTTAATTAAAATAACCTTTTTATTCTTTTCCTTATAATTGTACGCTGTTTGCAATAAGGCAGCACTTTTACCAGCATTCATAGCTCCATATCTAAAATATAATTTTGACATAACTCCTCCATAAGTGTTTAAATTACACATTAGTATATTTAATAAAAATGTATTAAAATACACTTTTATTTTCTATATTTTTTTTAAACTTATATAATTTAGCAGGTTTCTTGCCCTCAAATTTAGTTGTTAAATTTGTATCTTCTACTATATTTAAACTTAATATTTTTTTTCTAAAATTTCTTCTATCAAATTTTTTGTTTAAAATTGCTTCATATACTTTTTGTAATTCTGGCATAGTAAAATTGTTAGGAAACAATGATGATAAGATATTTGATTCAGTTATTTTTTGCTTTAAAAATTCTATAGCATACCTTAATATTTCTTCATGATCATAAGCTAGAGATGGTATTTTATCAAACGAAAACCAATCAGCATTAGATGTTTTTGTAGTTTCCTTTAAAATATTAACCCTATTCAAATCTATAACCCCAATATATCCTATAGCTACCATTCTCATAACTGGTGACCTATTTAATTTTCCAAAAGCTTTAAATTCATATATATCAATATTATCTATTCCAGATTTTTCATAAATTTCTCTTTTAGCTCCATCAATTAAATCTTCATTATTTTGTAATGCGCCACCAGTTAGACACCACTCACCATAAAATGGTTCATTTTTTCTTTTAATTAATAATACTTTAGGAATTCCTTTTTCAACTGTGAAAATCGCAGTTATAACATGTATTCCTTGATTCTTATAACAACTATTTTTTATATCCATCTATCATCACAATTTTTATTATAAGTGTTTATTATACACTTGTCAATACGATACAAAAAAAATTAAATAAAAAGGATGTTTTATTTCAAACATTCCTCGAATATTATAAATTATTTAATTTTTCCTTTACAATTTTACTTACTAATCCCATATCTGTTTTTCCTTTTAAAATTGGTGATATAGAACCAATAATTTTTCCCATATCAGACATTCCTGTTGGATTTAGTTTATTAAAAGCATCATCTATAACTTTATTTACCTCTTCTTCACTTAGTTGTTCAGGCATATATGTATTTAAAATTTCAATTTCGCGTTTATTTTGTTCAACTAAATCAGTACGATTAGCTTTTTCAAATTCAACAATTGATTCTTTTCTTGATTTAATTTGTTTTGAAATTATAGCAATTACTTCATCATCTGATAATTCGTGTTTTTTATTTAATTCTTCCATTTGAATAGCACCTTTAATCATCCTGATTACTGATAATTTTTCCTTTTCTTGTGCTTTCATGGCAGCTTTTAAATCTTCTAATATTTTATTACGCATAAAAATCCTTTCTTTAATAAAAAGCCACATTATGCGGCTCTATTATATTCTCTATTTTTTTTACGACTATTTTTAATAGCTTCTTCTTTTGCTTTTCTACGCTTAACTCCTGGTTTTAGAAATCCTTCTTGTCTTTCTCTAATTTCTTTTTGGAGGCCACTTTTTGCATTTCTTTGTTTTAGTACACGAATAGCACCATCAACATTTCCGTCATGGACAACAACTTTTGTCATTTAGTATCCCTCCCTTCTTCTAAAACTAGTGTTATTATATCACCTAAGTACTTATTTTTCAACAAATTTTTTACAAAGATTATAAAAAAAAGAGATTTTTTCTCTTTTTTTAAAAAACTTTACAGTAATTTCTAATAAATGATCCAACTATTCTACCAGCATTAACTGTTATTTCAATCAATATATGAAATAATGGTAAACAAAATAAACAAAAAATAATGGAGAAAATTAGGACGGTGATTATTTTTATTTGTTTATTTGTTTTTATTTTATCTAGCATAAATTACCAGATGAAATTCTACGAATAGCGGTTCCTAGGCTTCTACCTAAATCAAGTAGTGAATTTAATGCTTTAGAAAACGCATTTATCATTGTTCCTGAAATGCTTCCTCCATTAATATTTAGTAATTCTTTCTTTTCTAATTGTATCATAAAATCATCCTTTCATTTTTAAAAATTGCAAGCAAGTGGTCTAACGTAGCCGTCTATTACTCCAATTATAAATACTACCCCTCCACCTATTAATAACCAAGTACCAATTCCACCACCTGTTACTTGTTCTAGTTCCATATTATCAAGTTTCCTCATTGAATACCTCCTTTAATTTCTTTTTTAATTCTTCAAATAAGGTTGTATCTTTTTCTTTCAAATAAATAACAACATATTCTTGGTTTTCTTTAATTTGTAACTCATCTATTTGTATAGTTACAGTATAATTATTATCATTTCCTTGTTCAAATTGTACAAGATTAAAATCATAACTATTTTTATCAATAAACAATTTACTAGTTTCTAAATTTTCCATACTCTCTTTAGTTATATTAGTTGTCAAATATATATAATCTTTTTCTAAAATAACACTAGCAATATAAATTTTTTCTTTAGGATATTTAACAAAATAACAAATAATTAAGAAGATAATAATTGTTAATATGAGTAATATATTAATAGAATATATTTTTTTAGGTTCTCTTCTTAAAATAAACTCTATCTTTTCTATGTCGTTTATGTCACTCATTTACATTCATCCTTTATTATTTTATGATTAGAAAATTCTATTACTCTATCAAACAAATCTATATTATCCATTCTATGTGATACTACAATTATTGTTTTATCTTTATATTTAGTTAAAATATTTTTTAAAATTCTCCTCTCCAAATCAATGTCAACTTGATTTAAGCCTTCATCAATTATCAAAATTTTAAAATCTTTCATTAAACTTCTAGCTAAAACAATTCTTTGTCTCTCACCACCGGAAAAATTAAAACCATTTTCTTCTACTAAAGTATAAAATCCTGTATTTTTATTTTTAATTATTTCGTCAATATAACACATATTAGCAATTTCTAAAAATTTTTCATTTGATCCATTGTTTAAATTTATATTATTATATAATGTATCAGTAAAAAGCGTTTCATTTTGGGATATATACACTATATTGTTTTTAATGCAAATATCTTTATAATCATTTATGTCAATATTATCTATTTTAATTTGATTTCTATCTAAATTATAATATTTCATAATTAATTTAAATAAAGTGCTTTTTCCACTACCACTTTTTCCAACAACCATAATTTTTTCACCTATGTTAATATTTAAGTTTATATTTTCTAAAATAGGATTTATACTATCATAACTATATTTCAAGTTTTGAACCATAATATTTCCTACCATATCTTTTTCTAAAAACCCATCATCAATTTTATATTCAGTAATTTCTAAGATACGTTTTAGTGTTACTTTACTTTCCATAATTAAAATTCCTAGTTCTAACGTATTTTTAAACGGCAATATAAAATATGAAAATAATGAATTAAATAACAATAATCCTCCAATAGTTAATTTCTCCTCCACAATTAATAAACTACCAATAAAAATTATTAAAATTAATCCTATATCACAAATTGCCTCTTTTAATAAATATTGTTTATTAAAAGATGTTTCGAAATTAAATAATTTATTTAAGAAATTTATAAGTTTATTATTAAACTTTTTTATAACTAAATTTTCAATTCCAATACCTTTTATACTTTCAAATCCATTAATAGTTTCTGTCATATATGAATTCTGTTCTACTTTTTTTTGCTCACAAATTTCTATATGATGCTTTAATATTGGTATTAAAATTAATGTAGTTAAAATATATAAAATAATTATAACTAATGAAACTATAAAGAGTTCTTTGCTTATAAGATAAAGTATTATAAAAGAAACAATAGATAGCGGCAAATCAATAAATAGAAAAACTATTATTTTATTTATCATTTCCCTTATTTTACTTAAATCGTTTAATCTTGAAACAATTTCTCCAGTTGTATGATTCCGATAATAATTATAAGGAAGAAAAATGATTTTTTTATATATACCATTTGTTAAGGAAGCTTCTATTTTCTCATTTAAGTACAACAACAATTGATTTCGAAAATAGTTTGACAAAAGTTTAAATAACAACATAACAAAAAATATAATAAATATTGTAACAAGAAAATTAGTAGAATTATTTATGATTAATGCATCTCCAACAAATTTAAAATAATAAGATCCTATTACTGAATATATGGAATATAAAATAGATATCAAGACGGTATTAATAAGTATTTTTTTATTTATAGATAAAATATTTAATAAGAATTTTAATTGACTATGTTCATTTGTATATAAGGGAATTTTTTTTATAGGGTACATGAATAAAAACACGTTATTCCATATTTTTTCAAATTCAGTAAAAGAAATCTTGTATATTTTTTTTGCTGGATCAGCAATTAGAAGTGTCTGTTTTTTATAATTTATTTCATAAATTACAATGTAATGATTATATGTATTATCTATTGTAACATTTGCAATACACGGTAATATCATATTTTTTTCATTAATATCAGATATACTAGCTTTTACTCCATAAGCTTCAAATCCAATTTGTTTTAAAGCTTCTATTAAGTGATAAGCTGTTGTTCCGGATTTATCAGTTTTGGTCATTCCTTGTAATTGAACTGTTCCAATATATCCGTCATAATATTTTATAATCATCTTTAAACAAGCGACACCGCAATCCTTTATTCCAGTTTGACTTACAAATGGATATTTTTTTATCATCATTTCACCTCCCTACTATTAACATACAAATTTTTAAGTAGGAATTCCTGCTTAAAATAAAAAAAAATAATCAAAATTTAATTTTTTGATTATTTATAAAGATTTACCATGAACATTTTCATAAAAATTTTCTTCCATCATACTTGCATTAATTGTTCTATCCATAACTGTACAAAAATTTATCAAATTATCCATTTCTTTATGTTTAGAATCATTAAAGCAATTACTAGATGGAATTTCTCTTTTAAAAATTTCGTGCATTTTTAAATATGAACCATTACTAATACTTACTTTATATAATTCTAAAAGTGTTTCGGCTAAATTGCTAGCTTCTTTATTATAATAATTAAAATTCATTCCTGCAATTATTTTTCCCATTTTACAACCCCGCATTTTCTAAAGTATTATTAATTAAATTAAAATCATTTGTAAAATATGCTTTAAGCATAATATCATTACCAATCATATTTGCGATTAAATTTGTTGCTATAACCTCGTCTATATGGTATTCATTATCGCTCTCATTACCAACTAAATTGTTAGTCAAAATTTCTGTATATCCAGTATTTAAAGCAATCAGTTTATGATCATAATCAAATCCAACATAATTATCTTTAGCTGTAATTATATGTAAAAGTTCATACATTAAAATATGTTTTATATCATGGTTTTTATTCAATTCCTCCATATTTAAAGTAAGAACATTTAAGGTTGGATTATAATTTGAAACTTCTTTATAAACATATTTGCTTCCAGTTTCAATAACTAGACTTTCTAACCTATTTTTTAAATTTTCTAAACTAATATTGGGAAACTTTTCATGGAAAATATTAATTAATTCCATTAAGTTTTCTTTAACAGAATCACTAATATTACTATTTCTATTAAGAGATTCTTTAACTTGGTTCATAATATCCATACCATCACCATAGTAATTGTATCACAAAAGAAATAAAAAAAAAAGTCTAAAAAAACTTTTTTTATTTTAAAATGATTATTGATCAATACTATACATATTATCACCCACTTAATTTAATACTTTATATCAAACTATTCCCTACATATTTATTATACCATACCTGATAGTTTCTTTCAAGCAATATTTATCTCATATATTTTTTAGTTAATATTATGATTACTAAATACTAGAACTTTTATTAAAATTAACAAACTAGATTATTAATATTTACTTTTTATGTTCTAAACAACACTTTTTTCTAAATTTGGTTTTATCAAAATATTATTTTTTCCATCTAATACTTTCTCAATTATTTCATTTTCTACTCTTTCTTTAATTACTTTATCTATTTTACGAGCTCCAAATTCTTCGTAATTTGATTCGTCAATAATTTCCTTAATCAAATCACTTGAAAAGCGTAATTTGATATTTTTCTTTAAATACTTTGATTTTAATTCACTTAATTTTTTCTTTGTAATTTTTTCTATATTATCATAATTTAATTTATTAAAAATAACTGTATTATCTATTCTATTTATAAATGGAAGTGAAAAATATTCTTTTAATTTTGAAAGTACCACATCATTATTTTTCTTATTAAAACCTATTTCTATATCATTAAAACCAATATTTGAAGTCATTATAATTGTTACATTATCAAATCTAACTTCTCTTCCACAGGAATCTTTTATTTTTCCATCATCTAATATTTGAAAGAATAAATTAATTATATTTGGATCAGATTTTTCTATTTCATCTAATATTAATACAGAATATGGTTTATTTCTTATTAATTCTAATATATTTTTATTATCTGAATATCCTACATATCCGGGAGGAGCACCAATAATTTTACTAATTGAGTGACTTTCTGCATATTCTCCCATATCAAGTTTTATAACATTTTCCCTTCCAACTAAACTTTCTCCAAATGTTTTTGCTAATAAAGTTTTACCTACTCCTGATGAACCACAAAATAACATAGCATAACATTTATTTTCATCATTAAAACCTAACTTTATTCTTTTAGCAATTTTTACTAAACTTTCTACAACTTTATCTTGACCAATAATATGGCCACTTAAATTTTTTTCTAAAGTATCAATAGCCGACATATTATCGCTTAAAAGTTCATATACAGGAATTTTTGTTTTTATATTTATAACATTAGCAACATCTTCTTTTGTAACAATATTGTATTTATCCTTTTTATGAAGTGTTAATTCTAATTTATTTATTTTATCCATTAGGATATTTTCTTTTTCTTTATATGAGGCAGCTTCATCAAAATTGCCCTCAATAATTGATTTATTTTTATTTTTTAAAACTTCTTTAAGTTCTTTATTTAGTGAATTATATTTTTTAAACTCCTTACTTTCTGTTAGACTTACTTTAGCGCAAACTTCATCTAAAAGATCTATTGCCTTATCTGGTTGATTTCTATCATAAATATATTTTTCTGATAATTCGATAATTAAATCAATTATTTCATCACTAATTTTAACTAAATGAAATTTTTCATATATTCCCTTTAATTTCATCAAAATATCTCTTACAACTTTTTTATTTGGTATTTCTACTAAAACTTTTTGAAAACGTCTTTCTAGTGCTCCATCTGACTCAATAAATTTTTTATATTCATCTATTGTAGTTGCACCAATACATCTTAATTTTCCTCTTGCAAGTGCAGGTTTAAATATATTTGAAGCATCTATAGCGCCTTCTGCACCACCTGCTCCAACTAATGTATGAATTTCATCAATAAAAAGAATTATATCATCATTTTCTTCTATTTCTTTTAAAATTTTTCTTATTCTTTCCTCAAATTCACCACGGTATTTTGTTCCTGCTACAGTTGTTGCCATATCTAAACTAATAATTCTTTTATTTTTAAGTGACATAGGAACATCACCGGTTGATATCATTTTACTTAATTCTTCTACAATTGCAGTTTTTCCGACTCCTGCTTCGCCAATTAATAATGGATTATTTTTTGTTCTACGAGATAATATTTCTAACACTCTTTTTATTTCCTTATCTCTACCTATAACAGGATCAAGTTCGCCTTTTAAAGCTTTTTCCGTTAAATCTACACCTAGTTCTTCTAACAATAATTTTTTATTTTTTTTACCTCTAGGTTTGCTTACCAATTTATATGAGAATTCATTATATAACTCTTCTAAATCAATATTCATTCCTAACATAATTCTAATAGCAACGCCTTCTCCTTCTTCTAACATACTAGAAAAAAGATGTTCAACCGTTACATTACCAGAATTATTATCTTTACTATCTAATATAGCATTTTCGATTATTCTTTTTAATAAGGGAGTATATAAGAACCATTCACTTTCCTTTGTTCCCTTTCCAACTACTTTAACAATTTCTGATTTGAATTTATCATAATTTAAATTATATTCTAATAATTTTTTTGAAATATCATTTTTTTCTTTTAATATTGCCAATAATAAATGCTCACTTCCAATATACGGATGTTTAAGTTCATACATTTCTTTTTTAGCGTGTGTCAAAATAATTCTAGCTTCTTCCGTAAAATTTCCAAACATATATTATCCTCCTCTATATATTCTATGTTATTATGAATAATAATTATTATTTTTAATCAATTTTACTTTGTATAAATAATCATGGCTGAAAAACAATAAATTTGTTCCTCTGAAAAAACACCTATTGAAACTTGATATTTTATATCTATTATTTCTCCTTCAAAATCCGTTAAAAATTCATTTATAGAATTTTCTAAATCTTTTTCGTGCGCTTCATCAAATAATTTTACTTTCATATAATCACCAAAGTTAGTATATATCACTTAACTTATATTTATTGTCAAAAAAAATATGTTAATACATATTTTTTTACTCTAATAATAATCTTACTGTTTCACCTTCTAAAATTCGCTCTCCAGCTGCAGGAGACTGATAAGTTACATTTTCACCTGTACCCGTATATTCAACTTTAAATGATTTCAGTGCTTTAATTGCTTCATTTCTACTCATTCCAACTACATTAGCAACATCAACATATTTTTTATCATTATAATTGTATTTTTTTTCAGTACTGCCACTTCTTTTATCAATATGTAAAGCTGTTATAGCGTCAGTTAAAACAGTTTTCGCAATTGGTGCCGCAATAGTTCCTCCATATTGCGTAACACCTTTAGCATTATCAACTGCAATATAAACAATCACTTCTGGATCATCAGCAGGAAGAAATCCTATAAATGACACAATGTAGTTACCTACCATATATCTTCCATCTTTAACTTTTTGAGCAGTACCAGTTTTTCCTCCAACTCTATATCCATCTATATACGCTGGTCTTCCTGTACCGTTTGAAACAACACTCTCTAGAGCATATCTAACCTTTTCACTTGTCTCTTCACTTATAACTTTTCTTACAATTTGTTTATCGTTTTGTTTAATAATAGTATTAGTTTCAGGTTCATTTAAACTTTTAACAATGTAAGGCTTATATAAATATCCACCATTTATTGCAGCGCTAACAGCAGTTATTTGTTGTATTGAGGTCTAATAAATGAAACTTTTTACCTAAATTATTAGAAAGTGTATTTATACTTTCTCCTGTCTTAATAAAAATATCTAATTTAATTTGTTTTTCACTTTCTTTATAAACTATTATTCTATCTATTATTTCATTAAATACATCACTATAACATTTATCATCATCTAAGCATTTTTCTAATAAAATTTTAATTTCATTAATTTTATTTTCTATATAATTTTTATCTTTCTTATTATTTTTTAATTCGTTCATTTTACTTTGGTAAATAACTAAATCTTCATTTATTAAATCAACTTGTTTTTTGTAATCTTCTTTAGATAGGTATTCTTCCATAACTAGTTCTAATAATTTATCTTTTTTATTATTTAAAACTGATATTTTAGATTCAATATTTTTTATTTCAATATCATTATTATTAGTTTCTAAATAATTCTTACATTCATTTAATATCTCATCAAAGATATTATTTCTTCTTTTAAATAATTTATTAAACATATCTTTAAAAACTTCATCAAGTTCCAGTTCAAATACTCTAGGATTTGAACACCCTTTTAAACTTTCTTTCCGATATACTTGACATTCCCATACAGGATTATTTTTTCTTTTTCCCGCACTTGATCTATGATAAGTTAAATTATGGCAACCACAATATATTTTTCCTGAATATGTATATCTATTTTGAAATACTGCTTTATTAACTGCACGATTTGTAAAACTATCTTGTCGTTGCTTTAGTTTAATATTAGCTCGTTCCCATAGTTCTTCAGATACTATTGGTGGAACATTATCATAATCTTTATATATTATCCAATCAGATTCATTTAATCTTTTCTTTTGTTTTGTACGATAGTCTAATACCTTTGATTTATGTCCACAATAATATCCTTTATATTTAGGATTTTCTATAATTCTTGTAAGGATTGTAGTATCTATTCGTTTACCAGTTTTGCTCTTATATTCTAAACTATATAAATATCTTGATACTTTAGATAATCCATCAGTAGTATTAGCATATCTATCAAATATTATCTTAATCATTTTTGCTTGTTCTTCAACGATTACTAATTTTCCTTTATCTTTTACATAACCATAAATATTAGAACATCCTAACACTACACCATTATCAATACTTCTCTTCATCCCAAATGAAACTCTTTCAGAAAGTCTTCTTACTTCATCTTGAGCAATTGAAGACATCATTGTAAGTCTAAGTTCAGAATCAGGTAATATCGTATTAATATTATCATTTAGAAAATATACACCAACACCATTTGATAATAATTCTTGTGTATATTTAATACTATCTAGTGTACTTCTTGAAAATCTTGATATTTCTTTAGTTAAGATTAAATCAAACTTATGCCTTTTAGCATCTTCTATCATTCTTAAAAATTCTTCACGTTTTTTAACTTGTGTACCTGATATTCCTTCATCAATATATGAACCTATAAATTCCCAGTTAGGAACTTTACTAATATAATCATTAAAGAAAGATATTTGACTTTGTAAAGAATGTAATTGTTCATCTTTATCAGTTGATACTCTGGCATAAAAACATACTCTTAAATTTAATTCTTGTAACGGAACACCTTTCATAATATTATTCCTAACTATATATAAGTCCATAATCACACCTCCTAAGTTAATAGTTTATAATTGTTTAAATCATTTATATATTTATCATCTTGTTTTTGCTTTTCAAATTCTATTTTATGTAACAATTTATTAATACAAAAATTATACATTCCATCATCAATAGTATTATTTCTTTTTAAATATTCAAGTAATTTAATACTTGTTTCTATTTCAATAATTTTTGATGGAACTTTATTCATGCTTTCCATATACTTTGTCCTTTCTTTTAAGTTTATTTTTATAAAAACTTAAAAAGAACTTAAGGTATTAAGTTCTACAAAAAATTTGAAAACTTAAATACCACAAAGGACAAAATTAGACTAAATCATCATTTGAAATAAATTAAGTTTTCAAATAACAATTTAGTTTTTTATTATTAATATTTTATAATTTTTCTAGCTATTTCATAGCCATCAATATTATCAGGTAATAATTCATCATGTCCTAATATCAAGAATAATTCTGCAAGTGTATCTTTCTTTTCTTTAAATGATAATTTTTCAAACACTGGTATTAATTCTTTATATTCTTTTGGATAAAGACGATAAAGATTAAAAGTATAGTTACAATACTCTTTATTCTCAATTACTAAATAACGATAATCAATACTACTCGGATTAAATATTTCTATATCTATACCATCATCAAGTAAATTAGGATTAACCTCATTCAAACTATTAATTTGATTTTTATCCCATAAATCAAAAATATAATTAATAAATTTTAGTTTATCATCTCTATCAAGTTCATTTATTTTTATAACTAATTCTTTTTCTTCATTACTTGTATTTTTTAAATACATATCAAACACACTCCTTCATTTTCAATTTAAGTCATTTTAAGAGACTTTATTTTTTATACTAATAACTGATTAAGATTAATATTAAAGTCTCTTATTTCTTATATTAAGCATCAATAAATTAAAATTTAGTTTTAATATTTATCACTTAAAAAAATAAATTTTGCAAGAGTTTTTTATAAAAATAATAATAATTTTTTTGTTTTATCTATTTTATATTTGTTTTACTTTATTAATCTTTAAGTTATTTATACTATCTAATTATCCATATATGGTTGTTCAGTGTGTACTTTTTGGGTATATTGTTTTTCATAAACAATATAGTTATATAAAAATTTACCATCTTTAGAATGTCCTTTTTCAATAATTAAATATCTATTTTCTTCTAATTCTTTTAGTGCATTAGTAATAGCTAATCTACTCTCTTTACATAAAAGTCTTAAACCATTAATATTAAAATTCCATACATCAGGTAAAGATAACATTAAAGTTAATAATCCTTTTGCCTTTAAAGATATATTTTTATCTTCTAAATAAGTGTTATCAATCTTCGTATAATTAGTAAGTTTTTCTGTTCTTATTACCATAATATTTTTCCTCCTTCCATTTTAAATTCATAATCTTTTTCATATCTTTCTATATAAGATCTATAACCTAGCTCTAATAAATAGATAAACATTTTATTCATACTAAAATTATTTTTAATAGATAAAAGCCTAATTCTAGTTTTTAAATTATCATCTAATCTTAATGTGGTTCTTTCAGTACATCTCATAAAAATTTTCCTTCCTTTCTTAAAATTATGAGTAGCCACTTTTACTATTTTTAAGCTATTCTTTGAGTAATAAATTCTGCATATTTTTAATGGGCATAAGGAGAATGCCACCATAATCTTATATTTACCTTATAAAATAAAGTAAATATGGTGGTGTCATTACTATTTTTGCACTTGCAAAAATGACTACTTTTTAAGTAGTAAGTGGCTACTCATATATAAATATTCCTTTAATACCAACAAAAAAAGTGGCTACCCTTTTTAATAAAAGTGACCACTCATAACAAAATCATTAAAAATATATGCTTCCTATACTTTTTAATTTATAAAACCATCTCCTTTAAATAAAAAAGAGAAGAACATAGTTCCTCTCCACACAATTTTTTCATATTATACACTATTATAACTATTGACAAGCACAAGTCAAGTTCATTTTATGATCAATTCATGTAATATCATGTACAATTTGTGTCATAAAAATATGTAAGTTTTCTTCATAATTCTCACATATTTTACTATATTATAACACTTGACAAAATATATTCAAGTCAAATCAAGTCCGTTTTTGGTACGAATTTGGACTTTTTTGATACATTTTTAAAAATTTGATAATTTTATATGTTTGATAATTTATCTTTAATATATTCATCCAACAAATAAGAATCCTTTTTTACCCATTTATAATCACAATGTTCATCACTTAATATAACATTAACATCTGATTTATTAACATTAATAATAAAATCAATTTCTAAATCATGAATCAATTCATCATTTTTATTTTTTACTTCATCATAATAATGTGTAATAATTGGCTCAAATTCTGAACTAAACCCAATTTCCTCAAATAATTCTCTTTTTAAACCTTCTTTTAAAGTTTCACCACTTTCTAGGTGGCCTCCAGGAAATTCCCATGCTCCTGGATATAAATCATCATTTTCACTTCTTTTAACTACCAAAAATTCATCATTAGATTTCAAAATTCCAGTCAAAACAATTTTTGTATTCATACAAAACCTCCCATTTATTTTTAATTACATCATATATTTTCAATAAATCATCGTTAATTATAAATTTGTTGTTTTTATTTCTATAAATAAAAAGCTCTATTATCATCATTATAAATATAACATAAAAAGACTAGTTATTAAAGTGCCAAAAATGAGATTTATTTCATTTTTCTAGTTTTTATCAATCTTAAAGTAGATTCAGGAACTAATATTTCAAGCAATTCATCATCATTTTCTTCAACTGCTCTTCTTACTGTCTTAGCGCTTATTTCATCACCATTTATATTTCTAAATCTAGGTATTTCTATTAATTCAATTCCATATAGTGGTAAATTTCTTTTAAGTTCTTTATTATATTCTCTAGTTATGTAGTCATTTTGTTCTTGACCAACAAATCTTTTTTTTATATTTAAGACTGGTGCTATATATTGAGTAAATATTTCTTGATCTATTGATAAATCAAGAGATACATCAGTTGATTCACTTCTATTAAAATACTCAGGAAATATCATTGATGAACCAAATATCTTACCACTTGGTATTACTACTACATTTTCAAAGTCTTTACAGCCTTCTTTAACCATTTCATATCTATCTTTAAAAGAATATTTTGATTTATCTTCTTGTACAACCATTACAATTAAAGTATTAACTTCTTTTCTAGCATAGTCTATCAGTTTATAATGACCATAAGTAAATGGATTACAATTCATAAGTATTGCACCATTATTGCTAGTATTAATATTTAAACCCTTAAGAAATTCTAAATATTCATTCAAATATCTATTGTTACCAAATATATTTCTTTTTTTAGTATTAGGAATAGCTATTGCTAAAGTATGATTAATAGAATCAACAGTCTTTAATTCTTTTTCAATTTTTTCATAAATAAAACGTGCTATCATGTCATTAGCTTCACTATTACAATGTGCCGGTTTATCTATAAAGTAATTTTTTAATACTCCTGAATTATATAATTCAAGAAGTGATATAGCACTATTATATCCCATACTTTTTAATACTTCATTTTCTTTCTTAGATACTATAAATATAAATTTATCATTAAGTTTACTATTGATATTATCAGCTATTCTTACTTGTTCAAAAAATTCCATAGCTCTTAATCCATAATTATTAACAGAATAATCTCTATTATTTTCATTTATTATTCTTTGCAAACAACTAGGAATAGTGTTTTTGTCATCTACTAAAACTCCATATACCATACAAGGACCTAAAAAATTAATATCAAAAGCATAATCTCTATTTTTATCTGTTGTAACTCTTTTACCATTGATAGTTCTACAAAATTCATTATTTGAATCAGCTAATCTACATATTCCATTTTGTATTATGGTACCAGGAGAAATATTTTCTAAACCACAAAATTTTGTCATAAAACTTTCACCATAAATACTATTTAATAATTTAGTAATTTCTTCGTCTATATTGTATTTACTTAAATAATATATATATCCTATTTTACTATCTAATCTCTTTCTTTCTTCTAAACTAAAAGATGTTATGTCATCAGTACTAGGAAATTCAAATACTGTTATATCAAGTTTTTTAGATAATTTTTTAACAAAATAGTAATATTCAACATTTTCACATAATTTAGTTAAACTTATTAAATTTTTATTAAATAGTATTTCTTTGAGTTTTAATCCATTTAAACAAGTATCTAATACTATTTCATTATTATCGATTAATTTTTTTACTATATCTAAATCATAATCAATTACTTCTACCTCAAAATCGTTACCATATACATTAATATAACTATATAAAATATTAGATAATTCACCAGTAATGTATATTTTTTTGAGATTTAAACTTCTTAAATAATCAATTACTTTGTCATTATCTTTGTATAAATAATTCCATCTATGTTTATCTATATAAGTATTATTACTCCAAACATTTTCTATTTCTTTAATATCTTGTTGCAACTTATCTTCTTCTATTATTGGATTATAGCCAACTTTAACTGAATCAATATAAGAATGATAAGTTATATAAGAATTATTACATAAGACAATAACACTTGTTTCATCTTCTAAAAAAATTTTGTTAATATTGTTAAAATAATTTTTATCATTAGTATCTAATTTAACAAATCTCATTATTTTTCCCCCTGTTAGATAGAATTATTTATTTAATATAAAATCTACTATCTCGTTATCAAATCCATACAATTCATGTTTTCCTTCATGAATTATCTTATATTCTATCTTATTTTTATCACAAAATTTTATCACGTTATTGACGTCTACTGTTTTATCTAAATCTCCTTGAATAATAAATATATTATTAAATTTTTCATTTTTAATATATTCATCACCAGATTTAAACTCCAAATAAGCATCTTTATATATTTTTATATTATTATATAAAGGTAAGTACTCATTATCATCAAAATATTCAATATTAAGATTACCAGTTTTTCTTTCCATAATTTCACAAAAATTAATAGCTGGGCACATTAAATATATTTTATCTACATCATCAATTATTTCTTTATAGGCATTAAGTATAACGAATCCACCATAACTAGATCCAAATAAATATATTTCACTATCTTTATTTTTTTCTTTAATATAATTAATGGTATCTTTTAAATAGGAAATACAATTACTTAAATTAAATTTTTTAAAATCATTTCCATCTTCACCATGAGAAATCAAATCAATACTATAAGTATCATAACCATTGTTTAATAAATCTTTATAAAATCTAGTAATCCAATTCTTATTTCCACCTAATCCATGCACATATATTATTACTTTTTTATTTTTAGGTTCTGTTGCACTAAATAAATGTATCCTATTATTAATAGTAAAATCTATATTTACTCTTTTATCTTCCCTAGCTATTTCTACTAACTCTTCTATCATAATTTCCTCCAACTTATTACTTTCTTAAATGTATCTTTATTAGGAAAATCTTTTTCCTCAGTTTCCCTAAAAACTTTCTCATAATCATATGGTACTTCATATTTGATTAGTTTCGCACCATTCTCTAATATATAATATATAGCTTTATCTGTAATAGCAACTCCTGTACCATTTAATGAGTCTAATATTACATTTCCAAGAATATGATTTCTTTCAAAATGATAATGGCCATATATAATTCTATCAAAATCAAATATATTTTTACCAAATAATAATGGATTTTTATCTGCAATTTTAACATTTTCATATAATTCTGGTTTATATTTTTCGATATCATCAGAAGTATTTCTTTTTAAAAATTCTTCAGGATTTTTTCCATCATATTTCCAAACACCTATAAAATCATATCTAACATCTAGTGGAAAATGACAAAGTCCTATTTTTTTACCATTTATAACTAATTCTACTGATACTGGACTATTATTTATATAATCTAATTCTTCAGCACTTAATTGTTCACTGGTCCATATAGCATTATTATATCTTTCAATATTATTACGTTTTAAATAAGGAAACATATCTGGTCCCATAGTAACATATGCTTCTGCATTGCCTTGTATATTAATTATATTATTATCAATAGCAAGCCTTACTGTTTCACTAGGAGCATATCCTAATCCTATTATATCACCCAAAGAATAAATAGTATCTATATTTTTATCTTTCATATCTAATAAAACAGCTTGTAGTGCTTCTACATTAGCATGTACATCTGTTATTAATGCTATTTTTTTCTTCATATTATTCACCTCTACTTGAATTATTTATAAATTAATGTTAGTATATGTAACAAAAGAAATGGAGTGTTAAAATGATAATTATCGAAGGTCTTGATGGTACTGGTAAAACTACTCTTGCAAATGATTTATTAAATAAGAATTATATACTTATCAATAATAATTTAACCAGTGAATCACATTATGATAAATATGTTAATATTATTAAAACTTCAGATATTAATTCTGTTAGTGATAGATCATTTGTAAGTGAAATGGTCTATGGTAAGGTTTTATCTGGTACTACTAAATTATCAGAAGAAGAATTTATTAATCTTGTAAAACTATATTCTGAATATGAAACAAAAATTATATATCTATATGCTTCAAAAAAAATTCTTTTAGAAAGAAGAAAAGATGATTTTAAAGATAGTAAAGTTATCTTTCATCTATACCAAAAACTTATGGATGAATTTGAAAGAAGACTTGACTACATTTCAGCATATATAGATGTATTTTCAATAAACACTGGTGAAAAAAATTGTAAACAAGCTCTAGCTAAAATTATTAAATAAGTTTGTATAATTTTTTACCTTAATTATCTCAATTTTATCTTTATCAATAACAATATTTTCATGTCTATCAATTTCATATCTTGGTTTTAATATTGTTGTTACACTATCATGAATATTTAGGTCATCCGTATTAATAGAATTATCCCTATTAATACTTTTTTTATTAATCAATGCAATTGATAGATTATCTTTATCTTGAAATAATTCTTCTAATAAGTCTTTAACAGTACTAGTAATAATATTTCTATCCTCATTATTAATATTATATTCAGACATCATTTTAGAGATATTATTCATTACTCCTTCATAATTTTTTATATAAAATGCTAAATTATCATATCCTTCTTTATAAGAATACAATCCATTAGATACAAACCTAGATAGCAATACTGGCGATAATAAGGAATAATAATAAGCAGCTCCAAAATTATCTGTTGTAAATATTGAATTATTATCCTTATATGACCAATTATATGTCATGGCATTCCTTATTCCATATTTTTCTAAAATATTATTAATATTTCTTAATTTAGTTGATATTGTATCATCACCATTTAGTCCTTTAGCTAATATACTTTCTTTAAAAGAAGAATTAAAGCCATGATAACAATATCCGTTATATATGTACCTATCTATCATATATGATACTATTTTATCTTTAGATCTATATTTTTCAATTAACTTATCTATAAGATAATCATCCATCATATTATATAAATCAGTTACACTATTAGAAGTATTTATCATATTTATCAATTTTATAGTATAATTATCAACTTCTACATTAGGAATAAGTATTATCAAATCAGATATTTTTTTTATTACATTTGACATTATAAATACTTGTTCATCTATAAATGAGTATTGATTAAATCCATATTTAGATAAATCAATTCTATACTTTTTATCTAACAATCTACTAAATATACTATCAAATCTAGAATCAAAAATTTTATTAAATTCTTGCACAATAATCACCTTATTTAAAATATTCTTTTATTGCCTCTTTTTGATATGGTAACACTATACGTTCAAGTAGTTCTTCTTTTGTACATTTTACTAACTCAGAATTTTTTTCTAATGGTTCATTTTCATCATCAGATACTTCTACTATATAAATATTACTTAAAGAATTCATATTAACTTTACTTCTAGTATACCAATAGCAATCTATAATACATAATTCTTTCATACTTACAATTTTTAAACCAGCTTCTTCCATAAATTCTCTTTTTAGGCATTCCAAATGAGATTCACCATCTTCAAGACCACCACCTATTAAAGAATAGTCACCGTCTTTAGATGTAATATAAAACTTATCATTTTTCTTTACTATTCCAAAACAAGTTTCTCTAAAGCAATATTTAATATTATTATCTTTATTACCTATTATTATTTTATTCATCCCATTTTCTCCATACATCTTTTCCATTTTTTATTAACTTATTTAACTGCCTTTGTTCATCTCTATAATCCATACATTGCCAAAATCCATCATATTTGTATGCAACGATATCATTAGTCTTCATTAGTCTTTCAATTACTTCACTTTCAAATGGCCCAGAATCCTCACTTAGATAACTAAATATTTTTTTATTAGCTATCATATATCCACCATTAACCCATTCACACTCTCGTAATTCTTTTTCCCTAAAGTTTTTAATTTTATTGTTTTTTATTTCAAATATACCAAATCTTTCTTTAGTCTTAAATACAGATAAAGTAAGTAATTTCTTATGTTTTTTATGATATTCAATAAGATTATCAATATTTATATCCGATACGGCATCTGCATATGTAAGTGCAAAATCTTCATCATCAATATATTTTTCTACTTTTTTTAATCCTCCACCAGTACAAGTATCAAGACCAGTATCTACTAATTTAATATTCCAATCTTCATTAACAGTACTAAAAAATTCTTCAAACAAATCTATTCGATAACCTAAGCATATTATAAAATCTTTAAACCCATAATAAGAATAAATTTTCATAATGTGCCATATTATAGGCATATCCCCTACTTTTACTAATGGCTTTGGAGTAAAATCTTCATCAGTTCTAATTCTACTACCTTTTCCTCCTGCAAATATAATACACTTCATAATTGCTCCTATACCTTTAAGATACTACTATTATTAATAGATGTATTCCAGTAGTAGTCATCTTCTTTTTTCATAACCAATACCTGATGTTGTAGTATTTCAGTAATATATGATATTTCATTCAAAGACAATATTATATTTCTAAGTATTATCATGTTATCTTTTAGTTCAATATCTTTTAAATCTATTTCTTTTCCTAATTTTTTGATTAGTTTTTTTACATCATTTTTACTAACCATTTTTAAATTATCATTCTTTTTTTTACAAAGATTTCTTTGGTAATTAGGACATTTATTACACTTACAAATGTCACTATTATAAAAGAACTTTCTATCTGGTTTAGATAAAGCAACTGCTAAGGCACATGATGTAGTTTGATAAATTGGATAATCACTTTCGTCTTTAAGATGTTTCCAAACATATTCATAAGCATTCTTATCCCAAACATTATCTGCTTTTAATGCTTCTTTCCTATGATTCCTTAATTCGTTCCATTCAATATGATCTATTATTTCATCTGTAATTTTAAGACCAATTGCTACAGATGCAACAGCATATTTTTTAACAAAGTTATATATTCTATTTATATCTTCTTTTCTACTATTAGAAGGCATAAATGGTCTCCAATAATGAATAATAGTTTTATTATACTTATGCAATGTAATAAAATTATTTTCTATATCTTTTCTATTTACTCCAACTTCTATATCTTTATCAAATCCTGAATAACTTAAAAAGAATATAAATTTTTTACCTTGTTTTTCATAATTATCTATAAATTTTATAAAATCTTCTGGTATTTTACATTTAGTAATAAATACAATTGGATTTTCAACATTTTTTTCCATTAATATAGTTACTAATTGTTTTAAATATTCAATATTATCTGGTGTAGAAAAACCATCTGTTTGAGATAATAAACATAGTGGAATATCTTTTATATAAAATTTACTTTTTAATAGCAACTTAACAGCATTTTCAGGAGATGCTAACACCTTTGGTTGTACTAAATTAAGCTTTCTTTCCCTTAAAAAGCAATATTTACATTGTTTTGGGCATCCTTGAACAGGATTAAGTACCATCCATGTAGCATGTACATCTACAATTGGATAAAATTTTGCTTCTTTTACTTTAGCAAATCTATCTAAAAACTTATTGGCATCATTAAGCATTAAATCAAATTCATGAGCCATATTTACATTTAAGACATTAGCTATATTAAATATAATTTCCAACATGTTAGCAAGTTTATATAATATAAAATCATTCACTTTTGAAAATTCATATCTAATTTTATAATGTCTATATTTATATTTTTCAAGTATTATTTCTGACACTTGCCCATATACTACATTGAATGATAATATTGCATCATTTATAGATGAAAACTCTACTTTTTTATAATTATACTCGTACTCTTTTAAATTTAATTTAAGTTTCCATGCAAGCGCTACTATTTGAAGTACAATATCAGATAATTCATCTCCAATATCATAAATATTTCTTCCTACTTCTTTATATTCTTTATGTTCTAACATAAGTAAACAAAAATGTCCTAGTTGTGTATTCATCTCGCCTAGAACTGTAATAGCGTTCCAGTTTTTGTCTTCTGTTATCTTAAAATTCTTTTTTAGTTCAATTGCTTTATCATAATAATTATCTAAAAAATATTTAACATTCATTTTAAAACCATTCTTTCTTTTTAACTTTTATAATACTGTCATATTCTTTTTTATCATCAGTATCTAAATATTCTTTCTTATGCTCTAATACGTTTATAAAATAATTAATAATGTTTCTTCTTATGTTGTAATCTGGAATATCTAGAATAAAATTATTATAATGTGATTCTGTATGATACAAGACATCCATTGCTTTCTTTTTGATTTTTTCATAGTCATCATTTCTCATAATGCTATTATTTGATTTGTAATAATAGTATCCAATATATGGAATCGATATAACTGTAGATGCTTTGTACAATTGATAAGAAGTTAGGCCAAAATCCTCTTGTGTTTTACCTTGTAAAAATTTAAAATTGTTATTCTCCCAAAACTGTCTACTATAACAGTATAGCCAAGAAGGACTATATATTTCATTATTAACTGCACATAAATTTAAAAAATCAAGACCTTTATATATTCCAATATTTTTAGTAACAAATTCTTCCACAATATTCTTATTATTATCAATCATAACCGCTTGAAATCTAAGCATATCATATTCAACATCATCGTATTCATTAATAGTTTCAATTAATTTTTGATTAATAGTATCATCTATATCTAAAAAAATAATTAAATCTCCTGTACATTTAGTTAATCCAAAATTTCTTACAGCACCTGGATCATGTTTAGATATTTTGTACAGTTTTATTTTATCCTTATATTGCATAAGTGTTTTATAAGAATTATCACAACTATTATCATCAATAGCAATAATTTCATAATTATCACATGTTTGATTAAAAATAGAATCAAGACATTTATCAATATATCTTTCTCCATTATATATTGGTATTATAATACTTACCTTTTTCATATAACCACCAGCCCTTGTTATATTCATTTATAAGCAAAAAAGAGAGACTATAAAACTAGGCCCTCCTCCTCCACAACTACCACGAATTAATTTATCACTTATTCTATTACTTTTTTTAATAAAAATCAAGTATTTTGACATATTTCATTTTTTTTATAAATGGATATAACATATAGATTCATACAATCAAAATTTTTATCATATATAACATTATCAATAATTGAAATCATATGATAATAATCTTTCTTATTCCAACAAAACACAACATATGAATTATCATTCAAATTTAAATCTTTAATCATAATATCTTTATTATAGTCAATATTAAAAATATTATTATCTTCCATATATTTTTCAAATACTGGTATATCATTAAATGAATCACACTTTAAATCTTCAGCAATTTTACATAAGTCATTATAAACATCATTATATTCTTTATTTAAAATCTTACATAAGCTTCTTATCACACAATTACTTTTACCATTTTTATCTGATATATAAAATTCTTTAAATGTCATATTAATCCCCAATCTTTTTTATATTTGTATACATTCTTGAATGATATCCACTTTTATCATAAAACTTAATAGCATTATCATTATAAGCAAATACATCTACTAAAATATATTCACAACCCAATGATTTAAAATATTCTTCCATTTTATTCATAAGCATATTGCCTATACCTTTACTTCTTACATTTTTGGAAACTACTAATTCAGTTATTTCTCCTCTTTTAGGGCATTTATAATCAAGATAATCATATTCATCATATGGAAAAATACATCCCATAATTAAACCTACTGCTTTATCATTTTCAACTGCTATATAACATTTACCATTATTATTTTTAACTTCTTCTAAATCTAAAATTGCCATTTTTTCTCTATATTCTGGATGTAGTTGATCTAAATTATCTTTATCAATAGATAAAATATACTTTTCAAGTTCAACTAACAAGTCTTTAACATCTTCTAAATATTTATCTTCGTACTCTATTATTTTCATTATTAAAATAATACTCCTTAGTTAATTCGTATTTAGAAAAAGTTAATATTCCATCATAAAATGTATAAGGTGACTCTTCTTCTATTTCACCAATTTTATTAAACCCTAATTTTTCAAACATTCTACAAGATCTTATATTATCTTTTACAGCACCTGAAGAAATACCATTTATTTCTACTTCGCTAAACATATAATCTATCATTGCTTTAGCAGCTTCTGTTGCATAGCCTTTTCCTTGATAAGCCGGATCCATATACCAACCTACATCACGAATAGTAATATCTTCTCCATTTTCTTGAGCAGATACTTGTCCAATTACTTCTTCATAACCACTATTCGTATATTCTGGTTTTAAAAATACACTCCATACAAATACATCATTATTATCTGCTTTATCAACTTTAGATTTATAGAATTTCTCTTGATTCTCCCAAGCCCAGTGGCTAGGATTATTAGCATGTTTTTTGGCACCTGTTAAATACCATTTATTTACTTCTGGAATCATTAATATCTCCCATAATCTTTTTTGTTCTTCCATCTTAGAACTTCTTAATATTAATCTTTCAGTTTCTATAGTTCTACTACCAATTAAATTCATTTACATCCTCCATTTTATATTTCTATACTATCAAATATATTTTCTTCTATATCATAAATAGTAAATTTTCTATTTTCATACATCATATATGTAGGATTATTGTTTTCTTTAGGTATAGATATTGAACCAACATTGATATATACCATATCTTTTTCTTTTTTTATATAAGGTATGTGTTCATGACCATATACCAATATACCTTTTCTGTTAAATTTTCTATTCTTTTCTAAATTATATTCATTACCATGAGTTAAATAAATATCTAACCCATCTACACATATTAAAGCTAAATTATTACAAATTGGAAAATCACTTGCTTTAATATCAACGTCTGAATCACAATTACCTTTTAAACAAATAATTTTATCTGAATATTTAGTTAATGTATCTTTAACATTCATACTATTAACTTCATACTTTTGATTATACGTAGGACCGGCATAATATAAATCACCAAGAACTACTAATTTATCTATTTTTTCTTTTTCAATAACTTTTTCTATTTTTTTTAAATTAATATTAATACCATGTATATCTGATATAAATAATATCTTCATGTTTGTCTCTCCTTTCTACTTAAATTTTTCTATTACTTCAAATATTTCAAATATTACTTTAGTATTATCATTAAAATTAGTATTTATTTTACTAAAGTAATCTATATGAACTTTTATCCATTCTTCTAAAGATTTATTTTCTCCTTCTAATTTTGCTAAATCCCAAGTAATATTCTTAAATTCAGTTACAATAACTTCTTTTGTTTCTAATATACACATATCATTATTATTTGAATCAGTAAGTATAGATACATCACCTACTATAGGTAAACTATCAAATTCATACAAAGATGTTGTTGCTGTCTTCTTACCGTTTAAAACAAGAACAACTAATTTATCTGCATCTATCCTAAATGTCATCTTTTAAGTTTATTATACACGTGTCTTACCCCACCAATCAGGAATTAATTCTTCTAATCTCACTATTTCTTTAGTATCAATATTTTTTAGTATCTCAATATCCTTACTATTCTTAGAAAGTTGCATCATATATTCTCTACATGCCCCACACGGTGAACCTACATTACCTTTAGAATCAACGCATACTAGTTTAATAATCTCATTTTCTCCATTTGTAATCATATTGGCAATAGCATTTCGCTCTCCACACATACCAAGTGTTGAAGCTGTATCAATACATACTCCAGTATAAATATTATGATTTTTAGTTAATATTGCTGCGCCAACTTGTCCTGCACTAATCATACCTGATACATTTCTTGGATTTCTAACACTCTTTGCCTTTTCATATAATTCTTCCCAAGCAGTATTTTCACTATATAAGTATTCTATATGAATAGCGTATACACCATTTTTCTTAATAGCATCTTGATATCCATCAAGTTTACTAATATTTCTAATTGCTTCTTCTTTATCATTAGTAGATGAAGTTGTATATCTTGTACCTTCTAAAGTAAAAAGTTCTTCTAATGAATTATAATGATTTATCTCTTTAACTTTAACATAAAATACACCTAAATTATTACTAGTAAATTCTATAATATCGTTTTGTCTTAACTTGCCATAATCATGCTCACTATTTTCTTTATTTGCTCTAATCTCTACTCTTTTAGTATTATTTTTGATAGCTAGTGCTGTTCTATCATTAATATTTAATTTCATTATCATTTTAATATCCTCCTAACAAAAAAATTCTGCATAATGCAGAATTAATTTTATAATCTAAAAGAATATTCCTAAAAGTTTAATAAATTAGGAGTAGTGATTAATTCTGCATTATTTATAACTTGTAAATTTTTCATCTTAATCACACTCCTTTCTTTGAATAATTTACACCTATAATATATCACACTTTAATCACTTTGTAAATTACATATACATTTTTCTATAGCGATTAAAACAAATCATTTTTATTTTTTAGGAAAAACTAATTAAAATTCCTAAAAAAATAAAATTTATTATATTTATGTTACTTTTCTAATTATTATTTTGGTATTTTAATTTTAAAAGTAACATTTTATATTTCTACAAAACAATTATAATTAAACCTAACATCATACTTTTTAGTATATTTACTACTTATTCCTCTAGTGATTTTTGTGATATCATTTATTAGACAGTAAGGTGTATAGGTGTCACACTTACTCCTTGACCAAAGGCAGTTGTTGCAAGTTCTACATTGCCTACTTTATCCAAATTAAAAATTATTCCAGAACCTTCACCGTTTAGGTCAACTCCCGTTTTAGTTCCAAAACCAAATTTTTTTATATAATCAAACAATTTTTCTTTACCTAATTTTAATCCTAAATTAACAAACCCCGGATTGCAAGAATTCTCTACAACCTGCAAATATGTTTGAGCTCCATGTCCTCCATGTTTCCAACAATGAAGTGTTGCATTATCAACTGTAATTGCACCTGAATCAAAAAATGTATCATTATCCAAATCAACAATTTTTTCTTCTAATGATGCTGATAGTGTAATTATTTTGAAAGTTGATCCTGGTTCATATGTCATCCAAACTGGTAAATTTCTATTAATTTCTTCAACTGTATAATTTTGATAATTACTAGGAGAAAAATTAGGTCTTGCTGAAATTGCTAAAATTTCGCCACTTTTTGGATCCATTACAATTCCAAGAGCCTGATCAGGATTATATTTTAACATTGCGTTATCTAATTCTCTTTCTAAAGAACTTTGAATATCCATATTTATAGTTAAAGTCATATTAATTCCATCTTGAGGTTTTTCGTAAACTTCATTTAAACTTAATCTATTACCTTTAGCATCACTAAAATATTTTATTGCTCCATATTCACCAGTTAAAACATTATTATACATAAGTTCTAGTCCACTTAATCCTTGATTATCTATTCCGACAAACCCAATTGTGTGAGATAAATATGTATCAAAAGGATAATTTCGTTTGGATTCTTTAACTAAATAGACACCATCAAGGTTTAATGACGCAATTTTATCGGCCACCTCATATGAAAGTCTTCTTCCTTCTGGATGAACCCTTTCTATAGAAGTTTTTTTACTAACATGTGCATACATTTCTTCATAACTTACATTTAATATTTCTGCTAATTTTTTTGATACATCTTCCTTATCTTCAATTTGATTTGGAATAAGAACAAGTGATGTTGTCGTAATATTATCGGCAATTACAACACCATTTCTATCATAAATTATTCCTCTATTTGCTTCTATTGGTAAGTTTCTACTCCATAAACTGTTAGCATAATTATTAAGTTTTTTATAACTAAATACTTGAATATAAAATATTTTACTTATAATTAAAATAAATAACAAAATAATTACTACTAACACAATTTTAATTCTTCTATGATAATCTTTTACAAACATTATACCACCTCATAAAATTGTATGAAGTAAAAAAAATTTAAGTATTAATTACACTTAAATTTCATTTTTATAAATATATTAATTTAATTTTTCTATTACAAAATACTTACATTCATAAGCACAATGATTTTTTATATAATCTTTATACATTGAAAAATCATTTATATTTGTTAAATTTGGATTATTTTTGTTACAAAAACCTTTTAATCTAAGTTTACCATAAGCCCAATCACCAACTATATAATCATAATCTTTAAAATAATCAGTATATTTATTTTTTAATTCTTCAAAATTAAAACCATCTTTATAATTTTCAATTAATTTATATTCTGTGTCTTCTAATATATATTTATCCATACTAATACTCCTTTTGAAATGCTGATGAAATATAATTATATTTTACCAAACTTGAACCAGAATTCCAAGTCATATATCCTCCTCTTAATCCAGCATCGTATAATCCTTGAATTTGATCTGAGATTTTACTAGCATCATATACAATGTATGGACTTTTAATTGTATCATAAGCTTGAATCCAAGTTCTAACAATTGCAGGAGTTGGAATTTCTTTTTGACGAGATGCAGCATATCCACCCCAAGTATACATTAATTTATAAGGAACTGTCCAAACTACTTCACTAATTCCAAAATCGTGAGTATTAAAGTGATCTGGATATGGCATTGCGCTAATAACATCGACAATATTAGATATGCTAGGCCAATATTGTCCGTACGCAGCAACATAGGTATATGCTGACTCTCCAAAGACATCCGCAGATACATAAGCACCAACACTATGTATCTCATCACACGCATACATTAAAAATCTCTGTATTGCTTGGGCCTTTTCTTCATTATAATCATTTCGCATATTCATAACACCATTAGCTTCTAATCTATATGTTCTATCTGGGAAACGGACGTAATCAAATTGTATTTCATTAAAGCCCATTTCTACTACTGCCTCACGAGCTAATTTAACATTAAATTCCCAAACTTTTCTCTGGTAGGCACTTGGCCAATATGAACCATTATGTGAAAACAAAGTTCCACTAGAACTATTTACTATCGCATATTCGGGATGATCTTGAGCAAAATAGTGATCTTTAAAAACGGTAATTCTTCCTATTACATAAAAACCATTATCCTTTATTTTTTTTATTGCAGCCTGATAACTCTCAAATGAATTAATCGCATTATTATAATTTGTTGGTGATAATTCTTGCATTACTTTTGATGCATATGATGGAGAACCACTATCTTTAATATCTACTACAAAAGCATTTATATTCTTTTCTTTAGCAAGTTTAATATAATCATCAAGATTACCTAAAACACCACCATTTAAATACAAACTTCTAACTTCATTTGGCATAACATTATTAGTAAAAACTGGTTTTTCATAAGGATAATAATCTAGGTTTCCAGCAGATCCTCCACCTTGTGTATCAGTTCGCGCTAAATGAGTTTGATAAATTCCATCCTGATCATAATTTTTTACCGATTCTTCATAAGTATCAACTAAATACTTTTCATAAATATATCCCCCAGTTTCATTATATTTTATTTTATATTTTGAAACACGACCATTTTCTAAAATTTTGTCAAATCCTATTATTTCTACTTTTTCACCCTTATTAATAAGACCAATTATATCTACTGATTCACTATCATTATAAATTGATACTGGTGTTCTTACATATTTTTCTTTCTCCAGAACACATTCTTCTAAGCTAGAAACTAAATCATTTTTTAACATCAATACTTCTTCATCATTGTATAAAATTTTTAAATAAGTATTTTCGTCAGATTCATTTTGAGAATTCTTTAAATCTTTTTCAAAAGCATGTACTTTAGTTCCTCTTACAACTTTACCTTTTTCATTAAAATCTAAATCATATAAGGTACTTTCTAAACTTATGCTAGATACATACATATCTTTTTCATTAATAATTTCTGGTTTTATTTTTTTAAATATTTTGTCTTTAAATAAAAAACCAACAACTAAAACTAAAATAATTATCACAAATATTATTACTTTTACTATTTTTTTCATAAAACACCACAATCTATTACTTATTCATTTGGAACTTTTATTGGAACTGAACTATTAGTTAATCCTCCTAGCAAATAATCTGGAACTATTCCCTGAACTAATTTCATAGCAACAGGAATTTCTGTTTCAACTATTACTGTATCAGTTATAAATGGTAGTATAACTCTTGATTCAACTTGAACATAAATACTAACTTCTATTAAAGCATTATTAATACCATAATTGGTAACTTTTGTATTTACATTACTAACTATATCACCAATTAAACTTAATTTAACAGGAATTTTTGGTCCTAAATTAGCAAGCAGAGAATTATTGAAAACTACACCACTAGGTATTTCATATATAACACCTTTTGATAATTCCTCTTCATTATAATCAATTAAAACATTATCTGGTAACTCTAATAATTCTAATTTTCCTTCTTCTAAAGATTTTAAATTTAACTGTATTGTATTAACAATTTTATTTAAGGTTTTATTTACAACAATTGGATCAAAATCAATAGTTCTTATTTCACCTGTTTCTGATTTAGTTATTATAAACATATCCTCTACACTTAAATCTTCGGCAATTTGTTTTGAAATGGCCCTATTTATAATTAAACTAGAAAATTTTCTTACTTGACTTGTTGCATAACTCATTAATACAGGAACAACATTTTTATTTAAATAATTAAGCGAAAAATAAGTCATTGTTACTACTAAAATAAAAATTATTATAATTGTATTACCAACACTAAGTTTATGCCTTTTTTTCTTTAAATGAATTCTTAATCGCATCAAATCCACTTCCCTAATATAAAAATATTAAAGAAGTCTTAATTATATGTTGATATTATTATTATACCAAAAATAATAGCTAATAAACAAATTTTTTGAATATATTTTAAAATATTTCTAATAATATAATTGGTGATAAAATGAATATAAATGACATAATGAGTAAAAAAATAATCGTAGGTAATACTACAAATACTTTATCTGAAATAGCAGAACTTATGAAAAAATATGATATTGGATTTATACCAATAGTGGATAAAAATAAGCTTGTTGGAGTTATTACAGATAGAGATATTGTTATTAACGCAATAAGTAATAATTGTTCATTTAATGATTTAATAGATAAATATGTTGTTAAAAATATTATATCTATTGAGCAAAATAAATCCATTGATAATGCATTAAATTTAATGGCCTTAAAAAAAGTAAAGCGTTTAATTGTTACTGATAACAATAAAATTTCTGGAATTTTAACACTATCAGATATTTTAGGAAAATATGATAATGAGATTTTATTAGATACATTTAAACAAATCTTTGAAATAAATCGTAATGATGATTTATTTTCCACAGAAATAGATGAATTTTATTTATAAAAAAAGCAACTAATCAGTTGTTTTTTTGTTAATTAAAGAAAGTGTTATTTCAATTATTTTCTTTTTCATTACATCATAGTTTATATTTTTATGTTGGTGATATACAACCTCATGGCAAAATTTATCAATTAATCCAATAATAATATGAACATTTTCATTTATGTCTTTTTCATTGAAATTATTATATTTTAAGACCTCTACAATTTTATTAGCCATTTTGATTTCACCATCAGCAAAAATTTCTCCGATTTCTTTATCAATATGACTCATAGCCATTAATTCTTCGTGAGCTTTTTTACTGATTTTATGTGTTTTAATAAAACTATCAAGCATTTTATTTAAAATATTTTCTAAATTATCAATATCTATATGAGTATTATCTAAAATATCAATCATAGGAAACATTATATTATTGGCATAATTTTTTACACCTAAAATAAATATGTCTTTTTTATCTTTAAAATATTGATAGATAATTCCTGTTGAAACACCTGCGTATTTTGCTATATCACAACAATTAACATTATAATATCCATTATTACATATTAATTCAAAACCTTTTTCAATGATTTTATTTTTTTTCTCAATTGATGATTTTTTCATTGGCTCTCTTATTTCACCCATATATGCCTCCTCGATATTTTATATTATAATAAATTATTCATTTCCTTTTAAACTTGTTACCATATCAATTTTATCTACTTTTTTTGATAGAATTTTATTTACTATAAATGAAACTACAAACGTCTCAAATGCCGCAAAAACATAAGAAATAAGTTTTATGCTTGCATTAAAATCATAAGACTCTCCTAATGCAGATTTAAAAATATAATCAGTCATCAAAAATCCTAATGGTAATCCAATTATGATTGCGATTATTGTTAACCAAATATTTTGTCTTACGAATATTTTTCTAATTTGTTTATCTTTAAAACCTAAAACTTTTAAAGTAGAAAATTGATAATTTTTTTCAGTAAATGATAAAATACCCAAATTATATATAATAACAATGTTTAAAATAGATGAAACTAAAATTAAGATAACTAACATTGTCTTCATAGTATTTAGCATACTTTCCATACTTTTTCTTAATACTTCTATTCCTTGAATTTGACTTACACCAGGTAATTCTTTAACACTACTTAAATCAAGATTAGTATATATAGTATCTGGTTTATATTCTAAATCTAATGATTCATAAAATTCCTTTGTCATATTTAATTGTTGTGATTGTGGATCTCTATTAATTCCTGATATTTTTACATCATACCATTTATCACTACCAAAAATACGGAAACTTATTGTATCATTTAATTTTAGATTTAAAGTTTTTGATAATTTTTCAGTAATATACACTCCATCATTATTTAGATCAATGTAATTTTTATTATGATCTGTATATTTTAAATAGTCTTTAGCATCATTAACAGTTAGAGTATTAACTAGTTTTACTCCATCACTATCTTTAACTTCTATACCAATATTTTCACTAGTTGCATTACCATATTTTTCTGTTAAATCAGAAAATTCAGAGTCAGTATAACTACTATCTAATGTTATTTTATATTTAAATTTTGAAATTTTTTTAAATTTCCAATCAAGATAACCATTCATGCTATCTAAAAGTCCAAAAGCACATACTATTAACATACAAGAACCTACTATGCCTACTATAGCCATAATACTTCTTCCTTTATTTCTAAAAATGTCCCTTAAATTCCATCTTGTAGTTAAAGAGGATTTTTTAAATATACCTTTAGTTGTTAAATTAAATTTAGCATTTTTAACTTTAGGTAATTGTAACCTTAAAGATTCACTAGCAGATTCTTTTAAAACTTTTTTACAAGAAAAATATGTTACAAGTATTACAATCACAACAATTAATATAGCCAAAATATAAACTTTATCAATAATTACTGTACGATACATTGGAACTTCAAAATATGACATTTCAACATTTAAAAAATAATTACCAAGTACTAAATTTCCCAATAACAATCCCATAATAGAAGCAAATAAACTAATATAAAATCCATAACTTATATAGTGTCTTACAATTTTGCTTTCACGGAATCCTAACGCTTTTAATGTACCTATTTGCATTCTTTGTTTTTTTACAAAACGTTTCATAGTTGTTACCACAGATAAAATAGCAATAAATAAGAATAAGGCAGTAAATACATTAGAGTAAGTTGTGCCTTCCTCAATTTCTGAATTATAAACTTCATAAGAAGGACTAGCGCTTCTATCTGTTGCAGCTATAATATCATTAATTTCTGCTTCAATTTCAAGTTTTGTAAAATCTACATCATCTATATTATCTACATCAACTATAACATTGTTAAAAACATAGTAATTTTTATAATCAAAATTTTCTATATTTTCTTTTATTTTATCAATATCATCAATTCCTGTTTCTTCTTTTAATTCATCATCAATTATACTTGTTGGAAATTCATTAATTGAAAGATAGACATATCCATAGTCTTTATGAGTTGGAAAAAGTTCAGTAGAATCCTTTACAAAATAAACGTGATCAGGTGTATTAATTAATCCTAATATTTCTTCAGTTAATTCATATCCTTGATAGTTTAATGTAATTTTATCTCCTACTTTTAAATTTAGATAACGAGCTAAATAACTATCAAGCCAAACACCTTTTTTGTCACTATCAAAACCAGTTCCCTCTACTACATACATTTTTGAAATATCATTAGATTCAATAAATATTGTTTCTAATGTAACATCATCATAATCTTTTAAAGATGTTGTAATTGAAAGTTGTCTTTCAGCATTTTTTACATTATCAATACTTTTTATAGTATTTAAATCATCTAAAGTAAAATTTTGTTTTACAAGCCATAAATCTTGCAAATTATTTTCTTCATAATAATTTTTACCGCTTACATCCATTCCATCCATATAAGAATGAACACCAGCATATACAAAAACTCCTAAAAATACCATTAAAAATATAGTAATAAATTGAGATAAATTTTTCTTTATATCTCTAAACATTTTTTTGTTAAGCATTACCACTTCACCTCATCAATATTTTTAGGTTTTTTGTTTTCAGTAATACTATCTACTTTACCATTTTTAACTCTAATTACTCTATCAGCAATTTCGGCAATTAAAGCATTATGAGTAACAACTACAACTGTATTTTCTCCATTATTAGCATCACAGCATTTTTTTAACAATTTTAAAACTTCAACGCCAGTTTTTGAATCAAGGGCTCCAGTTGGTTCATCACATAATAATAATTTTGGATTTTTAGCTATTGCACGCGCAATTGAAACTCTTTGTTGTTCTCCACCTGATAATTGATTTGGAAATTTATCTAAATGATTAGAAAGTCCTACCTCTTTTAAAATTTTTCTAGCACTTTTTGGTTGTTTTACAATATCTTTTACTATTTCAACATTTTCTAAAACTGTTAATGTAGGCAAAATATTGTAAAATTGAAAAATAAATCCAACATTTTCTGCTCTATATTCAGTCATTTGATTTTTGTCAAAATTTTCAATATTTTCTGAATCAATTATAATACTTCCACTAGTAACACTATCCATACCACCTAATAAATTTAATAATGTAGATTTCCCGGCACCAGATGGTCCTAAAATTACTACAAATTCTCCTTTTGGAATAGTAAAACTCATTCCATCTAAGGCATTAAAACTTTTTTCACCAACATTATAAGTTTTAACGACATTTTTAAATTCAATAAAATTTTTCATAAATCCTCCTTTAATATGAATTTTTTTTCATATTAATACTATCACAGTTTATTTATAAAATCAATACAATATGAAAAAAATTTCACATTTGTTAAAAAATAAAAATAGGAACATTTAATTCCTATAAAAATTAATTACTAGCATTCAAAAAAAGTGTGTTTTGCTTTCCATTTTTTTAAAGCTATTCCAACCCAAAATGAATAAATACCTAATGTAATAATAATTAACAAAAGCCATTTTATCCAATTAGCAAATAATCCAACAGCGCTTCCATCAAATCTTAATCTTTTTCCTTCTATAACTGTATGCTTTATCTCCCAATTATACACTTTGCATAAAGCCCAAGGATAACAAATTCCTAATGTACATACAGTTACTAAAAATCCTAATATCTTTACACATACCAATTGTAATAAACTACCATCAAAATACGAATTATTCATACTACCTCCTCATAAACTCCATAGTATTATACTATATTTTGTGCTACAATTTTTAAACATTACGTCTAGTAATTCTACATTTTCTAATTTTATATTTTTAAAATTTATATCTTCAAAAAGTCATTATCTAATATAACTGAAAAAATTGATGTATAATAAAAATTCACTATAAAATTCATTATTATTAAACATTCTAGTATTTTTTTATTAAATTTCATATACTATTTATCGATATCAATTTTATTAAATACTAACTTTTTAGATATATTTATATATAGTATCAAATAAGAAATAGCTACTAAAAATCCCGCAATTACATCACTTGTATAGTGAACACCTAAATATATTCTACTAATACCTATTAAAATAATTAATAAAAATAATAATATCATTGAAGTCCATTTTAAATATTTGTTTCCTACATATTTATAAATTAGATAGATTAAAAATCCATAAAAAGCCATACTTACCATTGAATGTCCTGAAGGAAAACTATAACCAGTTTCATTAATAATTCTATATTCGCTAGGTCTAGGACGGGCTAAAATTAACTTAAATAATTGGTTCAAAATGGTTACAATTACTAAGTTGGTAAAAATTAAAATACCAATTTTTTTATTTCTTAATAAAATAAATAATACTATAGTTAGTGAACAAATGCAAATAGCGCCACCAAACCAAGTAATAAATTTCATAATTACAGTCATAGAATCATTAATTAAATACTTTGAAATTAAATTGTATCCAATAGTATCACTATTCATTATATCATGATTAAAAACATCTTCAGCTAGTGCAAGAAAAAGAATCAAGCATATAAAGAAAATTATTAATTTATAATTATTTTTTATTATTATTTTTAATTTATTTAACATATTATCACCTATTATTTTAAATATCGTGTAAATTAATTATATCATTTTTTTGATATAAAAGAAAAATTTCTGAAAAAATTCAGAAATTTTATTTTAAATCATCAATATATTTTTTTAATTGCTTTGCTTCTTCACCTAAAATAATTTTAAGTTGATTATCAATTTCGACAATACCTTGAGCACCTATTTTTTGAATACCTTCTTTATTAACAATATCAACATTCTTTAATGTTACAATAAATCGCGATTTTAGTACTTCGTAATTTATGATATTATCTTTTCCACCTAAATATTCAACTAATTTATTTGCCTCAATTTTAAAGTCTTTTCTTTTTGATTTTGTTATTGCAAGCGCAATTATGACTAGAATAACAGCAATTATAATGTATTGCCACAAATTTTCCATTTTATCACCAAATTAATTATATCATATTTTTTATATTAATGAACTATTTTTTTAATGTTTCCATAGCAGCACGCATCATTAAGTCATATTTAACCATATCTAAACCACCAAATAATTTTAAGAATTCATCTTTTTTCATTTGATATTTTTCTGCTAATTTTTCTGCTTCTTCATTTGCTTGTTTATCATCTATTTCAATTTTTTCTGCTTTTGCTATTTCTTCTAACATTAAACGATATAAAACACGTTTTTCTGCTTCTTCATGCATTTGATCCTTTAAAGCTTTTTCATCAGAATTTGTAAATTGATAAAATTGTTTTAAAGTTAATCCTTGCATTTTTAAATTTTCTTCATATTGTTTTAACATACGATCAATTTCTTCATGAATCATTGCATGAGGTATTTCCACCTCAACGTTCTTACTTGCAGCTTCTAATAAATCATCGAAATATTTATTTTCACTTGCTTGTTCCTTTTGAACAGTAAGATTTTCTTTTACTTGCTTTTCTAAAGCTTCAACTGAATTAATACCTTCTAAACCTAAATCAGCAAAGAAATCTTCATTCATTTCTGGAATTTTTACTTCTTTTATTTCATTAACTTTTACTTTGAAAACAGCAGGTTGTCCTTTTAAATCTTCACTATGGTAGTCTTCAGGGAATGTAACATTTATTTCTCTTTCTTCACCTTTACTCATGCCAATTAATTGTTCTTCAAATCCAGGAATAAATGTATTTGAACCAATTGTTAATGAATAATTTTCTCCTTTTCCACCTTCAAATGCAACACCATCTTTGAAACCTTCAAAATCAATGATTGCGATATCTCCGTTTTCTAGTTTACCTTCTTTTTCAACGTTTTCTGCATATCTTTTACGCATATTATTAATGTTCTCATCTATTTCTTTTTTTGTAACTTTAACTTCTTCTTTCTTTACACCAAGATCTTTATATTTTCCTAATTTAACACTTGGTTTTAAAGTTAAAGTAAATTTGAATTCAACTCCATTTTCATCAATTGAATTTAAACTTAAAATAGGTTGTGCTACTATTTCTAAATCTTTATGTTCTTCTAGCATTTTATCATAAGCTTTTGAAACACACATATCCATTGCGTCATTATATAAAGATTCCTTACCATATTTTTTTAAGAAAACTTCTTTAGGTGCTTTTCCAGGTCTAAAACCATCAATTTTTGCTTTTTTACTAACTTTATTATAAGCTGCATCTAAAGCATCTTTCCATTCTTGTCCTTCAATTTTTATTACAATTTCTAATTCATTTTTATTTGCCATTTAAATCCTCCTCAAATCAATACTACTATAGTATATAATATTTTTTTTACTTTTACAACGTTTTTAACAGAAAAAAGCACATATGTGCTCTATGCAATCTTTACTATTTCAACATCATATTGACCATTTGGACTATCAACAGTAACCTTATCTCCTACTTTAAACCCCATGATAGCCTTTGCTATTGGTGATTCATTAGAAATCTTATTTTCAAATGGATCTGCTTCTTTACTACCAACAATTGCATATTCTTCTTCTTCATTATCATCAATGTATTTAATTGTTACAGTAGTTCCAATTGATACTTTATCTGTACTAACATCTTTTATGATAATAGCGTTTTCTAACATTCTTTCAAGTTCTGCAATTCTACCTTCTACTTGTGCTTGTTCATTTCTTGCAGCATCATATTCAGCATTTTCGCTTAAATCTCCTAAAGCTCTAGCATCCTTTAAAGCAGCTATAACTTCTGGTCTTTTTTCTAATTTTAAAAATTCTAATTCCTTTTTCATTTCATTTAACCCTGATTCAGTTAAATAGATTTCTTTTGTATTTGAATTTGACATTTTTCCACCTCATTATTATTTTAACTAATTTAACAAATCTACAAAATAATACTATAGATTTAACTTTTTGTCAATAATTTTTTAATTATTTACATTTATTATTATATATTCAAAAATCAAAATATAATACCTATTATTTTTATCTTTTTATTCGCATCATATCATTCTTATAAACTAATTCATCAATTTTTATCTTAACAATTTGTTTTGGATGTCTTACTATATCAATTATATTATTATTTTCGTCATATATTTCTGAGATAGTTAATGTTATAGTAGAAATATTAGGTCCAAATATTTCCACAACATCACCTTTCTTAAAATAATTTCTTTGTTCTATTGTTGCCAACTTGTCTTTTTCACAATAATCTAAAATTATACCTAAAAAATCCTGATTAGATACCTCTACTCTACCATTATAATATTGACAATCTACTCCATAGTTTCCATCATAAAATTGGGTAATAGAATCTCTGTTAGCGCAGTTACGTAATATTCTTTCATAATCACTATTTAATTTATAATTAACAGGATCATTAATATATTCATCAATTACCTTCCTATAAATATTTAAAACTGTTGCTATATAATATGAAGAACGCATTCTTCCTTCTATTTTGAATGAATCTACACCCATTTCTATCAACTCTGGTATATGGCCTAAAAGTGATAAATCTTTTGTACAAAAAGTAAAATCCTTCTCTCCTTGAATATTATCTAAATTTTCATCTAACAATTTAAAATCCCAGCGACATATTTGACTACAACCACCACGATTAGAATCTCTAGCCGTTAGAAAATTTGATAATACGCATCTACCACTATATGATGCACACATTGCCCCGTGAATAAAATATTCAAGTTCTATATCAACATTTTTTTTAATCAATTTAATATCATCACTAGATGATTCACGCGCTAATACAACTCTTGAAACTCCCTCATTTTTAAAATATTCTATTGCTTCATAGTTAAGTGTTGATTGTTGAGTTGACAAATGAATTTCTAAAGATGTATGGATACGTGCTAATGAAATTATATAAGGATCACTTACTATAATAGCATCGACATTTATTTTGTCTAATTCTTTTAAATAATCAATTATTATTTCAGATTCTGTATTATGTAAAGCAATATTGACTGTTACGTAAATTTTTTTACTTAAATTATGAGCAAATTTAACAGCTTCTCTTAATTCCTCTAGGGAAAAATTAACTGCATTTGCTCTTAGGCTAAATAAATTTCCACCCACATATACTGCGTCTGCTCCATACAAAAGAGCAATTTTAAGTCTTTCTAAATCTCCTGCTGGAGCTAATAATTCTGGCTTTTTTTTGTTATCCATTTTTCTTCACCTTATATACCGTTTCTTTATAGAAAAATCCTGTATCTATATTATAATTAAGCAACATATTTATTTTATTAAAAATATCTTTTATATTATCATTCGTTAATAAATTGAACAAATTCATTATTTCTAAAAATATATTATCTTCTATATTAAAGGAATTAAATACTAAATAATTTATCCTTTCATTTTCTAATTCTTTTATATCTTGTGATAAATTTAATATTTTACTAGAATAAACTGTTGTTATATCAGAACTAACAATAGGATACAAATTATTTTCTTTTTCCAAATAATTTATACTTGAATTATCAAATAAATTAAATTTTTCTAAATAATTTTTTACAAGTGGTCTTTTAGATGTAAACATTGGTATATATCCAAATACATTCATCATTAACTTACATTTTGTCATACTTCTTATTTTAAAAACTTCTTCCTTAGTTAATTCACTAGATAAATAACTACAACTAATACCTTTATTGGACCAATAATTAATTGTATTAAAATTTGTGACCATGTGTTCTTGATTCCATATTAAATTTAGATTTAAATTCAATTTATTATTTAAATTTACAACCGCAATATCGTAAAAAATAACACCACTTATATTCATATTAGATAATTTAATTAATATTTCCCTAAGTTCTGCTAATTGACTATTATGAATATTTTTATTTATACTCACAAATAGGCTTTTATTATTATTAACACAAAAACTTTCTATTTCTTTTAATTCATCTATAGAAAAATAATTAGGTAAATTTACACTTAAATTTTTTATACCAACAATATAGCCATCACATAAATTAACTAGCTGCTTTATTTGATTAAATGATTTTATAATAATTATTTTTTTACTCATAACTACCTCTCTTTTTAACTTATATCATAATAACCGCAAATATAAAACATTTAAAAATTGTTATAGACGTGTTATAATAATTTTGGGAGGGTTATTATGATTGAAAAAAATTTAATGAATACAAAAACTGATACAAAAGAAAAAACAAAAGATTTATATCACAATAATCAAACAAAAGAAAGTATTGATCTTGATATTTCTTTAAAAGAAAATATTGATAAAAGTGTTTTTAACAAAAATAGCAATAAACAAAAAACATTAGTAAAAAAAATTTAGAATATATATATATTCTTTTTTATTTTATTTCTTTATAAGAATTATCAAAACTTTTTTCCATCAATAATTCATGCATAAATTCTTCTTTATTTTCAACACTAATTTCTTCTATTCTATCTACACGACATTTTTCTGAAATTAAAATCGATTCTATTTTCTTTACAGCAGAACTAACAATATCATTTATAACAACATAATTGTATTTTGGAATTTCATTTATTTCTTGATAAGCAGTTTTGAATCGTGTAATAATTTGTTCCTTTGTTTCGCTTCCCCTTGCAATAATACGTTTTTTTACTTCTTCCATAGAAGGGGCCAAAACAAATATTAAAACAGTTTCTGGTAATTTTTCTTTAACAATTTTTGCACCTTGTACTTCTATCTCTAATATAACATCTTTTCCATCAGATAAAAGATTTTCTATTTCTTTTTTTGGTGTTCCGTAATAATTTCCGTGAACTAAAGCATACTCTAAAAATTCATCATTTTTTATTTTTTCCTCAAATTTTTCACGACTTACAAAATAATAAGTAACATCTTCAATATCACCTTTTCTAATACTTCTAGATGTATATGACGTTGATAAAACTAAATTTTCATTTCTTTTTAATAATTCTTTTATAACAGTACCTTTGCCAGCACATGTTGTACCAGATATTATAATTAAAGAACCACGTTTTTTTTGTTTAATTAAATTCATTTTGCACCTCTTTTTTAATTATTATAATAATACACTTAAAAATTTCAAAAGTCAAAAACTTTTAAACAAAAAACTACTTTCGTAGTTTTTTTATTTAATAATTCATAATTATTACATAAGTAATCATTAACATGATTAGTACGCAAGCACAAGACGTGAAGCGCAGTTGCCAATTGTACTGCCATTGACACGACCGAAACCAAACACGCCCGCAAGAGAGCCACCACCAAAGTAACCGCCACGGTAGAACCAAGGAGCAGTAGCCGTAGAAAAAACGGCTGAATCACTAAACCATAAACCTGTGCTTCCACTAGATGCATTTGTTTTAGTGTTAGCAACTTCTTTTGTGGCATCTCCTACCAGTCCACTTGTATAATCATACCAATTATCTGTTTTTAATTCGTATTTATATGGATATAAATTATAATATCGTGAATCTGGATAATCTATTCCATTTGTTTTTTCTAATTGCGTTGCACCACTTTCGTCGCTTTCAGGTGCACCATATATTCCATTAAATCCACCATTATACAAATTATTTTTTCCACTTACTAATTTGTTATTTATTGTTATAACTCCCATAACATATTCCCAGTTTCCTCCACTCATATCGTAGATTCCTGTTATATTTCCTGTTGTACTTGCTTTTGCTTCTATATATGTATTTCTACTTTTACATGAATCCATGTTACTCATGACAGCTGCACTTGCTGTTTCTCCACTACATCCTGTTATAGTCGCTCCGTATGACCATTGACCAGTAAATTTCTGAGTATCATTCAAGTAACCTGTATTAACATTATTTATATATACTTCTTCACATGAATTCTCATTACATTTTCCATATGCAGAATATGTTAAATATGCGGCTGCTCCCCATTCCATATTTGTCATCATGTGAGAATTCAATTCTTCGTTTGTATTTTTACCTAATGTATAAAACTGACTTACTGATCTTGAAGTCAAACTTCTTACATTCGGTTTTACTATTATTTTACTTGAATCAGTAGCTAAGTTATATTTTGTATTTGTTGTTAAAAATGTATCTTTATTTGTAAATGTTTCTTCATCATAACTTGTTTCAAATTTTCCTACCCAGATTCCATTTGTTCCAAAATTTGTAAATGCTGGATGTGTTAACCATTCACCATTTTGATTTCCTTTTGATTCTTCAGTTGTTACTCCTTCAAATACAATATTGATTGGACTCTCACTTGTTCCATTTGGATAATTTGAATCACTATCTAATGTTCCACTTCCTACATTCCATAATTGATACTTATATCTTGGTATCCATACATAATATTGTTTGATATTTTCTTCTGGTATTACTTCTTCATTTTTATATTCTTTATTTGTTTTTAGTATTACTGCATTTGCCCATTCTTTATTTGTATAATTATACCAAGCATTTTCTAAATCGGCTTTTTTTACTGTTCCGTCACTTTCTATAATTACTGGTACTAAATCTCCATCTATTACTGGATCTGCTCCATTTAAATCTTCTTCTTTATATCTATTTAATGTATCACATTTTGATTTTCCATTTATATTATTACATGTGAAATTATTTATTTTTAAATCACTTACTACTATTTGTTTTCCACTATTTTTTATTACTACTATACCGCTTTTTGGAATAGTACCTTTTATATCTAATTTATCTAATCCATCTAAATTATATTCAACTAAACTATCTAATAATTCCTGACTCATACTACATGAATTATCACTACATTCAAATTTTAAATCTCCTGCAGGTATTATTCCTTTATTTTTTAACATAAAATCTGCTACATAATTTTCTGCTGATTTTACGATTCCACTTGTTGTATCTTCTGCTGCACTTATTCTTGCTTTATTTAATATTTTAATTACTTGTGGGATAGCAATTAAAGCAATTACTGCTAGTATTACTATTACTGAGAGTAACTCTATTAATGTAAAACCTTTATTCTCTTTCATTTTTATATAACTCCTCTTATTCATTCTAAATATAAACCACTATTATTTTTTCATCAATAATTTTATAGCTTCTTCAAAATTTTCTAAAATAGTATTACTAACAATTTTTACACTTTCGTCTGCATTATAAAATGAAAAACTACTAAAATTTTTGCACATTTCCTTGTCATTAATACTATCACCAATAGTATAAATTTTTTCACTATCTAAATTATAATTATCAATTAAAAATTTAATACCTTCGTACTTTGATACTTTTTTATTTCTTATATTAATATAATTATCACTTAAATATGAGTTTATTGTTGGAAATAATTTGTTTAATTTTTTTACCAAACTCTCACACTTAACCTTATCTATAAATTTTCCGGCTATCGAATTAGCAACAGTACCACTTACAAAATTATCATTTTCTATTAATGTAAGTGTAATATTTGAATCACTTTCTAATAAATTACAAATAGGATTAATTAAATTTGCGTCTATATTACAAGTATATATATTATTATGTTTATTATCATAAATTGATGCTCCATCACTACAAATTAAATAACTATAATTAATTTTATAATCTATTATATCAATATTTAAATTATTAATACTTCTACCTGTTGCTATAACAAACATGTTTCCTTCACTTACAAATTTATTTACAAGTTCAATATTTTTTAAATAATTATCGTCAAAAAAAGTATGATCAAAATCGCTAATTAGAATTTTCATTATTTTTTGTTTCCTTTTTCAATTTAACATTGATTTTAAATAAATCATCTATAGAAATTACATCATTGTTTAAAGCATCTATTAATTTATATGATTCATTATCTACAATCACTATTATATCATCTAAAGATGAACAAGTAATATAGTATTTATAATTATCGTCTTCATAAAATTCTTTATATTCTTCTATACATAAATCAGATAAATCAAATAAATCAACATTACCATTTATATTTCCTAAATAAAGATTCTTAAAATTCTTATCATTATAACGTTTTTCTATATCGGAAATTTTAAATTTTTTAAAATTGTTATATATCAAAGAAATATCATTATAATTAAAACTATATTCAATTTCATCAATATTAAAATTTATGTTTTCTAAATCATTAACTAAATAAAATAAATATGAGGAATTTTTTTCTAATGTTTTATAGTTATACAATTCTACATTATATTTAATATTCAAGGTATTATGAGAAATATCAAAAGAAAAATCATTATTTCCATAATCTAATTTTTTTAGTATTTTTTCAATTTTATTTGTTTCATTTAACTTAGTATTTTTAAAAACTTCAATATTATTATTATAAAATATTAAAGTTATATATAAAATAATTAATATACAACCTAATATTATTTTTGATTTATTATTCAAATTTAATTCCCCCTATCAATTTTCGCAGTGCAACTTTCACGTAAATTACCAGTACTTGATACTTCATAAGAAAATTCTCTACCATCATAAATAATTTCAATTTTAGTTTCTAAAGGAGAAAAATATTTGTCACTTCCATCACAAAGTGGATTTAAAATATTTTCGTCTAAAAACCCATCATTTTGTAATTCACTTAAAGTTTTTGTAATAGTTACCCTTGTATGATTTGTAACAGGTGTATAAAATGGTGAATCAGATTTTAAATGTGTAATTTCACTAGTAACGTAACTAATAGCGCCAGATTTAATCATTTCAATTTGATTATTATATAAATCTTCTTTTGTAGATTTAATTTTATTTAATACAACTGGTACAGCAATTAAAGCTAAAAGCCCTAAAATAACTATAACAGCTAAAAGTTCAGCTAACGTAAATCCTTTTTTCATATCATTACCTCAATTCTAAATTCATTTTAACATATTTATAAAAAAAAATAAACTAAAACAATAAAAACCCCTAAGGGTTTTTATTCTTTACATCATATCTTCTAGCTTATCATTTGCTTTTTTGATTGCTTTTTTGGCAGTATTATCAACTGCTTTCATTATAGGTTTACTATATTTTTGATATGCTAAAACAGCACCTGCACCCATAGCCATAAGTGCAATATCCTTACCTAGTTTCATAATATCACCTCTCAGCTAAATAATATGACTTTGTGCAAATATGCACATTAATATAATTAACTAAATTTAAAATATTATTCAACTAAATTGTCTAATAATGTTGTTTTTCTAATATATTCATTATCATTACACACTGCATACCTAAATGCTTCTTCTTCACCAAGTAAAATTAATTTTTTCTTTGCTCTTGTAACGGCTGTATAAATAAGCTTTCTATAAAGCATTCTTTTATGTGACATACTTAATATAACTACTACTACTTGAAATTCACTTCCTTGAGATTTATGAATACTAACTGCATAACCATGTTTTATTAAGGCAAAATCTTTTGGTAAAAATTTTACAACATTTCCATAAAAATCAATATAAATTTCAGTTTTTTTACTTTCACTTTCGCTAGCATCAATAATTTTTTTTATAAATCCAATATCACCATTATAAATATTTTCATCCGGAACATTTGTAAGTTCTAAAACTTTATCATTTTCTCTATAAATGATATTACCAATTTTAATTTCTTTTTTTGAAATATCTGGTGGATTAAAAATACTTTGTAATTCTTGATTTAATACGTCAATTCCAGCCTCGCCATAATACATAGGAGCCATAACTTGAAAATCTTTAGAGTCATAACATTTTGATATAATTTGTTCACACAATGTATGTAAATTTTTTCTTATACTTTTACTTGAACAATTTAAAAATGTATAATCGTCTTTTGTAGTTAAAAAATCTGTTAAATTATTTTCTTTTATTTCATACGCTAATGTATTTATATATGAATTTTCCTTTTGACGATACAAAAGACTTAAATATATAGTTTTAAATACATTACTCATTACTAAATCTTTTAAAACTTGTCCTGGTCCAACACTCGGTAACTGATTATAATCACCTACTAAAATCAATTTAATATCATTAGTTAATCCTTTTAATAAGCTATCAAATATATTAATATCAAGCATACTCACTTCATCAACAATTATAAGTTTACTATAATCCTTATTATATTCATTAACTCCAAATGAATTATTTTCTTTATTCCATTTTAAAAATCTATGAATAGTAGTAGCTTTAAAATTTGTTGACTCACTTAATCTTTTACTTGCCCTTCCGGTTGGCGCTAAAAGTGAAATTTTATCTATCATTTGTGTATCACTATAATTATTTATTAATTGATATAAATCTACTATTGCTTTTATAATTGTTGTTTTACCAGTTCCAGGTCCACCTGTGATAATTGTAATATTATTTTCTAATGATTCAATTATCGCTTCTTTTTGTTTTTCATTATAAGTTATATTATTAATTTTTTCTAATTCCTCTAATTTTATACTTAAATTATCATTTTTAACTTTTCTTTTTTTATTTAAATATTTAAGTTTTTCACATATATTTATTTCTGCATCATAAATACTTTTTAAATAATATTTTTCATTTATTATAACGATCTTATCTTCATAATGTAGTTCTTCTAAATATTGCTTTAATAGTTCAATAGAAATTTTAAATCCTAAAAATGAAAACAATTCTGCAAATAATTCATCTATCAAAAAATAAGTATCTCCATTATTAAAAGTTAAATTGTTCATAATATAAATTATAGATGCTTTAATTCGCTTTTCAGAATCAAAAGGTATATTTATATTTTTAGCAATTTCATCAACCTTTAAAAATGAAATTTCATCTATATCATCAATAATTTGATAAATATCATTTTCAATCTGCATTATTGTACTTGTTTTATATTTATTATATATTAATAAACTATCACGCATTGAGAATCCTAATTCAGTCAAATAAACAATTGTCTTATGACTATCCTCGTAATTTATTAAAGTTTCATAAATCATTTTTCTCTTTTCTGCATTTAAACCTTTAACAAGTAATAAAGTTTTTTCATCTTGAATAATTAAATCAAGGGCATTTTCTCCTAATTTTTCGACAATTTTTGTAGCCATTTTAAAACCTATTCCAGGAAATAAATCACTTGATAAAAATTCAATAATTCCATCCCTTCCAGCTGGTTTTAATCTTTCATATTCTTTTACTTGATATTGTACACCATATTTAGGATGATTAACTACCTCACCATAAAAAACATATAAATCATTTTCATTTAATTGTTCAAAAAAACCTGTAAATGTTATTTGTTTTCCAATAAAATCTTCCATATCGTGATCATTTGTTTCTTTAATTTTAAAAAGGCCAACCATATAACCCTTATCAGTTGAAAAAATTGTTCTTTTATAGTTTCCTTTAATAAAATTTGCCATTTTAAATCCCTATTATTTACAAATATCAGCTATACAATATGGATAATCTATTTTTTTAATAATCGCACTAGTATCGGTATTTAATAAGTTTTTATTGCCATTTGCCTTAATTAAAAGATAATTACCAGTATGACCTATTAAATAAGAATCTTTAAATACTTCTGGAATAAAAATAACTTTTCTATTTAAAAATTTATTCATATAATTTATTTCTAATTCTTTTGACAATTCTAATAAAACTTTAACACGTTCTTTTTTTACATTTTCACTAACTTGATTATCCATAAATTCTGCTTTTGTACCTTTTCTTACAGAATATGGGAAAACGTGAATTTTTGAAAAATTAATTTCTTTTATATTTTCTACTGTAGTTTTAAAATCATCTTCTGTTTCACCTGGAAAACCAACAATAACATCTGTCGTAATAGAAATTTCTGGTCTAATACTCCTTATTTTTGCTATTTTATTTTTAAAATATTCTATATCATATTTACGATTCATATCTTTTAATGTTTTAGTACATCCTGATTGTAAAGGAATATGAATGTGATCAACTATTACTTTACTAGATTTAATTACATCTAATACTTTATCGTCTATTTCAGTTATCTCAATAGATGAAATTCTTACTCTTTCTAAAGATTTAATTTTTACTATTTCCGATAATAAATCAGCAAAATCATAGTTTTCTAAGTCACTGCCATAATGACCAGTATGAATACCTGTTAAAACAATTTCTTTATGACCTAATGAAACTAATGATTCTATCTCTGATAAAACATCTTCCCTCTTTTTACTTCTTACGTCACCCCTAGTATAAGGAATAATACAATATGAACAAAAGTTGTTGCATCCATCCTGAATTTTAACAAAAGCCCTAGTTTTATCAAAATTGTCTAATTTCATACATTCAAAATCAACTTTATCTAAATCATATATATCAATAATTTGCTTTCTTGTTTCCATAAATTCTTTTATATAATTAACAACTTTACTTTTATTTTTATTGCCAAGTACAATAGAAACTCCTGGTAACTCACTTACCATTTTACTTTCTACTTGTGACAAACATCCAACTACCACAATAATAGCGTCATTGTTTTTTCTATAGGCTTGTCTTATCATTTTTAATGATTTATTTCCAGCTGTATTAGTTACAGTACAAGTATTAATTATATATATATCGGATTTTTCATCACTACTAGCGGCTTCATTAAAACCGTTTTTTTTCATAAGTGAAGCAATAACACTTGATTCATAAGTATTTACCTTACATCCTAACGTATAAATATAAAAATTCATTTTTTACCTCCAAAAAAATAGACCAAAGGCCTATTCTAAATTTTTTCTAAATTCTTTCAAAGCACTTAAAAATGCATCATCTTTTTTCATTTGTTCAGCTAAAGGTTCTAAATTTAAAGTAGCCTCTAAATCATATTCATTAGTTTTTTCCTTCTTCATCATCATTTCTTTAAAATTTGGAACTTTTGGATAGTCAAATTCTGCTTTTCTTCTGCCAAATACTGGAGAGATAAAATCAGTTGTTACAAATTTTTTAGAACCATTTTTCTTATTTTCATTTTCATCTAAAGCCTTATCTATACTAATAGTATCATTAACATTATCTACAAGTTTAATATAATTATCAGTTAAAGAAGGTTCTTTTTCTTCAATTAAATCGGCATAATTAGCATACGAATCATTATCTTCAACAATAGTTGGCTCATTTTCAAATCTTTCATCGTTTAATAATAAAGAATTTGTTAATTCGCTTTTTCTTTCTAATAATTCTTTATAACTAATAATCGATTTTTCTTCTTGTTCTTGTTCAAATATTGCAACAGCGTCTTTTTCTTTTTGTTCTTCTAAATCATGTTGCATTTTTTCAAGCATTAATTCTAATTCAGATTTTTGTTCAGGTTCTTTTTCTTCAACTTTATTAACATTTTCAAATTTTTTATTTTCTGATTTTTGTTCTACTACATTCTCTACTTTAGTATCTTCTACTGCTTCGATTTTTTCTTTTTCACTGATATTTTCATTCATGATTTTTTCTATTGCTGACTTACCATCTATTTGAGAATCAATTTCTTCCAATTTTGGTTCATCTTTAACAATTTTTTCTACATTGCTAACTTCTGCTAAATTTTGTAAACTCTCATTAATTTTTTCATCATCAACTTTTGTAAACTCAATTTCTTCTTCTAATAAATCAATAAATTTTTTATGATGTAAATACATAAATAAAAGAATAACTCCAACAATTAGAAAAACTATTATTCCATAAAACAATAAATCATTACTTATTATTGCATTAATAATACTACCCATAATATCACTCCATCATTTCATAATTAATAACACTAAGGATAAATAATGGCGCTGTTTCAACACGCATTATTCTATTCCCTAAGGATACTGGAATAAATCCAACACTAACCAAATAATCCTCTTCATTATTTGCTAGACCACCCTCGGGACCTATCACTAATAACAGTTTATCACAACTAGTATGTTTTTGCAAAAACATTTTGATGTTATTTACATCTTTTTTTGTAGAGCAAACAAATTTTCTCCCCTCAAAATTCTTTAAATCTTTTATTGTTTTTACTCTTGTTACAATAGGAATATCAACTCTTTTTGACTGCTCACTTGCTTCCTTACAAATTTTTTGCCATCTCAAAATTCTACTTTCTTCTTTATCGCTATTTAATTTAACAACACTTCTTGAAGCTATAAAAGGTATTATTTTACTTACACCAAGTTCCGTACTTTTTTGTAAAATATAATCCATTTTTTGCTCTTTTAAAATAGGTATTGCTAAAACTATTTCAACTTCATTTTTTAAAATATCCGGTTGCATTTCAGAAATCTCAATTATAATATCATTATTAACATTATGAAGTGAACAAATATATACTTGATGGTTATACACAACCTCAATTTTATCTGATTCATTCATTCTCATTACAGTACGAATATGATATAAATCATCGTTATTTAAAATAAATTTATTATCAATTTTTTCACGTGCAAAATATCGTTGCATAAATACCACCTAACTTAATAAAAAATCTGTTAAAAAATCAAAAAAACTGGAAATAGAATCAATAATTCTATAAAAAATTGATTTTATTTTATTTGTTTTAGCACAACTAGTATCAATTTCTAATATAAATTCATCACTATATTTAGTTATAGTAATGATTACATTATATCTACGATACTTTTTTATTAAATCATCTAAATCATATTCATCCGTTTTACCATAATAATAAACTTTCTTCTTAGTAAAATAAATGGTATCATTTATAAATGTTTTAAAGTGTGCCTTGCAATCACTAATTTCACATAAAGTAAAATCTATTTTTTTTCTTTTATTTTTCTTCTTAATTTTTTTAATTTTTACATTCTTAACTGGCTTATAATTTATAGATTCATCATATTCTATTTTTTTATTAATGTTTAACATAAGAAAATGATCAATATTTGAGTTGCTTTGAATACTATCTATAATATCTTTATCTGTAATACCCAATGTAAAAACATTTCCAGAAAATGATTTTATAATTTTTAATAATTCATTTTTCATTTTTTCACCTCAAAATATCATTGATTACGTAACTTGCACACAAAAGACCAGCAACTGAAGGAACAATGCAAGCAGAACCTATTGTTTTAGAAGTACTCTTAATAGGCTGTTCATCACTGGAAACAACCATTACTTTTCCTTTAATTTTTTCATCTCTAACCATTTTTCTAATAATAGCCGCAATAGGATCATAAGATGTTTTAGAAACATCGGTTATTTTTAAACGACTAGGATCCATCTTAAATCCTGTTCCCATTGCAGAAATTAACTTTATACCTCTCTTTTTTGATTCTCGAATCAATTCTTTCTTAACACTTATTGTATCACAAGCATCTATAATATAATCAAATTTCCACGAAAATAATAAAGAAATGTTTTCTGATGTAATAAACTCCGTAACTTTTGTAACTTTACATTCTGGGTTTATACCATGAATTCTTTTTTCCCATACATCAGTTTTATAAGATCCAATGTTATCGTGACAAGTCATTAATTGCCTATTCAAATTCGTTATATCAACTGTATCGGCATCGACAATTATTATATTTCCAACACCATTCCTTACTAAAGATTCTAAAGCAAAACTTCCAACTCCACCAAGTCCAATTACTAAAACACTCGTACTTTTTATTTTTTCAACATTATCGTTACCAACTAAAATTTCTAATCGTGCAAACTGATTCATACTATCACCAAATACATTATAACATTAATTAAAACAAAAAAAAAGTCCAGAAGTAGGAGCTCCTAACGATAAAAACCTAGTCTCCCAGGTGGGCATCACATTATTAGTTTTAGGATCCTTGCAAAAATGTACAAGTATTCAACACCACTAACAAATTAGATTCCCGTATCGTTTAATTTAGTAGGTTTTTCTTAATTGAGCTTTATCCTATCTTCTAGACATTTATATTATATCACAACAACGAAAATTTATGCAAGTGAAAAATTAATTATCATAATAATCTAAAAAATTATAAATTTTTGAATCTTTATAGTAAGAAATCATTGTATTCAAGTTTACATTACATGTTGCTTTAAAAATATTATAATCAATATTTGGATTTATTTTTTTTAAATCTTCTATCAATTCTTTAATTTGTTTTCTTCTACCTATTCCTTTTTTGGTAACAGAACAAGCACATCCTATAAAATTTAAATCATTCTTTTTAGCCCACGAAATAACATCTTTTTCAAAAACATAATATAAAGGTCTAATTAATTCAATCCCTTCAAAATTTTCACTTTTTAATTTTGGCATCATACTAGAAAACTGACCATTAAAAATCATATTCAACATTACGGTTTCAATAACATCATTAAAATGATGCCCCAAGGCTATTTTATTACAACCCAATTCACGAGCTTTACTATATAAATGTCCTCTTCTCATCCTAGCACATAAAAAACATGGATTATCTCCTAGAGATTTTTTTGAAACTTCAAAGATATTACTCTTGAAAATATTAATTTTCAAATTTAAAATTTTAGCCGTTTCAATAACTTGTTCCAATGTTTCTTTTGTATATCCCGGATCCATAACAATAAATTCTAAATCGAATTTAAATTGACCATGACGTTTTAATTCTTCTAGACATTTTGCGAGTAAAAATGAATCTTTTCCCCCACTTATACAAACTGCAATTTTATCATTTTCCTGAATTAATTCAAATTCTTTAATTGCTTTTACAAATTTACTCCATATCTCTTTGCGATATTTTTTTATTATACTTTTCTCAATTTCACGGTATCTTTCCATAATTTCACCAAATTAATTATATAATAATTTAATATAATAAAAAACATTTTTGTTAAATATTATTTAAATCAACGAATTTATAAAATTAATAACATTAAATTGAGTAAACAACATAATTAATGATCCGATACCTAATAATGGTCCAAAAGGTATTACATGATCTTTATTTTTCATCAAAATAATAAACGCTATTGGTAAACCAACAAGTGAGCCTATAAAGATAGAAAATAATGCTTCTGGAAAACCTAAAACCATACCAATTACAAATAGAAGTTTTATATCTCCGCCACCCATTGATTCTTTCTTAAATAAAAAATCACCTAATAATTTTATAACATACATACTTATGAAAGAAAAAATTCCTGAAAATATAGGTATATATATTTTGGTAATACCAATTTCGATGGCAATTTCAATTAAAAATACAAGTGTGAAAAAAATCAAAACTGAATCAGGAATAATTAAATAATGATAGTCACTTACAAAAATAATAATTATCATTGAAACAAATGTAAGCGCAATTAATAGTTTAATAAAATTTTCCTTAAAAACTACATAACAAATTACAAATAAAATTGCTGTAAGAAGTTCAAATATGGTATAAAACCATGAGATTTTTTGTTTACATTTGCTGCATTTACCACCAAGAAATAAAAACGATAAAATCGGTATCAACTCGTATGGCTTTAATTTATGGCCACAATTAGTACAATGTGATGATGGAAATATAATCGATTCACCTTTGGGAATTCTATATCCAACAACATTATAAAACGATCCTAAAACCGAACCTATAATAAACATAACAACACAATAATACAAATCCATCACACACACTACTTTCTATTGAATTTCATTATACATATTAAACATTGGAATAACAATTGATAACACTATAAAACCTACGCCAACTGCTAAGAAAATAATTAAAGCCGGTTCTACAAAAGCTTTTATACGTGTTACAGCATTTCTATGTTGCTCTTGATAATAAGATGAAACCTTACTCATCATTTCAGGTAATTGACCAGTTCTTTCACCAGTTACAATCATTTCATAAGCCGGAATTGGAAAAGACCATTGATCCTTAAATGCTAGCGAAATTTTTTCACCCTTAGCCAAATTATTTATAGTATCTAAAATCATATTTTTATATATTTCGTTATTTGTTATTTTATTTAAAATTTCCATACTATCTGTAATAAATACATTGTGTTTTAGTAATGATGAAAATGTTTTAGTAAACATTGTAACTTCGTTATAAATTATAATATTACCGAAGATTGGTAATCTCATAGCAAATGTTTGCATCATCATTCTAAATGCTTTTACGTTATCGTAAAGCCACTTCATCAAAATAATAACAATAGCGATAATTACCAATAACATAACTAAATTATGTTGTAAGAAATCACTTATTTTTATAACAACTATTGTAAATTTTGGAATTTCAGCAGCATCCATTGTATCATAAATTTCAACAAATTTTGGAACAACAAATACCATAATAAAAGTCATAACAGCTATAGCTATAATAAAAATAATTGAAGGATAAGTTAAGGCTGTTATCATTTGTTTTCTTGTAGCTTCTGCTTCAGTGTAATACTGTTCCATATCATCTAAGGCTTCTGGAAGCTCACCAGTCATTTCGGACGCCTTAACCATATTAATAAGTAACTTAGGAAACGCAACACCTTGTTTTTCCATAGCAGTACTAAAATTTTCACCCATAGTCAAATCATACATCATTGATTTAAAAATTCTTTGATAACTTTTTTGCCTATATTGTCTACTTAATATTTTAAGAGAATCAACTAGAGGAATACCAGCCTTAATATATGTAGATAATTGAGTTAAGAAGAAAATTAAATCCTTAGTTTTAATTTTCACTCTATTTGAAGAATAATTACCATGAAAAAATTTAATCCATCTTGAAGTCCTTATACTATATACTTCATAACCCTCATTTAATAAAAATGAATGAACTTCAACTTTAGAAAAAGCATCAAAATATCCCTTTATAATTTTTCCATCAGTATCTTTTGCTACATACTCATAAATTTGCTTTTCACTGCTTTTAACCGCATCTTCACCATCAAAATCAATTAATAAAACCTGTCTAGATAAATTTTTTCTTTCTAATTGTTTTCTTTTAGCTTCATCATTTTTTTCTTTGATTTTTTTAGGAATAGAAATAACTGACATAATAAAATCATTAATTATTTCACCAATTTTTTTACGTTTTCTCTTAGCAAAAACAATACTATCTGCTTCTTTTTCTCTTTTTTTAGCTGCAATTCTTTCTTGTTCCTCTAAATACTTTCTTTCCTTAGCTTTTTGTCTTTCTTGAATTTTTTGTAATTTACTAAGTTTTTCTTTTCTGTGCTTTTCTTGTTTTAATAGATTTTTTTCACTATTTTTTTTCTTTTTAAGAATATATCTTATAGGAAAGGTAATAGTTCTAAAAAAACTTGATACAACATAATATACCAAATAACATAAAACTAAAAAACCATACCAAAAATTACTCAAAACAAAAGATATAATTTTAAAAATAAAATTAAATGGCGCCAAAATAATTTTTTGTATCATCACACATCACCAATATCCTTAATATGTACTCCACTATTTATTCTAACATAAATTATATCATAAATAACAAATTTGTAAAACATTTTTTGTATTTTTCATATAATAATTTAGAAGGGAGTATTTAATATGAACTATTATTCACCTTATTTTGGTTACACACCATATACTGCTCCTGCTAGTAAGGGAATTTTATCAGGAATTTTGGGTGGTATTAAAGGAACCAATTGGTCTGGTATTTTATCAAATGTACAAAAAACTTTAGGAATAGTTAATCAAGCAATACCAATGGTAAAACAAGTTTCCCCTATTTTAAATAACGCCAAAACTATGTTTAAAATAATGAATGAATTTAAAAAAGTAGATACACCGATAAGTAATAATACTGAAAGCGTAGTTAAAGAAAATAATGAATTTAATGAAGAAAGTAATAAACAAGATATAAATTTAAACAATTATAATCAGCCAACATTTTTTGTATAAAAAAAATCACATTTTATATACATGTGAATTTTTTTATTTTTCTTAAATAATTATATTGCTTAAATTTCTTTATAACATGTTTTTTAGGAATCTTATTTAAAATATCAAAATTTTTATTATATAAATCATTAAAATATATGTGATTTTCTTTATCAAACCTTGCAATAGGTCCAAATATATAATCAACATTATTATACACTTTTGTACCTCTTTTAAAATAAATTATAACATAATACTTATTCTTATCAAAAACAATTTTTTCATTATAAATATAAAAACCTAACCCACAAACATTACGTCTTAATTTATCTATTTCATTATTTGATTGTATAATCAAATCATCAATTTCATTTGTTTTTTTACTAGATAAAATATTTAATATTGTAGAAGTTCCCATACCAGATATAACGATTTTATTCTCATCTATATTTATATTTTTTAAGCCATCACTACAAACTATTTTAATTTTTTCTTCTAAATTATATTTATAAATATTTTTTTTAGTATTTTCTAAAACATTTTTACTTATATCAGCTGCAATACAATTGCAATTTTTATTTAATGTTAAATAAATATCCAAAAGACCATGATCACAACCAACATCAACGATACTACTATCACACTCAATCATATTAGCAATTGACTGTAGTCTTTTTGATAAATTAATACTAGTCACTAATATAATCTTTTAACTTTCTAGAACGTGATGGATGTCTTAATTTTCGCAAAGCTTTAGCCTCTATTTGTCTTATTCTTTCACGAGTAACGCCAAACATTTGTCCAACTTCCTCTAATGTTCTTGATTTTCCATCTTCAAGTCCAAAACGTAGACGAATTACCTTTTCCTCACGTTCAGTTAAAGTTAATAAAACCTCAGAAATTTCATCTTTTAATAATTCATTTTCAGCATATTCCTCTGGACTCATATTTCTTTCATCTTTAATAAAGTCACCTAAATGAGAATCATCTTCTTCACCAATTGGGGTTTCTAAAGATACAGGTTCTTGTGATATTTTATAAATATCTCTTATTTTATCAATCGAAACATTCATTTTTTTAGCAAGTTCTTCTTCGCTTGGTTCACGATTTAATTCCAAAGTTAATTGTCTTTGTACACGTGCTAATTTATTAATAGTTTCTACCATGTGTACAGGAACACGAATAGTTCTTGCTTGATCTGCAATTGCTCTAGTAATTGCTTGTCTAATCCACCATGTTGCATATGTTGAAAATTTATACCCTTTTGATACATCAAATTTTTCAACAGCTTTCATAAGACCAATATTTCCCTCTTGAATCAAATCAAGAAATAACATTCCTCTTCCAACATATCTTTTTGCAATACTTACAACCAAACGTAAATTAGCTTCTGCTAAAACAGCTTTTGCAGTTTCATCACCAGCTAAAATTCTATCGGCAAGTGCTAACTCTTCATCCATTGTCAAAAGCTTAATTTGACCAATTTCTTTTAAATACATTCTAACAGGATCATTAATTGTTAAATCTTTAGTAATGTCATTATCATCAAGAAGTAATTTATCACCAGTATTATTTGAATCATCATCATCATCAGATACAATTGCTATATTATTTTCATTAAATAAATTATAAAGTTCATCTAATGAATCTGAATCTAAATCTAATCCTTTTAACGAATTAGCTAATTCTTCATATGTTACAAATCCTTTTTCTTTTCCTTTTTTTACTAGTTCATTTTTTCTTTCTTCAAAAGTTTTAATTTCATTCATATTATTTTTCCTCCTTAAATTCGTTTTGTTCTTTTTTTAGTTCAAGCAATTTTTCTGCTAGTTCTAATTTTTCCTTACGATCAAAAGTAGAACGTAACTGTTTTTCTAACAGATTTATTTCACTATTTATTGAATATTGTTTTAAAACATTAATATAATCTTCAATCTGTGAAACATTATATGTATCACTTAAATTTAATAATTCAATTTCACCAATTAAGTTGATAAACTCTTTATCATCATTAAAGGAATTCATTAAATCGGCAACGCTTATATATCCATTATTAACATAAAAACCATAGATTTCTTTTGCAAGAAGACGATATTTTTCTAAAGGAATAAACACTTTAGAATTATTATACATTTTTATTACTTCTTTACTTCTAAGCATATAATATATTAAATGTTTAGTTGCCATTTCATATTTATTTTCCTTATTAATACTCTCCTTATGATTTTCCTTCTTTTCGGTAGGTATTTTTCTATTATTCAATTTTTCTTTCAAAAAGTCAATATCTAAATTAGATTCAAGGCTAATTTTTTTTAAAGTTAATTCCTTTAATACATCATCATCAATTTTTGATAACTCGTCAATAATAGTATTAACATATTTAGCAATATCATTATTGTCATTAAAATTTTTACCATTTTTATAAAATGACAATTTAAAATCCATAAAGTTCATTGGATTTTCTATTTTATCAATGAATTTTTGACCACCAAATTTTTTTATGTATTCATCTGGATCAAGATTATCTTCAAGTCTTACTATTTTTGGAGACACTCCAATATTACTTAATTCATCACCACATGCAACAGTAGCCTTTTCTCCAGCAGAATCGCCATCAAAACAAATGACAACATCTCTAGCAAGCCTTTTTATTAACATAGCGTGCTCTTTAGTAAATGCAGTTCCCATTGTAGCAACAACATTGAATATACCAACACTATATATTCTAATTAAATCAAGTTGTCCTTCTACAATTATCACGGAATTTTTTATTCTACAACTATTTTTAGCCCGATGATAGTTATATAAAAGTTCACCTTTTTTAAATATTGGTGTTTCTTTAGTATTTATATATTTTGCAAATTTACTTGTATCTTCGCCATTAAAAACTCTACCACTAAATCCAACAACTTTTCCCGTAATGTCCCAAATTGGAAACATTATACGATTACTATATATATCACTATATCCATAATTATTCTTTACAACTAAACCACTTTTTAACATATCATCATAATTTTTTTTCTTATTTAACAAAATTTTAGTTAATAAATCGTGATTAGTTAATGATAACCCTATCATAAATTCTTTTATTATCTCATCAGAAAATTCTCTATCATACAAGTATTGTTTAGCTTTAGTACCATTTGCCGTATTAATATTATTTTGATAAAATTTTGAAGCTAAATCATATATTTCATATAAATTTTCATTTTTTTCATTACTACTACTAGTTATATTTCCAACATCAATATTAATATTTGCTTTTTTTGCTATAACTTTAATTGCTTCTAGAAAAGAAATATTTTCATAATTCATGACAAAATGAATGACATTGCCTGTCGATTTACATGAAAAACAAGTATAAATTTGTTTTTGCTCTGAAACACAAAAACTTGGATCACCATCTGGATGGAATGGACAAACTCCAAAATAATTTTTTCCTCTTTTAGTTAGTGGAATATAACTAGATACAATATCTACAATATTAACACTACTTCTAATATCATTTATTTGTTCACTTGTAAGCATATATACACCCTCTATATATAAATATACAATAAAAAAGTTCAAAATCCTTTTTTTTCATAAAAAAAAGTTATTTTTTTATAACTTTTTTACACTTTTTTATGCTTTTGGTAGTAATGCCCAACCATTTACAACATATCTACCACCAGTTCTAGCAGCATTTGGCATTAATTTATTGTAAGTTTCTCCATTAACGATTAATGTCGATGAATTTCCACCATCTAGATTTGCCGCATTATGTGCACCATATCTCATAAGGAGTTCAATCATATCAGTTAATGTAGCACCATCAACATATAATGCACTTCCATCAACTACTAAGAATAGAATAATTCCGTCCTTTCTTTGCGCAATTGCAACACGAGGAGATCTACCATATCCACCATCACCAACAGTAGTCATTGGAGTACCATTAACAATTAGGAATGGTCCAAACTCTAAAGCATCACGAACATTACTGTTAGCAATAGCGTTTTCAGCAGAATCAACAGTAAGTAGTAATTTATTATCATTTGTCATAGCAATTAAATTTGCATTAGGATTATATCCTGAGCTCCAAATAATTTTTCCGTTATTTACAACATAACCAATTGGCGAACCAATTCCCCAACCGTCTTCTTCTAAGAAACCTCCACCATTGATACAAACAAGACCATTATATCTCTTACACATATCAATAGTTCTTTCTCCTAATTTAGTACCTAAAACTTCTTTTGTTATTAAATGAACTCTAGATGGATCATATATCGCAATTAAATATCCTTTATTATTACCAATGTCTACATTTATTATTTTATAATCATCATTACCAGGATCACGTGTTAAAATTTCTTCATCCTCTTTAGAGTCATAACGAGTTTTTTCGCTTGTGTCAATAACAATTTGATTTAGGTCAACCTTTTCGTCCACTGGTACATAATAATTTGAATCTAAAACATTTTGAACCATTTGTTCACTATAAAATACGTAAGCTAAATATTTATGAGTCATAGTTCTTAAAGCCGTTGTAACAATCATGGTTTTAAATGATGGGATAAAATAAACAATTCCAAAACATATTAAAGCACATAAATCAAGAACTATAAAAACAATTGTTGATTTATAAATTTTTTTCTTTTTTTTCGGTTGTTCTAATTTTTCATTATCAAATTCATTCATACTAAGCCTCCAAAATGTAAGGATCATTAACTGTTCCACTACCACTTATAATTTTGTTTCTTTTAATTGTTATAGCAGGTTTAATATATCTATTTTGAGTAGTAGCTGATTCAAACAAATATCCACTCATATCAAAACCAAATATTTTACCATTACTACCTTTTGTCATTAAATAATAGTTTTTTGTATCATTATTTAATTTTATATCAGCAATATTATATAATCCTACTTTAGCAGATACTTTATCTTTATATATGTTTGTAAAATCATCATTATATTCTCCTATATACCAATCACTAGTTATAATTAAATCTTTATATGATAAACTCTCATAAAAATTATTATTTAAGAAATATGCTAAACTACTAGTTGATGTTACAGAAAAGTTATTTGAATCACCAAATCTATAACTAGAATTTCCATTGTTATAATAACTTGCTAGGGAAAGGCGAATTGAATCATTATTAACCTCATAAACAATCCAATTATCATTTCCAAGTTTAACGAAACTACCTAAAGATAATCCTTCGTTATAACCAATTTTATAAGGATTTTCTAATGTTCCATCACCTGTTTCATAATAAACAGTTGAATTTAAAGTAATAGTTGGTCTAATACCATAAGAATCAAGAATTGAACTTTTTGATAGATTTTTTGAATCTACAAACCAAGCAGTATTATCTTGTGACATAGTTAAAAGCCAATATTCATCATTTATATTTAAGTAAGTTTCTTCATCAACAATACTGTTAGTATAATCAATTGTACTTAATAATCCTACATAATCATCATTTAGTGTGTCATCACACTTAAAAGATGAAAGACTTGAAACTGTATTTAAACAAATAAGTGTGGTTTTTAAATAATCATTTGGATTATATAAATTTGAATAAAAAATTCCAGTATTATCATCTGATTTATTTAACCATTTTCTAATTTGACTAGTCTTATAATTTGAATCTTCTGTTCCCCACATAAATTCATTCATAATTTTATCTGTAACTAAATTAATAGAACCATCATTATTTACCTTTACAATTCTCCATAATAATCCAGAATACATTACATAATTATTAACATTTTTGCCTTTAAAAATAAACTCATTTCCAATAGAATATAATCCATCACCAGCTTTTGCTTCTTCATTATCGCTTCTAATTTTAGAAGACAAAAGTTGAAGTGTTTCACCACTTTCAGTTTTTTTATTAAACTTTCTATAGTAGTAAATAAATCTAAATCCATAAAAAATCACACAAAAAACAATAAAGATTATACTTGCAAAAATAAATACTTTTTGTTTATTAATAACCCTTTTTTTCATTTACAACGCTCCTAATCCTAGATTATTATATCAAATAGTAAATATTAAATCAATCAATATTAAAATAAAAAACAGAACCATTTACAGTTCCGTTTTATAAATTAAAAATTATCTAGCTATATAAAGGCCTTTTTTATCATTCTTATCAATTACAGTAATAATTATACTACCGTCAGATTTTTTTGTAATATCATAAATCTGTAGATTTTTCTTTTCAAATAAAGATTTACCATTATTTCCTATAATTTTAGTAGTATAATCATACGAATTATTAACAAAAATCGCATTTCTATATGGCATTAACTCATAGCCTTTAGTGTCATTAATAGATTCATTTTGTTTTAATTCATATTCTGTTAAATCTTTAGTAAACACATTATAATAACTAATTTTTTTATCATTTGATAAATAAACACCTATATCATCATTTGATTTTAAAGCACCATCTAATTTTACAACTTCGCCATTTTCTGATAATAAATATGTATTTTCCTTATCACCAAATTGATATAATTTATTATCTTCAAATTGTTTACTAGATACACTCATAATTTCATTATCTGAGTCTAAATTTATAACTTTTTTATCTTTTAAACTATATAAATTAATTTTTCCAGTATCATTTATTGATGAACTACGATACATAATTTTACCATCAATTACTTTTATATAATTATCACTACTAAATAATTCTTTACCTGATTTATCATATAAAATATATTTATCAGAATCATCAAATTTTGAAGTTGTATTCTCTATAATATAATTTCCATCTTCATATAATTGGAATGAATAAATTAATGATTCCTTAGAGCCATCACGAGAAGCTAATAATTTATTTTCTGTAAAATTATAAATAAATTGAATATCATTATCACAATAATATGTAGAACACTCTATTGAATAAATAACATCATCAGAAGTAGAATTATCGCTATCTTTAGAAATTCTTTTTAATGTTAATCTTCTACTTGAATTTTCTTTATAAGTTCCTAATTCCTTAAATTCATCTTTAGATATATCCAATATTCCAAATTTATTTTCTTCTTTTAAATTAACTAATATATAATTTTGATCTTCTTTATTTATTACAGATGCAAAAATACCATATTTATCTTCATTAACATTTTTCTTAACAGTGTCATAATATGATTGACTAGAACTTGTATTTTTAACTTCTTCAACATATTCTGTTTGTTCACCATTAGAATTTAAAATAAATTTTTTACTTTTTGAATCAACTTTCTTAGTTATAATAATTTTATCATCAACTGTAGAATAACCAGTAAATGAATCACCTTTTTTACTATTTTCTTTAATATTATAATAATTATAAACACCATCTTCAGTATTTTTTATTATTAAATAATCTATTTCATCTGAATCATCTAAAACAACCTTAGAAATAGTATAACCACTTAAAATTTCTTTTCCTTTTTCATCAATTATCTTATCTACATCATTTAATTCAAATGTGATGTATTTATTGTTATATGAATCAACTGAAGAAACGTCTTCATAAATAGCCTTACCACTATTATCAAAAATCGATTCAACATCACCTTTAGTAGCAGTAAAGTAGTTATCAGTCAATACACTAGCATCATCTGCTTCAACAATTACTTTACCTTTCATACTATAAACAACATATTTTGAATCTAATTTATCAGTATCCATATAACTCATTATAAAATAGTTTTTTGAAACATCTTCTATATCAAGAGTTACTGCGATTTTTTTGTCAACTTTTGATATATCATACTCTCCTATTTTTTTACCTGTTTCAGTATAAAAATCATACTTACCTGTTAAGCTATCTGAACCATTATAAGCATAAAAATACTTACAATCATCTGAGCAATCGATTGATTTATAATTTACTGGTAAAACCTCTGTTACCTTACTTATACTTTTTGTTTTATCAATCTTATCAAGCTTTTTATCTGATTTTCCTCTAAAAACCAAAATTAAAATAATAACTATAACAACAAGTGCTATTCCAATAATAATTGGCAAAATATTTTTTTTCTTATTTTCCATAATTTCCTCCTATCACATTTATAATACTATTTTTACATGTCAAAGTCAATTAATCTTCACTTTTATCTAATTTAACTAAAACCTCACGTGGTTTTGAACCATTATTTGGACCAATTATACCTCTTTCTTCAAGTAAATCAATTACACGAGCTGCCCTATTATAACCAAGCCTAAACCTACGTTGTAAAAGAGAAGCGCTTGCTTTTCCTTGCGTAACTACAAATTCAACAATTTCATTATATAAAGGTTCTTCAGCGTTATCACTAGAATTTTCAAGTCCAGTAGTTGCGTGCATTTCTTCTTCATCCATAAGGAGTGTTTCATCATATCTAGCTTTTTGTTGTTTAATAACATGATCTACAACTGATGCAATCTCTTCTTCTGAGATATAAGTTCCTTGTACTCTTATTGGAGTATTTTCGCCTTGAGGCAAGAATAACATATCACCTTTTCCAAGTAATTTTTCTGCTCCAGTCATATCCAAAATAGTACGTGAATCAATACTACTTGAAACCGCAAATGAGATACGTGATGGAATATTTGCCTTTACAACACCAGTGATAACGTCAGTTGATGGTCTTTGTGTTGCTACAATTAAATGAATTCCAGCAGCTCTTGCCATTTGTGTAATACGCATAATAGAGTCTTCAACCTCTTTAGCGGCAACTAACATTAAATCTGCAAGTTCATCTATAATTACAACAATATATGGTATTTTTCTTAACTTTTCTCCTTCTGGCAATGTTTCATTTTTCTTTTCAACATAAGTATTATATCCTGCTATATTTTTAGTTCCACTTTCACTAAAAACATCATAACGTCTTTCCATTTCGACAACAATTTTCTTTAAAGCTATATTTGCTTTTTTAGGATCAGTTACAACTGGCGCTAATAAATGTGGAACACCATTATACATTGATAACTCAACCTTTTTTGGATCAACTAAGACAAGTTTTACTTCATCTGGTTTTGCTCGCATTAAAATTGAAACAATAATACTATTTATACAAACAGATTTACCACTTCCTGTTGAACCTGCAACCAATAAGTGAGGTGTTTTATTTATCTCACACCATACAGGATTATTGTCGATTGATTTTCCAAGTGTAACAAGCAATTTGCTACTATCAAGTGACTTTGGTACTCTTTCCAAAATTTCTCTTACTACAACAGTCGAAATGCTTTTATTAGGTATTTCTATTCCTATAGTACTTTTTCCAGGAATTGGTGCTTCAATTCTAACTTCTTTTGCTGCTAGTGCAAGTGCTATTTCTCTATGAATTCCAAGCAATTTACTGACCTTAGTACCTGCTTTAATTTCTAATTCATATTGAGTTACGGAAGGCCCTATATTTGCCGCAATTATTCTTCCTTCTATTCCAAAATCCTTTAAAACTTGAATTAATATAGGAACATTTTTCTTTATACTCTCTTGATTGTCTTTACTTTTATCCCTAGATGGTTTTGTAAGTAAAGTTATTGGAGGATATACGTATCCTTTATTTTCTTCATAATCGTCACAATTAATTGTTATATTATCTATATCAGTTTGATTTTCATTCTTGATGTTTTTATCTTCTGACTTATTATCAATTTTTTCAATTTTTTCTTTTGTCTCATCAACTTTTTCTTCATTAACTCTAATCAATTCATCAACACTTGAAACAACAATTTTGTTGTCATTATCAAATTTTTGTTCTGCTTTTTCAATTTCTCTTTTATCTCTTTTTTCTTTACTTTTAAGCATTTTTTCTTTTGCTTTATTAGAAGTATTTTTTATAAAATCAACAATTGAGAAACCTGTAAATAATACAAACCCACCAATTGCAATAGTAATAACTACTATCCATATTGCTTGTGTTCCAAATAAATTAAAAAACAAAACAGAAACACTCGCGCCTATTATTCCACCACCAACTGGTTCTTTTATTTCATTAATAGAGGCCATAAAATTATCAATAGTTTCTTTAATTACTTCCATTTCATTTAAATTGGTTACAAGATTACTTTTATCTTCAAATTGTCTATCAATATATGTTGAATGAGCAAAAATTAAAATACTCAAAATCATCATATAAAGACCAATTAGTTTAATACTAAAAAACTTCACACTTTCTCTTTTAATAATCATATATCCGCCAATAAAAAATATTGATACTAAAAAAATCCAATACCAAGCACCAAATAAAAAAATGGCAAATGCTTTAATTAAATTACCAACAAAACCATTATATGGTACAAATCCAATTATTGAAGCTAAAACAAGTAATATACCTACTATTTCCACTTTAAAGTTTGAACTACTTTTTTTATCCTCTTTTCTTTTTTTCTTCTTTGCCATAAATACCTCCTAGACTACTAATATAAGTATAACACAGAAAATATTAAAATTCAAAAATAAATTAAGTTAAAACAAAAAAAAGAAGATTTAAATCTTCTTAAATTTATAACTAAAAATCTAAACTTCCAAGTCCATTAGTAACTGAACCGGTTACAGTGTTAAGCAAAATATTATAACCTACAAAATAAGCAATTATAATTATAACTGAAACACAGATAAGATGGAAATATATAGCCATATCAGCATCTTTGAATTTAAATTCATCTTTAATTGATGTAAAGAAAATTACTAATGAATATACAAATCCAATAATAGCTACAACTACACCAAAATGAACATTAATCCATCCGAATATTGGTACTAATAAATATGATGCAACACAAGCAGGTACTAAAGATACAGCTGTAATTGTTAAAATTTTCATGAAATTTGTTGTTTTTTTAGCAATTAAACCAGCAACATAATAAATTCCAGCAATTGCAAACATTACAATTAAGATTACTAGTAAATGTTTTAAAGTAATACCCATCCAGTCAATTGCTTTTAGTTTTTCACCAACAGTTAGACATGTTCCACTTCCAAATAAAGAAGAAGTACATTGTTTTTTTATTAAGGCCATTACAAATGAAACAATAACTCTAATAATCATTGTTGCAAGTGCAACAACACCAGCTAATATGAAACCATTTTGAGGTTTACTATAAAATTCAATTTTTTCTTTTAAAGCTTTTACTGGTTTTAATAAAATATTAAGTAAAAACATTAAACTAGATAAAACAACTTTCATAAAATCGCTATCAGCAGCTTTTTTAGCAGCTACTTTTACTTCATTAACTTTAGTTGCAACTTTTTCTTTTACTTCGTCAGTTTTTTCACTATTAGTTTTTTCTACTTTTTTTGTTTCTTTATCTACCAAAGATGTTCCACAACCAACACAAAATTTTGCGCCTTCTTTAACATCTTTTCCACAATTTGGACATTTCATTTTTTTCACTCCTCAACTTTTTATTATTCTACTGAAGTTCCACATTCAGGACAAAATTTAGAATTTACAATTGCTCCACAATTTGAGCAATGTTTCTCTACATTTTCGTTAACTACTGGTTCTTCATATTTTGTGCCACAATTAGTACAGAATTTACCAGTTACTTCATTACCACAATTAGTACAAATTCTTTTTGCTTCAGTTGGTTGTTCAGTTACTGGTTGAACATCTTGGGCAACATTTTCATTAGCATTACCATCATTATTTTTAGCGAATGGATCATTCATTTGCATAAATGAAGCATTTTGTTGTTGACTGTTAAATGGATTTTGTGCAGCACCGCCAACGATTCCACCTGATGCCATATTCATCATACCAACACCCATAAATCCATTCATTGCTCCTGCTTCATTTTTAGCAGCATCTTGAACAGCATTTGCATAAGCACCAGTAAGTGTTCCTTGTTGCATAAAGCTGTTTGAACTTAATTCATAATTATCAATCTTCTTATTTGACTCATCATCTAAAGTTACTGATTCAACTGCAAAACTTAATAAACTAATACCTCTTTTTCTGATAGCAGCATCAAATTCTTTTTCTTCCATCATTTTTTGAATTTCATCTGTTGCACTAGGAATTTCTAAAACAGGAATTTTATGATTACTATTTCCTAATTCATTTGTTACATTTTGGAATGCAGCTATAACTTCAGAACGCATTTGGTCAGTCATTTCTGTTTTTCCATAAGAATCACGAGCTCCAACATTTCCAATAAATGTCATTGGATCTGAAATAGTAAATGTGTATTTACCATGACATTTGATTTGTACTCTTAAAGGAGTTACAGTTCCAGTCATTTGATTTGGAATTGGATGTGACCAATCTTGAAATGGAATTGGATTTGGTGTTCCAAAAAGATTGTTTTTAATTTCTGTAATATTTACATAATAAATAGCTTGTTCTTTAGCAGGTACACCATTATATGTAAATCTTTGCCACATTTCTTTAAACATACCACCAAATTGTCCAGCAAATAATGATGGAGATGTTGATGCATCAAATGTGTAAATTCCAGCTTCTGCTGTTGCATCTAAAATTTTTCCACTATCCATTATGATAGCACATTGTCCTGGTTTTACTTCAATTCTACTATGAGCAGAAATTTGACCAGACTTTGTAGTTTTCTTTATCATTAATAACTCATTATCACTAGGAATTTCGTTACAAACAATAAAGTCTTCCCATTGTTCATGTAATGTTCCACTAATAGAACTAATTGCAGATCTTATTAAACCCATTTTTTATACCTCTTTCTCTCTTTAATTTTGTGAAATATCATTCAATATCCACGTTTTTTTCACAATATCTATTACACCAGTACCACAATAGTCGCAAAATTTTTCACCTAAATTTTTAATAGGTGCGCCACAATTCGGACAATTAAGCGCTATTCCAGACTGATTTATAGTAACTTTACTATCATCAAATATGTATATAAATTGAGTATTTATTCTATCTTGTATCTTTCTATACTCATCATTATTTTTTCTATATAAATATTCCAATGATGTTTGAAAAACAATAGTACAAATACCATTATTTTTTTCATATTTATTAAGCACAGTACGATGAAACTTTATAGAGTCATAATTAACTGTTTCATCTCCTTTTAAATCTGATATTTTACTTTTTATCCAATTTTTAACTTTTTCACTGACAAAATCAATTTTCTTCATTTCTTTATCTTCAATAGATTCTAAACTTAATAAAATTTTATTTTCTGCGATTTTTTTCATTTCATTAATATTTAAATTAGGAAAATCTTTTGTAAGTTGTGGTAAAAGTAAACATTCCATACCAGCTACCGATTTCGGCTCAGTTTCTAATTTTATTTTTTGATTTTTAAATCCTTCAATAATATCAGATGTTCCAAAAGCAGTAAGGGAAAATTCACGGATTTTTTGTCTTATTTTAAAACAAAGATATAGAAAAATTATTAAAATTATCAGTAATAAAAACAAAACAACTTCCATATAATTCCCCCACACTTAATAAATCCTATTAAAAGTATAACATATATATTCTAATAAAAACAATATTTTTATATATTTCTTTCTATTTCTTCTTCAATACGCATTAATTGATTATACTTACAAATACGGTCTGTTCTTGACATAGAACCAGTTTTTATTTGACCTAAATCAAGACCTACTGCTAAATCAGCTATAGTTGTATCTTCAGTTTCTCCACTTCTATGTGAAATTACTGTTTTATAACCATGACTTCTTGCAAGATTTATAGTTTCAATTGTTTCAGTAATAGTACCAATTTGGTTAACTTTAAGTAAGATTGCATTACCAGCGTGATTATCTATACCCATTTGTAAACATTTTTTGTTTGTAACGAATAAATCATCACCAACTAATTGAATTTTATCACCTAAAGCTTCAGTAATTTTTCTAAATCCTTCCCAATCATTTTCATCAACTGGATCTTCAATTGAAATAATTGGATATTTACTAACTAATTCTTTATAGTACTCAATTAATTCATCAGTTGTTAAACTTTTACCTTCACCAACAAGTTCATATTTACCATTATTATAAAATTCACTTGCTGCTACATCGATAGCCATTTTTACATCGCGACCAGGTTCATATCCAGCTCTTTTTATAGCTTCCATAATAAGTTCAAATCCTTCTGAATTTGATTCTAGATTTGGCGCAAAACCACCTTCATCACCAACACCAGTTGAAAGTCCCTTTTCATTTAAAACTTTTTTCAAATTATGAAATACTTCTGATCCAATTCTTACTCTTTCGTGAATTGTACTAGCTTGTGGAATTATCATAAATTCTTGAAAATCAAGTTTATTATCAGCATGAGCTCCACCATTTATAATATTCATCATTGGAACTGGTAATGTTTTTCCTTCTCCTACATATTTATAAAGAGGAACACCTTTATATAAAGCAGCAGCACGCATTGCAGCCATTGAAACACCTAAAATAGCATTAGCTCCTAATACTGATTTTGTTTCAGTTCCATCAAGGTTTATCATAGCGTAATCAAGTGTTTTTTGGTCTAATACATCATATCCAATAACTAAATCTCTAATAACTGTATTAACGTTATTAACAGCTTTTAATACACCTTTACCTAAGAAACGATTTTTATCTCCATCACGTAATTCTAAGGCTTCTCTTTCACCAGTTGAAGCACCACTTGGTACACAGGCACGTCCTACAATACCGCTTTCAAGAATAACATCAACTTCTACTGTTGGATTTCCTCTTGAATCCAAAATTTCTCTTCCTATTACATCTTTAATCTTTGACATTTTATCACCTTCCTTTATAATTATAACAGTTTTTTAAATTTTTTGAATATTTTTTCAATTAAATTTACATTTTTTATAAGTAAAAGTTATATTTTCTTTCAAATATGTTATAATTATATTGAGGTTGGTGAATTTGTGAAAAAAATAATAATAATTAGTTTAGCAATATTTTGTTTTTCTTTAACTGGTTGTAAAAGTGATAAAGTTACCCTTGAATGTAAGCAAAACTCAGAAACAAGTATAATTAATATCGAAAAAGGTAAAATTGTTAGCACTATCACTAATGGTGAAGAGGAAAAAGTTAATAACGAAGAATGGGAAACTTTAAAAAATTTTTATGAATTTACAGGAAATGAAAGCAGTGAAGAAATTGCAACAAAGTTAAAAGAATTAAATGAAAGTATTGGATATACATGCACACAAAAATAACGGTTAATCCGTTATTTTTTTATAGTTCAAATTGTGAATTATAAAGTTCAGCATAAAAGCCATTTTTGCTCATTAATTCATCATGTGTACCAGATTCTATTATATCGCCATTTTTCATAACTAAAATTTTATCGGCATTTTTAATAGTTGACAATCTATGCGCGATTATGAAAGAAGTTCTTCCTGATGTTAATTTATCCATAGCCTTTTGAACCAATTCCTCAGTTCTTGTATCGACATTACTAGTAGCTTCATCTAGTATTAAAAATGGTTCATTTTCAATCATACCACGAGCAATTGTAAGAAGTTGTTTTTGACCTTGACTAATTGTTTCAGTTTCATCTAATTTACAATCAAGTCCACCTGGTAAAGTTTTAATAAAGTGATCAATTCCAACAGTTTTACATGCAGCCCAAATTTCTTCATCATTTACATTTTCTTTATTAAACTTAATATTATCTCTAATTGTGCCATCAAAAACCCAAGTATCCTGTAAAACCATTACAAATAATTCATGAATATTTTCTCTTGTTAATTCTTTAGTAGATACTCCATCAATTAAAATATCACCATCATTAATTTCATAAAATTTCATGAGTAAATTAACCATTGTCGTTTTTCCAGCACCAGTTGGCCCTACAATCGCAATTTTTTCACCTGGTTTTGCCTTAACACTAAAATCATTTATAATCATTTTATCTTTATCATAACCAAATTTTACATTTTTGAATTCAATTTCACCTTTTACTGAATCTTTACTTAAGTATTTTGTCAAATGTTTTTGATCTGACATTTCTTCTTCATTTAAAAATTCAAAAACACGTTCACTTGCAGCTACAGTTGATTGTAAACTTGTCATAGCTTGAGCCATTTGCCCCATTGGATTTGTAAACAATCTAACGTAAATCATAAATGCAACAATGACTCCAAATGAAATTGTATTATTCATAGTAAGTAATGCACCTACTACACATACGGCAACATAGCCTAAATTTCCAACAAAACTCATCATTGGAGGCATAAGACCTGATAAAAATTGACTTTTCCTATTACATACAAATAACTTATCATTCAATTTTCCAAAATTTTCTCTAGCTTCTCTATCACCATTATATGCCTTAACGACATTATGTCCTGAATATATTTCTTCAATATAGCCATTCAAGTTTCCAAGTTCAGTTTGTCTTTCAGTAAAATATTTTTGACTTTTACCTAAAATAAGTCCCATAAAACTAAAACCGATTAAACTTGAAACAATCGCTGTTAAAGCCATAATCCAATTTGTAGTAAACATCATAATTATTGAACCTATAAATAATGTAATACTAGTAACTAATGTAGTTAAACTCTGATTTAAATTAGTCGCTATTGTATCAACATCGTTAGTAACACGTGATAATATATCACCAGTTTCGTGACTGTCAAAATATTTAAGTGGTAACTTATTTATTTTTTTACTAATATTAGTTCTTAAATTTTTCGCATAACCATTTGAAACAACAGTCATTAAAATTCCTTCAATATAACTAAATAATGCACTTATCAAATATAAAATAACTAATAATAACGCAATATTTTTAACTTTTTTCATATCAATCGATGGTTTTATTTTGTCGTATATACTAGTTGGTAATTCATCAAATGACTTTAGTAATTCTGTTTTGTTATCAGTGTTTTCTCTAGCTTGTTCTAAGATTTTAGAAAATTCTAACTTATCTTCTGCACTAATACTATCATCGGTCATAATTGAAGAAATTACTTCTTCACTAATATTTGGAGTAATACCAAATGTTACCTCATTTGTTAAATCTGATAATTTGTTAGGAGAAACAAGAGCTAAAATTGCACTTGCCATTGCTAATACTAATGAAATAATAAGTAAAATGTGAAAACTTTTTAAACTTTTAATAAGTTTTTTCATTGAACCTTTAAAATCTTTAGATTTTTCCATTGTTCTTGCTGGTCTAGGCATTTTCTAACTCCTCCTTTGAAAGTTGTGATAAAGCTATTTCTTTATAAACTTCACAACTCTTTAATAATTCTTTATGTGTTCCAATTCCTACACATTCTCCTTTATCTAAAACAACAATTTTATCAGCATTTATAATTGTACCAATTCTTTGAGCTACAATCATACTTGTAGCATCTTTTGTATATTTTTTTAGCTCACGACGTAAACTTGAATCTGTTTTATAATCTAAAGCTGAAAATGAATCATCAAAAATATAAATTTCTGGATCTTTTGCTATAGCACGAGCAATCGCAAGTCTTTGCTTTTGACCACCAGATACATTTGTTCCACCACGAGCAATATGAGCTTCATAAGTATTTTCCATCTTTTCAACAAAATCAGTTCCTTGTGCAACTTCTATTGCTTTTTTTACCTTATCTAAAGAAATATCTTTTTCAGCTGCCTCACCATAAGCAACATTATAGAAAACGGTTCCAGTAAACATAACTGCTTTTTGTGGTACATAACCTATTTTATTATGTAAAACCTCACCATTATATTCTTTAACATTAATTCCGTCAACTAAAATTTCTCCATCAGTTACATCATAAAATCTTGGAACTAAATTTATAAGTGTTGATTTACCACTTCCTGTTGAACCAATAAACGCAATAGTTTCACCCCTATTTACTTTAAATGAAATATTTTTAAGCAAATATTCATCTGCATCAGGATACTTAAATGAAACATTCTTAAATTCTACTGTTCCCTTTTCCAAACCAGCATCATAATAATTTCCATCAATTATTGAAATGCTTGAATCAAGTACTTCATTAATACGCTTTGCCGAAACTTCAGCTCTTGGCCACATCATAAAAATCATTGCAAGCATTAAAAATGACATAATAACTTGCATACCATAACTTGAGAAAACTACCATATCACTAAATAATGTTATTTTATCTGACATTAAAGATTTTTCAATTAATATAGCACCAATAAAATAAATTCCAAGTGTTAAAAAATGCATAACAATATTCATCATTGGATTTAAAATTGCGAAACATTTTTGATTAAACAATTGAGTATTAGTTAATTCGCAATTTACTTTGTCAAAACGTTCTTCCTCAAATTTTTCAGCATTAAATGCTCTAACAACTCTAATACCCATTAAATTTTCACGAGTAACGCCATTTACTTTATCGATTAATTTTTGAACAATTTCAAATCTAGGTAAAACAATTAACATTAATGTTATTATTGTTGCTAAAAGAACAATAACCCCTACTCCCGTTAGTGCACTCCACTCAATACTCTTATTTAAAATTTTACTAATTGCCCATACAGCCATAATAGGTGCTTTAATTAGTAATTGTAATCCCATAGAAATAAGCATCTCTATTTGTGTAACATCATTAGTTGTTCTAGTTATTAGACTACTAGTTGAGAATTTTTTTATTTCTTCAGTTCCAAAATCTTCAACTTTATTAAAGATTTTTTTTCTAAGTACTTTTGAAAAATTTGCTGAAAGTAGAGATGACATATATCCTACACAAATGGCTGATAATAAACTACCAAATGCACAAAGTAGCATATAAACACCTTGTAAAATAATTTCATTCATACTACTTCCTTCAGTTTGAACAAGACGAGTAATACTAGACATATAATCAGGTAATTTTAAGTCAAGCCAAACTTGAACAACAACAAATATAATACATAATATTATAATTAACAAATCTTTTGTATTAAAATTTTTAAATAACTTAAACATACTTACTTCCCTTTCTTCTTTCTTATAATTTCTATTTTTTTACGTCTTAAAGAAAAACAGGTAATTCTATTTTTACATTCAGGACAAATAACATGGTTAAAACCTCTTTTATAAGGTATTGGTAACCTTAAAGTAGTTTTACATTTATGACATTTTTTATATACATATTTTTTTCTATCTAGAAAATTTCTTTTAATATTATTAAATGGTTTTAACAATACTTTTTTTATTTTAATAAACATCAAATTTTCATTACTTCTTTTATATATATTTTTAGAAAACATACGATACATCATTAAGATAATTAATAATAATTCTACATAAGATAGTATATTGTTCCTTAAAAAAATATTTACTATAAATAATAATAAATAAAGCCACAAACAAAATTTGTGTAGTTCATCGATACCATATCGTCCATACATAAACTTAATTAAACTATTTACTAATTTCATTGTTTCTCCTTCTCCATACAATAAAAAAACAGCAAAACATAATAATTATAACACATTAAAAAGAATTAATAAACTTTTATATTTTATAAAAAAATCAAAAGAAATAGTATTTACACTATTTCTGAATCAATTATTTTTACATTTTCTGTATTTTCTAAAACAGGTACAACTTTTGTATTACCAAGTAAATCATGTAAGCCTCTATTATCGTTATTTACAAGCGAAGTCGCAAAAATCAAGAATTCATTTATATATGATGCATAAGAAATATAATAAAATATATTTAAGTAATCTGATTTACTTAATAACTGTAAACAAACTAAATTACAAGTTGTAAATACTATTCCCATTAAAACAACTGTTCTAATTAGTAAATTTAATATTGATGCTTTTTTTTCATCTTTTCTTACAACTTTTATACTAACAATTCTTTTTCCTAATGTTTGACCATTCAAGAAATATTGTACAAAAACAAAATATACAATTATACAAACAATATTAATTATAGATGGAATAAACTCTAATTTGCACAAATTATAACTATAGTCTAATAAAATATCCTTATTTATATCAGTAAGTTCTAATATAATAGTGCTCTTTAAATCATCATCTAACTTATCTGTTGAAAGATTTAATTCATCATATTTACTAGTTAAATAATCGGCATATTCTGGATAATCATTTATTAAATTTTCATATTCATCTAAACTTAATTCATAATCTTCTGTATAAGTGCTAAAATCAGATTTCAAACTTTCAAAATTTTTTATTTCTTCATTGTATTCATCAAATTTATCTTTATATTTATTATAGTCAACATTAATAAATGGTACCATACTTATTAAACTTGAAATCATTGAAACTAAAATAATATCCAATATATAAGCAACAATTCTTTTTTTCATATCATCAACATCCTCGTATAATTATATTATACATTATTTTTTTAATATTTGATAAAATAATTACATTATTTTTGATTTCTAGATATATTAAGAATTATTCCCATACTACATAATGTAATAAGTAAACTAGAGCCTCCATAAGAAAGAAATGGTAAAGTTACTCCCGTTACGGGAATAAGACCTACAACCACCATTAAATTTAAAATTGTTTGAAATGCTATCTGAAATATAATTCCAAATGTTAAATATTTGCCAAACATATCAGAACAATTTCTAGCAATTCTAAATCCCCTTATGATAATAACTAAAAAAAGTAAGGCAACAATAATAATTCCTAAAAATCCAAATTCTTCACTTATTATTGAAAAAATAAAATCAGTTTGTGGTTCAGGTAAATAAAAATGTTTTTGTCTTGAATTTAAGAAACCATATCCAAATAAACCTCCTGGACCTATTGCATATAATGATTGTATTATTTGAAATCCGCTTCCAAGTGGATCACTCCAAGGATCTAAAAATGATATAATTCTTGCCATTCTATATGGTGCAACAGCAATTAAAATTACTACACCAATAACACCTATTATTCCAATTTTAAAGAAAAAACTAAAATTGACACCTGCTATAAATAATAAACCAATTATTGACATTACGATTATAGTTCCTGTTCCAAAATCTGGTTGAAGCATAATAAGAGCAAATACAAGCATTGTTATTCCTAAAATTGGTAATACTCCTTTTTTTATATTTTTTAAGTTTTTTTCATTATTAACTAAGTACTTAGATGTAAACATAATAAGCGCCAATTTAGTAAATTCACTAGGTTGAATTCCAAACGAACCTATACCAAACCAACTTCTACTACCATTTCTTACAATACCAATTCCTGGAATGGCAACTAAAATAAGTAAAATCAAGCAACCCATTAAAATTAAATTTGCTTTTTTTAAATATAAATGATAATCAATTTTACTTATAATATGCATAAAAATAAGTCCTATTACAAAAAATAAACTCTGATGTTTTACATATTTAAAAGCATCATTAAATTTATATTCTGCCCAAACATAAGATGCAGAATAAATCATAACAATTCCAAAAATAGATATAACAATAATCGCAATTAAAAGTAACCAATCTATACTATTTTTTTTCATAATTCACCTATATCCATACACAAAAAATAATTGCGATCATATTTGCTAATAAACCAACAAATAAAAACATTTTTACAATATCTGTTTCTTTAAATCCCATTTTTTCAAAACTATGATGAATTGGAGCCATCGGGAAAAACCTTTTACCAGTTAATTTATAATAAATAATTTGAATTATACAACTTAGTGTTTCAATAACAAAAACAATTCCAATTAATATAAGTAAAAATTCATATCTAGTTATGATAGCGATTGCCCCTAATGTAGCACCAAGTGATAATGATCCAGTATCTCCCATAAAAACTTTAGCAGGATTTAAATTAAAAACTAAAAAACCTAAAATACCACCTATTAAAATAAAACAAAATACAGCAATATCATCATATCCTTGTAACCATCCGGTACTCCAAGAAATAATTCCAAAAGTTAAAAATGAAATAACAGATAATCCGCCAGCTAACCCATCTAGTCCATCCGTTATATTAACCGCATTGCTACTAGCGACTAAAATAAAAAGAATAAATAAACCATATACCCAGTTAAGTTCCAGTCTTATATTGAGACTTTTAATCCAAAGAAGTGGTTCATTTCCACCTTTCATAAACAAATAAAAGAATATAATCGCAACAATTATTTGTAATAATAATTTTTGAATTTCTGTTAATCCCTTGTTATTATGTCTTTTAATAATTAGATAATCATCTAAAAATCCAATTAATGAATAAGAAATAAATGTAAAAACAATAATTAATAAATTATAACTAAAATTTAATTTTCCTAGAAAATATAATATCACTACGGTTAATATTACAGGTATTATAAAAATTAAACCACCCATTGTTGGAGTACCATTCTTACTCTTGTGCATCTCACTTACATAAATACTTATTCGTTGTGAAGCTTTCACTTTTTTTAAAATTGGAATTAAAAATATACCAAATAAAACAGATAAAATAAAACTAATCATCATTGCCAAAACAGATTTTGTTAGTACAAACATATCAACACCTACTTGTCTATATTTTACTTCTAATAAAGTATATGAAAAAAAATATATAACTTATACTATTTTAAGAATTTTTTAAATATACACTTATTTTATTTACAAAATGTGTTAGAATAATAAAGGTGATTATTAGATGAAACAAAATTATAAAAACAGCAAATATATAGTATGGTTATATGATATTAATTCTAGGGAATATTTAATTATCAAAAAGTATCTACCAGAAGAGCATTTTGAAGTTTTAGATATTGCAAATGATTATACTAAATTTTTTGAATTAAAAAATAAACATATTTTAGAAAAACCAGATGTTGTGATTTGCGATGTTAATAGTAAAATAGATAGTAAAATTATAGAAGCTCTTTATAATGCACATTGTGGACTTGCAAAAGTAAGTACTAAAAAAATAGATATACAACTTGGAAATAGTTTTGAACTTTCTGATGAAGAAATAGAAATACAAAAAAATAAAAAAAGCATCAAAACAACAAAATCAGAATTATCTATAAATAAAATAATTGATATGTGCCAAATGTCAAATATAGGAAAATTACAAAAAATAACAAATTTACAAGCAGCAGAAACATATAGTAATATAAGTGTTAATGAAAAGCTTGAAAAAGGAAATAGTTTGGAAAATATTTCTAAAGAATATCTATTTAAATTAGCAAATACTTTAAATAATTTTATTGAATTTAAAGATAATTATACAGCAGGACATTGTGAAAGGGTTGCAATATATTCTGAAGCACTTGGCCTTGAACTTGGACTTGATGAAAAACAAATAGAAGATTTAATACTAGCAGCAAACCTTCATGATATAGGTAAAATTGCACTACCTGATGCAGTAATAACAAAAACAGGTAAATTAAATGACTTGGAATTTAACTTAATGAAAAAACATGTTGAACTAGGTACATTATTACTTCCAAGTAATGCATTAGGATATTTAAAAGAATCAATAAGAGCTCATCATGAAAAATACGATGGAACCGGATATCCTGATGGATTAAAAGGAAATGAAATTCCACAATTTGCCCAAATTTTAGCAATAGCAGATAGTTTTGACGCAATGACATCACAAAGATCATATAATAAAGTTAAATCCGCTTATGAAGCTTTTGATGATTTAAACAGACATACAAAACCTTATGGAGTTGAGGACGGATTAGGAGTCTTTTATAATCCAGAATATGTTGACAAATTTATAAAAGTTATAAGTGAAAGTAAAACAATAATGAATAATTTAGATGAATCAAAAAAACAAGCTGATATAAATTATCAATATAAAGAAAAAGAAGAAAATCAAAAAAGAAAATTAGTAAAAAAGGAGATATAAAAATGGATAATTTTCATAATATAATTAATAAATATATAAATCTTTCAAAAAATTTAAATGATAAAAGAATTATGAAAGAGGCAATAAATATTATTGAATCAGAAACGGTTATTTTAGATGATGAAATTGAAATTTTAAATGAAATTTTTAAATCACTTAAAGAAAATTATACAATAAACATTATTCAAGATCCTACAAATCTCGATTTTTGCTTAGCAATTATGAAACAACAATTACCAATTATAAAAAATTCACATGAACTAACAAATTTATTAAATGAAATAAAAAGTAGCATAAATATATCAAATAAAAATACTACTAAATTAGAAACAGTAGTTTTAAATTTTTTGGAAGCAAGTGAACACATAGAAGAAAATGAAATTTTATTAATCCAAAATATTATTAGATACTTAAATAATGATTGGATTTTAAAGCCATTCGAAAATCAAAAATATTTAGGGGAAAACATTAAAATTTCGAGATTAGTTCCAACATATTCAAAAAAATTAATAAAAAATAAATAAAAATGTCACTAGGACATTTTTTTCTTATAGAAAATAAATATATATTTTATTTATAAAATTTATCTATTAATCATTACATGAAACTTTTCAGATTCAATTAATTGACCATTATAAGTTAAAAGTTCAACATGGTAATAAGCATTCTCATTTTTACTAGTTATAACATATGTATCAATATTTGAATTTTCTATTTGTTCATTATTTCTATACCATGTATATGTATAACTATTTTTATCAAAAATATTATTTGTAGCATTTAAAGAAACATAATCATTCGAGTTTGTTCCTGATTGATAAAAATCATAATTTGATGTCTTAATTCCAGAAACATTAACCTTAATATTATTATCATCTGTATATAAGCGGTGACAACTATTTTTATCAGAAATGTCATAAACTGACACTTCTGAATCCTTAAAATCTTTAATAACGCAATACATATTATTTTCGACTGAAAGAAACATATCATTATTTATATTTTTTACTATAACACCATTTAAACCATTTGAACCTTCAATCGTTTCGAAAAGATTCAAAGTATTAGTCGAATTGTTAATATTATAATTGATACCATAAATAAAGCCATCTTCAACATAATAACTGTTATATTGATTTTGGTATTCTTCTATATCTACATTATCAACTGTATTAATAATCAAGTTAACAGTGTCTAACAATTGTTGTTTGTTATCAACAATATTATTATTTTTTTTAGAGCACCCACAGAAAATAAATGAAAAACATAATACCGTAACTAAAAAATTTTTTAAATACATACTCCTCACCTCAATTTATAATAAATTAATGATATTGTGTCCAAGAACCATTAGTATCTTGTCCAAAAATATGTCCATTATTATCTCTATAAATATTTTCACCACCACCTGTAGTAGTTATTTTTTTGCATCCGTTGCAACAAGGAGCATCGCAACCACTTCCTCCACTAATTGTAGGAGAATAACACCATGTTTTTACTGTATTACAAGTATATAATGAACTATCTATTCCACTATATCTCCCCATATAAACATCAGAACCAGGAATATAGAATGTTAAACTATCACGAATTAACTGGCATGAACCCTCTTCACCACTAGAACATTGTTCGTTTAAAACTACATCTTTAACTAAACCAGCATTATTATAAACTTTTACTAGGTACGTTACTGCTTTAAGATTATAATTATCAATTTGGATAGAAGCAGATTGATTACTAGTTTCTATTGTTTTAACTAAATTAAAATCTGATACAGAACTAGATGAACTTCCTATACTAGTATATTTTGATGATGATATATAAAATTCATATTTAAAAATTCCACTCTCCAAATCGGAAGCTGTTGCTGTTAGTGTATATCCAACAATGGAATCTACAGTACAAAACACTTTTCCATTTACACTACCATCACATTGAAATTCAAAATCAGTTGTATTTTTAGTTAAACTTAAATTAACATCAGGAGGCGTGTTATCATATTTGAATGCTTCTGAAGTACAATTTGCTCCTCTTTCAGTATTATTTGGATAAGCATAAACAAATCCCT
>CAJLIR010000001.1 GCA_905206805.1 uncultured Caryophanales bacterium | reverse complement strand
CTAAGTTGTGAATCAATAGAATAACCATTATCTCTTTGGTCATCAGTAGATACTCTTACATAAATACCACATCTCATAGTTTTCCTCCTTTCATTAAATTTCGAGAAATATTAAAATACTTCTCATATGTTTCCTCACTCAAACACTAAATATCAGACACTAAATTGAAAATTTTTAATATTTCTTATTAATTTTCTCAATTAGAGTGAGTTTTACGAAGTTAAATTTAATATATTTCTCTATATGTTTCCTCACAAATAAGCAAAATGTATAGGCTAAAATTAAAATTTTTTCAAAAATTGCGCAATTTCTTTAAAATTATACTTTTGATTATGTTCTTTAATATAAAAAGGCTTATTTGATATTTCATTAACTTTGTATTCAAGTATTGTAAGAGTAGTAGGATATGTAATTTGGTATTCAGTAGGTATTATTACTTGTAGATTGGTGTGCAATATAGTTTTTATTTGTCCTAATATAACCTTATATTTAAAATCTTTTAAGATGTTGGTTAATCCTTTATTAGGTTTTAGTTTTTCAATTGCTTTAAATTCAAGCATGAAAAAAGTCCTCCTTTCTAGAAAGAGAACTTTTAAAGTTTTATATAAAATAAAAACTTACGAACTTTTAAGTCCGTAAGTTGATTTCAAATGGAGCCTTAACTATACACGTTTACGAAATTAAGACTATAAGAATTGATTAAATCTCTCTGATAAATTTATTATATCAAAGATAAAAATTATTACAATACTTTATATTAAATTATTTATAAACATTACAAATTTAATTTTCTATTAACTCATTTCTTGTTTTTATATCAAAAGGGATAGCATATTCAATACTTTTATTTTTTGTTTCTTCAAATATTATATCAAATAGTTCATTAGATTCTTTTGTAATTTTAAATAACCTAAATGTTGTAGATAAGAATTGTTGTATAGTTGATATATGACACTCATATAAAAATTTTGATTGTAAAATATTTTGTATTATTTTTTTATAATACTGTTTATATTCTTCATTATTTCTCATATTTAAAACGTCTAAGGTTAAATAAAACAAACTTAAACAGTCAATACAATGAATATATTTAAATTCTGTTAATTGGTTCATTATTTTAATATATTCACTTGGGTTAGTATCATGCAATAAATTTATTATACTACTAGAATTTGTCATTAATAAATTTCCTTTACTAACTGCATATGCTAATTTTCTAATAGTTAAATCATCACATATATATATCATATTTTTATCAATAGCCAAATTAAACATATCAAATTGTGACTTGTCAAAATTATCTGAATCTATGTTAGTTTCAAATTCTTCAATATTGCATTGATTTATTAATGATAATATTGCTCTCCAAAAGTTCACATTATTTTTTTTACTTTCTTTAGTTGTTTCCGTACTATGTAAGTTATTTTCATCATCAACAAATATTCTCATTGTTTTTTCTTTTTCGTTGGAAACCTTTTGAAAAATAGAGTTGACTTTATTTTTTAAAGATTTAGTAAAATATATATTTTTTACATATGGTAATAATAATTCAAGTTGATTTAATTCTTGTAAAACTACTAAAGATGTTAAATCAATAACTATTTTGTTGTTATTTAAGTCAAGCAAATTAGGTTCACCAGCATATAATTTCATATCTTTGTTATATAATAACAATTCGATTATTGATTGATAATTTTTTTCATTATCGCAGAAATTTGATAGAGGTAAAGAATTGTAACCACCAGGATTAGTATTTTGTTCTATATCATATTGATCAAATTTTTTCTTTAAATATTCTCTATCTTCAATTAAAAGTTCTCGTATTTCTTTTAATGGGTCGTCATCATTTTCACTATATTTAAATTCTTTGAAAAATTTGTTATTCTTATTTTCCTTACTTAACTTTTCCATAACTTTTCTTAACATATAACAATCTTTAGTAATAATATCTATAATTTGGTAAGATACGTCTTTAATATTTACATCTTCATTTTTTTCACGATTAAGTAGTTCTATAGAAATTAAATTTGAAGTAGGATAGCAAATTGCATCCATTATTTTGTAAGTTTCTGATATGTGTTCATCAATTATTATTACTTGTTTTTTATTATTAAGCTTATTTTTTATAGTAACTGCGCAATTACATGTAACATAATCCAAGTTAGGATTTCTTTTATCTTCATCAAACATGAAAATTCCCCAAAACCAACGATAAATATTAACATCAAAATTATTTCCTAATAAGTATAGAGATTTAATTGCCTCGTTTTTTGCTTCTGTTTGTTTTTTTTGGTATTGTAATCCATGTGCAGCTAACATTACCATTTGGGGGCTTTTAGATTTTTTCAAACATTCTATATATTTTTGCGAATTGATATTATCATCATGGTTATTTATTATAAGTTGTAGACACTTATAGGCAACATCTTCATTTTCTTCTAAATCAAATGATTTAGTTAAATAAGTTATTGCTTCAAGTTCTTTATGATTTTGCAAACAAATCTGTGCTTTTGCCTTATTTATATCAATTGTTTCTGCTTTTTCTTTTTCAAGAAAAATAATTACATTTTCCATGTTTTTGAAATCTTTTTCACTTTTATTCTTTTGATTAATCAAAGTATTTAATAATATTGTATTCAAATATACAGATTCTTCCGCATAATCATTTAAATATTTTACAATATATTCATTAACATTCAATCTTGAACATTGTTCTATAAAAATAGTGGTTGCAGATATATTGAAAGGTAAATCATTTAATATTCTTAATCCATCTTTTATATATTCTTTTATATTTTTAGATTTTTTATTAATTTTTGTTGAAATGATTATCGCAGCAGTTGAACAAAATAGCGGTTTATCACCAAATTTTGCATTAAGTTTTTTTATTTCGCTTTCAGTGAGTTTTTGTATTTCGCATTTTGCTATTAAATAGTAAGAGGCTATATATCCATAAGTGTCTATATCTCCTTTTTTTATATTTTTAATAAGTTCATATAAATCAGAATATTTATTTTGTAAAAGCAAACATAATAGTTTTTGAATAAATGCATAAATGTTATTATTTTCTTTATATAAATCATCAAAAATTTCAATCGCCTCGTCATACAATTTACTTTCTGATAAAGCACAGCCATAAATATATAATATTTCATTATTTGATTTTAAATAAATTGGAAGTTCGTGAAAAAGAGATAATATCCTTTTGCAATTAATTCGTATAAGAATACTAAACATATTAATATAAAATATAGTTGTTTGTTCTTCTTTTTCGTTAAAAAACACTTTAAATGTTTCAAGTTTATCTATATAACCTACTAATTTTTCTTTATCCTTTTTATTTATATAAAATATAGAATCTTTTTTATTTACTATATTGGCAGAATCTTCAAAAATTGAATTTATAATATTCTGAATTTCTATCTTCGTATTATTACTTTTTGTGGCTTTCATGTATTCTTTAAATTGCTCATCACTTAAACTAATACTATAATTATTTATGTTGTTTGATTGTTCAACTTTTGAAAACAAATTAAATTTACTGTTATTTTCCATTTACGCCTCACTTTCTTATGCTGTTTGATTGTTTTATATTCGACTTAAAACTTAATTTAGCATTATTAGATTGTTTTTCTCCATTGTTAATTGATATTTTTATATTAATTATTTCATTTAATGCTTTAATACTAATAAATAAACTTATTATAGAAACAATACAAGATATTATAGAAGCTATTTCAGCCCATTGTGTCAAATTCATTTTTTGCACACTCCTTTCAAAAAAGTTTTTTAACTATTATATCATTAGTACCTCATATTTTAAATGAATACGGGGCAAAATATAGAATTTTTTTAGGTTTTATAGTATAATTTTAATAGTATTTTAAAACTTGTTGAAAGGAGGATTTAAAGTGATTAATATAGAAGATGTTACTAAAAGTATAGATATATTGTCTAAAACCTTGCCAAGTTTAAATATTGATAGTATTTTTATTGAACAGAACGGAAAAACCGAAAAGTATTTTTATAAAGAAGAACAATTACACGAATTAAGAAGTTGCGCAAAATTATTAGTTGCTATGGCTATTGGAATAGCAATTGATAAAGGACTATCAATTGCAGGAGAGCCATTAGATTTAAATACTAAAATTTTTCCAACAATTAAAGATATAGTAAATATAACAAATAAAAGTAATATTGAGAAAATTAAAGAATGGACAATAAAGGATTTACTTACTCATACTACTGGCTATGAATCACAAATGATGTCTGAAAGATTTATACAAGATATTGATAAGGATAAATTGTTAGATTATGCTCTAAATTATGATATTCCTTATGATAAAGGAATAAGATTTGCATATAACAATGTAGAGCCATTCATTTTATCTGTTTTCTTTCAAGAAGCATTTAATCAAAATTTAACAGATTTTATTAATGAAAACATATTTAAAAAATTAAAAATTTTAGATTACAAATGGGAAAACTATGGTAAATATTGTCCAGGTGCCACTGGATTATATCTTAAACATTCAGATTTTCATAAGATAGGTCAATTATTACTAAACGATGGTGAATATAATAATAATCAAATTATTTCAAGCAATTGGATAAAAGAAATGTGTTCAATGAAATTAGAAACACCATCTGCTTATAAATCTGAAAGAGTATTACCTAAAATAGGAATAGGATATTTTACATTTATATCAAGAGATGGTTATATTTTTAGAGATGGTTCAAACGGACAATATATCATTTTAAATAAAGATAAGAATTTATTGATAACAATAATGTCAACAGAAAAAGATATGAAAAACGTTACTGAAATATTGAGAAATTTAATATAAGTTAATGGAGGAAAAAATTATGGATTTAATTTATAAGAAAATAGAAGAAAAAGATAAGGAACAATTATTTAAACTTATTGATGTTGTTTTAAAAGGATTGCCTGATCAAGCACATTTTATTCCATACGAACAATGGGAATTAGATAGTATGTTTGATGAAATAAATTATGCACCTTTATATGGTGCTTATGATGGAGAAAAACTTGTTGGAATGGCACAACTATATGTTTCACAAGATATGTTAGCAGATTTTAAAGAAGAATTTGGACTAACAGAATTTAAGGTTTGTGAATTAGGTGGTAATTTAGTTTTACCAGAGTATAGAGGAAAAGGAATTACTACTGAATTACAAACTATGGAATTACAACTTGCAAAAGATTTAGGATTTGATTATATAATTTCTATGGCTCATCCAGATAATATAGGTAGTTGTAAAACTCTTGAAAGGGTTGGATTAGAGTTTGTAAAAGAAACAACTTTATCAAATGGATTTTTAAGAAAATTGTATATGTTAAAATTAAAATAATTATATATTAATAAGACAATGCTTAATTGGCATTGTCTTTATCATTAGGCATATATTTTTTAAGTGTAGTATTTTGTAATTTTAAATATTCGATTTTAGTTGCGATTGCTCGTTCATCTTCAAAGTAGCCAAGATAGTGAAATTTATTTTTAACTTTAATTAAGCATTCAACATTTTCTTCTAGTGCTTTAGCAATATTCTTTATAATATATTCTTCTTTTTGGGGCTTTGGTTCTTCTTTTACTTCTGGAATTTTAATCTCATATCCAACAATTAAATTTCTAATATATTCAGATTGAGATAAGTTTAATTTAGAAGAATCTCTTTTTAAAACAAATTTTTCATCATCACTTAAAAATACATTAACTTTATTATTTCTTATTCTCATAATTAAAATCTCCTTTCTAAAACTTAAGGGCATGGGAATTCCCATAGTAGAATTTGTATGGGAGTACAAATTCAGTGCTTGCTAGACACGATATGTGAGTACGTACTCACACATTTTCAGTATAAATTAATTCATTTAATATGATTTCTTCGGCTTTATTTTTATAATTATTCATTAATTTTACCCATTCAAGTTGATTCTTTTCTTTACTTTTTTCAGATAGTTTTTTATCTGTTTTTTTATAATTCTTCATCAAATTATTTAATAAATTTTCTGCATCTTTACTTACTGAAACAAGATGATTAGTAAGTTCATCTTTCATTAAAAGTGTGATATAAAGTGCTTTTTTATGTTGTTTTAAATAATCATGTCTTAACATTCCATACTTATTAATTGTTCCTTTTTTACTATCATTTAAAGTTAAATTTGGTAATTCATAATCACAAGTTTTTATATATTTTAATTCCATAATTTAATCATTTCCTTTCTTATTTGGTTTGTTAGGATTGTAAGTAACAATTCCATATTTTGTTTCAATATCTTCTTTATTTATAATTGATTTTGTTTTTATCTCAGTAGGTGAAATAGGCACTATTCTTATAATCTTTTCATCCTTTTTAGGTGTAAATTCTCCAATTATTTCACCAGTTTCTTCATTAACTTTTTCATAAAGTTCATACATTTTAGTTTCATAAAACTCATTTAATCTATCTAAATATTCTTGTACTTGTTCATTAGAAATATTAGGACTACCAATAATAAATTCTTCTTTACCATTTATCTCAACTGGTACTAATACATCTAATATTCCTTTATCTAAAAACTTCATTAAGTTATTTATATAACTCTTTCTAAAATTAATTTTTTCTATATGAAGTTCATTATTTGAATCTTTTATTAGAATAACAGACTCAATAAATTTAGATATAAATTCTTGTTTTTCATCTTTTGTTTTGCTTTCCCAATTTGTTCTTACAACATCATTTAGAGTATCTAATCTTATCATAGTTTCTCGTTCAATATCTCTATCTGCCATTAATTGTTGTGGCGTAAAAGTTATATTATCTAAGTTTAAAAGTTCTGATTTCCTTTGTTCTAAAATTTCTAATTTTTCTTCAATTAGTCTATAATCTTCTGAAAAATCTTCCATTTCTACAATGCCACTCATATATGCTTTTTTAATGCGTTCTTTTTGTTGTTTTAATTGTTTAATCTCTTTATCTATATCATCAGTTTTTGTTAGTTTATGGTCTGCTAGAATAGGTAAAAAATACTTTTTAACTGCCATATCATACTCAACTAAGTCATAAATAAATTGCATTAAACATTCTTCAATTTTATCTTCACGATAATTTAAATGACACTTCTCACAATTGTAATACATATACTTTTTCTTTTTGCCACCTGAACCTTTACATTTCATTATTCTTCCACAAGTAGGACATTTAATCTTTTGAAAGAATAGATAAACTCTATCTCTAGTATAAGTTCTTTGGTTAATTTCTTTTTGTCTTTGACATTCTTCCCACATTGCACGTGATATTATTGGTTCAACAACATTCATATAAATAACAGGTTCTTTGTTTTCTTTTTTAGCAATTCTTTTGTATTGTTCATAATCTCCCATATAGATTTTGTTATCAATTATCTTTTGAATAGTCGTGTCTTTCCATTTCTTTGGATTTAATAATTTTTCTTCATTAAAGATATTTGATATTTGCTGAAAACTTTTTCCCTCTAAATACATTTTAAATATTCTCTCAATAATAGGTTTTGTTGTTTCATCAACAATAGTTTTCTTATTACCATCTTTCTTATATCCTAGTGGGGCAGGACCTGGTAAATGACTTGACTTAATCGCTCCATTAAGTCCAAATTTAGTTCTTTCCGATACAATTTCAATTTCTAATTGTGATAATACTGTTAGCATTCTTACAAAGAATCTTCCATTAGCGGTAGAAGTATTAACATCATCTCTATCACAAACTAAATAACAATTATATTTTTCTAACTCTAATATAAGTTCTTCTAAATCACGAACTGAACGAGTAACTCTATCTAGTTTATAGGCTACAATATAATTGATTTTTCCATTCCTCATATCTTGTAGCATCTCTTGAAATGCTGGTCTATGTTCCATATCTTTTGCAGATATTCCTGCATCTTCATAAACCTTAAATACTTCATATTCCTTAAATGCACAGAGTTGTAATAACTTTTCTTTTTGTTCTCCTAAAGAAAATCCTTCTCGTGCCTGATCTTCTGTGCTGACACGAATATAAACTGCTGCAATCTTCCTTTCATTATTCATAATTTTTCCTCCTTTTCTTTTAATGAAAGGCACCAAAAAAGGTGTCACATAACAAGACACCTTAACTAATATATTGATTATTTACACGACAAAATAAACCAATATTGTGGGAGTATATAAACTCTCAATTAATTAATGCCTTGCTATGTACTCTGATAAATCAGCAATAGGGATTTTCTTCTTTAAATTCCCGATATAAAAATGTTTTTGTTCATTGAAGAATAAATATAGTGTATCTCCAATAATTACTTTGTGTGGCTCAACATACGCTAGATTTGTATGTTCCACAATTCTTAGATGACCCTCAATAATTTGGTAGGGTCTGTTATTAAATTTGCAAGACCAATTAATTTTGCTCCTAAGTTCATCACTCATATTGATTTTCTTTTTAATTATTTTAATCATATCACATCACACCTTTCTTTGCAATAACGCACAAAAAAATCAATCTTTTCAGATTGATTTAATCATTAACGTCACATTGGTGCGACGATTTTACCTTATGGAGCAGATGATGAGAATCGAACTCACGTAGCTAGCTTGGAAGGCTAGGGTTCTACCATTGAACTACATCTGCATCAAGTAGGCACTATTAATGTTACATTAATTTTGATGTATTGTCAATATTTTTTTACAAATTTGTTCAAAAAATATAAATACGTTTATAAAATATGTAGTTACTTTTTGATAATTTGAAAAAATTGTGTATATTTTAATTAAATCATGTATAATATTCTATAAAAAAAGGAGCGTGGATATGAATTTATTAGTTAGTGATTATGATCAAACAGTATCAACTGATGACTTATCAATAAGATTTAATATAAAACAAATAAATGAATTTAGAAAAAATGGTAATTTATTCATGTTGTCAACTGGTAGAGAATATTCAAGTATAAAAGGTGAAGTAAAAAAATGGAATATAAAATATGACTATTTAAGTTGTGCAGACGGAACAACTATGTATGATAGAGATGATAAGTTAATTTTTATTTCTAAAATGGATAAAGATGATGTTAAAGTATCAGAATTTTTAAAAAAACAATATGGTCAAAAAATAAACATTTATGATATTATTTCAGATAATTCAAACATTCCTGAGGAAAAAGTAATTCAAATTTTTGATATAAATTTTATACAAATTAGTCGTGATATAACTAAATTTTTAGATGAAAATTTGATAAATTCAACATATTCAACTAATCTCAATTGTATTTATTTAAAACATAAAGAGGCAAGTAAATCATTAACTATTCAATATTTAGAAAATGAAATTGGTATTGAAAAAAGAAATATTTTTACAATAGGAGATCATAATAACGATTATGAAATGATTAGAGATTATAATGGTTTTACAATGCTATGGGGAACTAAAAAGGCACGAGAATATGCTATAAAGAGTTATTTACTCATGTCTGGACTTATTTTGGATATAGAAAATAACAAAGAAAAATTTATAAAAAAATTACGTTTTAAATAGTGTGTCATAAATTAATATTTACCTCATATATTTAATTGTAGAAAGTGAGGAATTAATATATATGGAAACACTTAAAGTTTCATCGAAGTCAAATCCAAATTCAGTTGCAGGAGCGTTAGCAAACGTTTTTAGAGAAAAAGGAGAAGTAGAAATACAAGCAATTGGGGCAGGAGCGTTAAATCAAGCAATAAAGGCAATAGCGATATCAAGAGGATTTGTAGCTCCATCAGGTAAAAATTTAGTATGCATTCCTGCGTTTACCGATATTGTAATCGATGGTGAAGAAAGGACTGCTATAAAATTAATTGTAGAGGCTAGATAAGTCTCTTTTTTATTGCAAATGAATATCTTTTTTAGTATAATAAACTTTGGAAATATTTTAATACTGGAGGTTATTATATGGATCAAAATTTAAAACGAGAATTAATTTTAGAGCATTATCAACATCCTAAAAATAAAGGATTAATAGATGATGAATCATATATAAAAGTTAATATGAATAATGAAAGCTGTATAGATGAAGTAAATTTAATGGTAAAGATAGAAGATGGTATTATTAAAGACATTAGATTTGATGGTGAAGCATGCGCTATATGTACTAGTGCGACATCAATTATGATTGATACATTAATCGGTAAAAGTTTGGATGAGGTAAAAGAAATATATGATAATTACGATAATATGATTGATGAAAAAGACTATAATCCTAATATACTAGAACAAGCAAACGCCTATGATGATATTTATAAGCAGCCAAATAGAAAAAAATGTGCTTTACTTCCATGGTGGGGAATAGAAAAAATATTAAAACAATTAAAACAAAAATAGAGGGGAGTTTTTATGGAAAAAGGAATGTTAACTATAGAAAAGGTAAAAGAAATTTCTAAAATAAAAAAAGAACCAAAATGGATGCTTGATTTTAGACTAAATTCATATAAAAAATTTATAGAATTAGGTAATCCTAATTTTGGACCTGAATTAAAAATAGATTTTTCAGATATAACTTATTACAAAAGAATTGATGATAAAGTACATAGTAATTGGCAAGATGTTCCTAGTGAAGCTAGAAATACTTTCTGTAAAATAGGACTTCCAGATGCGGAAAAAAAATATTTAGCAGGAATAGGTGCACAATTTGAAAGTGAAGTTATATATCATAATATGTTAAAAGAATTAGTTGATAAAAATGTAATTTTCTGCGATACAGATACTGCATTAAAAGAATATCCAGAAATTTTTAAAGAATATTTTAATCATTTAGTAAAATATGATGAAAATAAATATACAGCTTTAAATGGTGCTGTATGGAGTGGTGGAACATTTATATACATACCACCAAATACTAAATTAGATAGACCATTACAGAGTTATTTCAGAATTAATAGTAAAAATATGGGACAATTTGAAAGAACTTTAATAATAGTTGATGAAAATAGTGAATTACATTATATGGAGGGATGTACAGCTCCAACTTATACATCAGATTCACTTCATGCTGCAGTTGTTGAGATATATGTGAAAAAGAACGCAAAGTGCCGTTACACAACTATTCAAAATTGGTCAAATGATGTTTATAACTTAGTTACTAAAAGAGCGATTGTTGAAGAATCTGGATTGATGGAGTGGATTGATGGAAACATTGGATCTAAGGTAAACATGAAATATCCATCTTGTATTTTAAATGGAAAATATGCCAAGGGAAACTGTATTTCTATTGCTGTTGCAGGAGAGGGTCAAATACAAGATGCAGGTGCAAAAATGATTCATTTAGCACCAAACACAACAAGTAATATTATAAGTAAATCAATTGCGTGTCATGGTGGTAATGCCTCATATCGTGGAACTGTTAATATAATAGATAAAGCAGAAAACTCAAAAAGTACAGTTAAGTGTGATACCATTATATTAGATAATGAGTCAAAAAGTGATACAATTCCGCAAAATAAAGTTTCAAATGAAACTTCAATAATTGAACATGAAGCTACTGTATCTAAAATAGATGAGGAAAAACTTTTCTATCTTATGAGTAGAGGTTTATCTGAAGACAAAGCAAAAGAATTATTAATTATGGGATTTATAGAACGATTTAGAGAAGAACTACCAATGGAATATGCAGTTGAATTAAATGCACTTTTAAAAAATTATTTTTAACAATAATTTTTTTTGTTTACATTTTTTAAATTTTAAATTAAATATATCTAACTACGAAAAATCAATATTTTGTGTATAAATTACATCAATTTTTGAAAATTATTAATTTGATTATTATTTAATAAATTAGTATATTGATTTCGGAAGGAGAGATAATATGTTAAATCAAACTGTTTTAGTAGGAAGGCTTGTAAGTGATCCTGAATTAAGGGAAACTGATAATGGTAACAAAGTTACAAATATAACTCTAGCTGTACCTAGAAGTTATAAAAATGTTAATGGGGAGTATGATACAGATTTTATACCTTGTGTTTTATGGAAAGGTATTGCTGAGAATACTGCTGAGTATGTAAAAAAAGGAGACCTAATTGGTATCAAAGGACATCTACAAACTAGGAATTTAGAGTTAGATGAAAATATAAAACGCCAATCGGTTGAAATAATAGCAGAAAAAGTAACATTTTTAAGTAGTAAACGACAAGAGACTGAATAAAGTCTCTTTTAATAAACATAAATCTATTTTAAAAAAAAGTTAACTTTAAATTAATTATAAAGTATTTTAAATTTATTATTGTTATAATGAAGTTAACAAATGGATAATAGAGGTGTTATATGATTATAGGGTCAAGACTAAAAGAAGAAAGATTAAAGAGAGGATATTCACAGGAACAACTTGGAACCTTAGTTGGCGTATCAAAAGTTTCTATATCAAACTATGAAAGAGGTTTAGAGCAACCAAAAATAAAAAGACTTCAAAAACTTATTGATGTTCTTGAAATTTCTCCAAATTATATTTTAGGAAAAGATGTGGATATTATTTTAGAAACTGATGAAGAATATCGCTTTAAAATTTCAAAGATGGAGCTAGAAATAATTAAACAACTTAGACAACATCAAAATTTATATAGAAAAATGTGTAATGAACCAAAGAGAACTATTGACTTAATTGAAATGAAATTAAAAAAAGAAAAAGTAATATAACGTGATATAATAATATTGTGGTGGTAATATGAAAACTATGTTAGAACAATTTTTAGAATATTTAAAATTTGAAAAAAAATATTCTGATTTAACAATAAAAAATTATAAAAGAGATATAGAATATTTTTTAGAATTTATAAATGATAAAAAAATAACAAATATAGACCATATTGAATATCAAACAGTTAGAAATTACTTAATTCATCTTCATAACCACCAATATTCAAAAAAAACAATTTCTAGATATATAAGTAGTCTAAGATCCTTTTTTAAATTTTTATATATGGAAGGTAAAATAAAAAATAATCCTATGACATTAGTATCAAATCCAAAACCAGATAAAAAATTACCAAATTTTTTATACTCAAATGACTTAGAAAATTTGCTTTCTTCTCCAGAAGAAAATAATATATACGGAATTCGTGATACTTTAATTTTAGAAATTCTTTATTCAACTGGAATAAGAGTAAGTGAGTTAATAGATATAAAAATTAAAAATATTATTTTTGATGAATGTCAGATAAAAATAAATGGTAAAGGTAATAAACAAAGATACGTTATTTATGGTGCAGTGTGTGAAGAGAGGCTAAATAATTATTTAAAAAATAGTAGACCTTTTTTTGATAAAAAAAGCTCTGAATATTTAATTTTAAATAAAAATGGTTCAAAAATGACATCAAGATTTGTTGAGATGCTGATGCATAAATATCAAAAATCTGCTAACATAAAAGTTAATGTAACACCACATACATTAAGACATACTTTTGCGACACATCTTCTTGAGGGGGGCGCAGATTTAAAGACTGTTCAGGAATTAATGGGGCATGAGAGTTTATCTAGTACACAAGTTTATACACATATTACAAGTGAGAGATTGCGTAATGTTTACTTAAAAACACATCCTAGATCCGGTAATATCAAAAAATAATAATTGTTTTTTGATATTTTTTTTGATATACTATTCTAGAGAATAAAATAGGAGGATTAATATGACAAAATATGTTTATTCATTTGACGAAGGTAATAAAGATATGCGTGAATTGCTTGGTGGAAAAGGTGCTAATTTAGCAGAAATGATTAATATTGGTTTACCTGTTCCAAGTGGTTTTACTGTAACAACAGAAGCTTGTAATCTATATTATTCTTCTGGACAAGTATTAAGTGAAGAAATAAAAAAAGAAGTTTTTGAACAAATAAATAAATTAGAAAATAAAACTGGAAAGAAATTTGGCGACTTAAATAATCCATTATTAGTATCAGTCAGAAGTGGATCACGTGCTAGTATGCCTGGTATGATGGATACTGTTTTAAATTTGGGCCTTAATGATAATGTTGCAGAAGGTTTTGCTATTAAGACAGGAAATAAACGTTTTGTTTATGATTCATATCGTAGATTTATTCAAATGTTTGCTGATGTAGTAAAGGGATATTCTAAATCATCATTTGAAAGAGTTTTAGATCAAATTAAGGCGTCAAAAGGTGTAAAATATGATACTGAGTTAAATGAAACAGATATGTATGCTATTACAGAAAAGTTTAAAGAAATATATAAAGAATTATCAGGAAGTGATTTTCCACAAGATCCAAAAGAACAATTATTTGAAGCAATTACTGCTGTATTTAGATCTTGGAATAATGAAAGAGCAATTATCTATAGAAAAATGAATGATATTCCATCATCTTGGGGGACTGCTGTCAATGTTCAGGAAATGGTTTATGGAAATAGTGGAGAAAATTCTGGAACAGGTGTAGCATTTACTAGAAATCCTGCTAATGGTGAAAATGAACTTTTCGGTGAATATTTAATTAACGCTCAAGGAGAAGATGTTGTTGCTGGTATTAGAACTCCACAATCAATTTCAACTTTGCGCGAAGTAATGCCTAATATTTATGAGCAATTTGTTGTTATTGCTAAAAAGCTTGAAAATCATTATAAAGATATGCAAGATATGGAATTTACGATTGAAAATGGCAAACTTTTTATGTTACAAACTAGAAACGGTAAAAGAACTGCAGAAGCAGCTATAAAAATTGCTGTTGATATGGTTAATGAAGGCTTAATAACAAAAGAAGATGCTTTATTAAAAGTTGAACCTAATCAATTAGATCAGTTGTTGCATCCAAAATTTGATGTTGATGCTTTAAATAATTCTAGAGTTATTGCAAAGGGACTTGCCGCATCTCCTGGGGCAGGAGCCGGAAAAATTTATTTTAATTCCCTTGATTGTGAAAATGCTAAAGCAAGAGGAGAGGAAACTTTACTAGTTAGATTGGAAACTTCTCCAGAAGATATTAAAGGTATGACTTCCGCTAATGGTATTTTAACTGTTAGAGGTGGTATGACTTCACATGCAGCAGTAGTAGCACGTGGTATGGGAAAATGCTGTGTAAGTGGTTGTAGTGATTTAATAATTGATGAGGAGAACAAAACATTAACAACTAAAGAAGGTTTAATTTTTAAAGAAGGAGATTATCTTTCAATTGATGGCGCTACTGGTTTAGTGTATGGTGAAAATATAAAAACAGTTGAACCAGATATTAGTGGAAATTTTGAAATATTTATGTCATGGGCTGATAGTGTTAGAACACTAGGTGTTAGAGCAAATGCCGATACTCCACGTGATGCTATGGTTGCAAAAAAATTTGGCGCTGAAGGAATAGGTTTATGTAGAACCGAACACATGTTTTTTGATAAAGAAAGAATATTTAATTTTAGAAAAATGATTGCTGCAGAAAACTTGGAACAAAGAAATTCTGCATTAGAACAAATTTTGCCTTATCAAAGAGCAGATTTTGAAGCATTATTTGAGGTAATGGATGGTAATCCAGTTATTATTAGATATCTAGATCCACCTTTACATGAATTTTTACCACATACAGATGAAGAAATTTCAGAACTTGCAACCAGTTTAGGTACAACTTTTGAAAGCTTGAAAAAAAGAGTTGTATCGTTAAAAGAGTTTAATCCAATGATGGGACACCGTGGGTGTAGATTATCGGTTACATATCCTGAAATAACAAAAATGCAAACAAGAGCTGTTATCGAGGCTGCTATAAATGTTCTAAAAAAGGGAATTAAGGTTACACCTGAAATAATGATTCCATTAATAGGTGATGAAAATGAACTTAAGTATGTAAAAAATATTGTAGTTACAACAGCTAATGAAATAATTTCAAAAAATAATGTTAATTTAAAATATATGGTTGGTACTATGATTGAGGTACCAAGGGCTATTATAATTGCTGATAAATTAGCTGTAGATGCAGAATTCTTTAGTTTTGGTACAAACGACTTGACTCAATTAACTTATGGATTTTCTCGTGATGATGCCGGAAAATATTTGAATGATTATTATAATAAAGGTATCTTCGAAAATGACCCATTTGCAAAAATTGATCAAGATGGTGTAGGCGTATTTGTTAGAGTAGCAATAAATAAAGCAAGAAGAGTAAGACCAAATATAGATTTAGGTATATGTGGTGAACATGGAGGAGAACCAACAAGCGTTGAATTTTGTCATAGAATTGGCTTAAATTACGTATCTTGCTCTCCATTTAGAATTCCGATTGCGCGCTTAGCTGCGGCTCAAGCGGCTATTAAAGAAAAATTATAATGTAAATATAAATCAAGATATAATGTTATATCTTGTTTTTTTATTTATAAAAAATATCATTGACATAAAGTAAAAAGATGCTATTATATATGAAGAATTTTTGGAGGTTTAGTTTTATATGAATAATGTTTCATTTGATAAATTAGAAAATTTAAAAAAATTAGAAGTAAATATTGAACCTAGTAATCAAATATACATAAAAGATAATAAGTTATATAAGTTGTACAATGAAAGCTATTTAAATAGGCTTGAAAAAAATAAGAAAATGAGATTGAAATTCATTGATAATATAATTAACTTAAATATAGATGGATGTGTTTTCCCACTTGGAAAAATATATAATAAAGATAAATTTGTGGGTGTTTATATGAATTATTATGAAAATTATTTTAATTTATATGATTTACTTCAAATGAATGTTGATTATAATACTAGGCTTAATTTATTAAAAAAAATAAATGAAACAATAAAAAAATTACACAAAAACAATATTGTTCATGAAGATATTCATTTAGGAAATATTATAACAAATTTGAATTCCCTTAAAATAATTGATTTGGATGAATCAAATTTTACATATGAAAAATATTGTTTAAAATCTGACATTAAAAATATGATTACAGTTATTATATCTATTATTTATAATTTTGATTTTGAGGATAATATACCATTAGAAAAAAACAAACAGATAAAATATATTTTAAGATTTCTAGATGAAATAAATATTGATTATAACTTTAAAGAATATTTAAAAAATATTTATATTTACAATTGTGATACAAATATAATATATCCAGATTATTTTTTTAACACTTTTGATCAAGAAAAAATAGAATATGACAACAAAAAGTTAAGTAAAAGATAAAAGTGGTATTTTATATTGAAATAACGATTGTTATATTTTATAATATCTTTGCAAGAAAAAGAGCAGTGATAAAATGATGAAACTTGAAGATGTAATATTTATAGATAATTTTCCAACACTTGATTTGCATGGATATGATTCTGCAACAGCAAGAGTTGCAATCAAAGATTTTATTAATGATAATTATTCCATGAAAAATAATATTATAGTAATTATTCATGGAATAGGTACTGGGACTTTAAGAAGGGTAACTTTTGAGGTATTATCCAAACATAAGAAAATTATTAATTTTAAGACATATTATTATAATAATGGTTGTACAATCGCAGAAATTAATTTAAATAATAATTAAAAGTGTTGACAAAAAACACTTTGTGTGTTAATATAACCGACATAACTTTTAAAGAAGGGGGATTTTTATATGTACGAAGAAAGAAGAGATAGTTTTTCATTAAGGGATATAATCTTACAAATTTTATTTGTGGCATTATTTATCTTTATTTTGATGTGGTTATTTCCTACTAAAAAATTTGTTACAAATTATGTAGATAGTACAATAGAAGATGCAGTAAAAAATGCTTTAGGTGACTATGAATTCGGTGGAGGAATTAATAGTGAAGCATTTGCTAATCAATTATTTAACCAAAATGTAATGATGATGAAAAATAGTGCAAAAGATTATTTTACATTATCAAGATTACCAGAAAAAAATGGTGATCAAGTAAAAATAACTTTAAAACAAATGCTAGATGAAAAAATCATTTTACCATTTGTAGATAGCAAAGGCAAAGCTTGTGATACAGAGGCTTCATATGTTTTAGTTACAAAAACTGATACAGAATATTTGATGAAAGTAAATTTAAAATGTTCTGATTATGAAGACTATTTAATGGTTCATATGGGATGTTACGATTATTGTTCAACAACAATATGTGAAAGTAAAACACCATCAAATCCATCTAAAGGTGGGGATGATGAAAATCCAACACCTACGCCTACACCAACTCCAACAGTTTTTGAATATGAATATCAATTAGTTATTGATGGTAAATGGGGAGAATTTGGTGAATGGTCTGAATGGACTAAAAATATTATTTCTAAAACTGAATATAATGAAGTAGAAACTAAAATTGAGAAAGAGATTGAAAAGTATATTAAGATTGCAGATGGTTCTGAAATAGAAAATATACCTGCAGAGATGGAAGTAAAATTATCATGTCCAACAGGTTTTACCTTAAGTGGTGATATATGTATAAGAACATCAGATGTATCTGAAAGTATTAATGCAACAGCAAGTACAACATATACATGCCCAGATAGTAGTTATACATTAAGTGGTACAAAATGCGTAAAGACAATTGGATCAAATAATTCAATTCAAGCAACAGTAAGCACAACATATACATGTCCAAATGGATATGCTAGAAATGGGAATATGTGTTATAGATATTACAATTCAAATGAGCAAATTGCTGCTACAACAAATACAACTTATAATTGTCCAGATAGCACATATTATTTAAGTGGTTCGCAATGTTATAAAAAGGTTACTATACCTGCGACATCAAGAACAACATATACATGTCCAAATAGTAGTTATGAATTACAAGGAAATAAATGTGTTAAATCATCATCAAGTACAATTAATGCAACAAAGTCGTATACATGTCCAAATGGATATAACAAGAGTAAAACAGATAACACAAAATGTTATACAAGTGTACCAGTAACAGTAAATGCAACAGCAAGTACAAGTTACACAAGTTGGCAATATGCATATCAAACAACTTCAAATTATGCTTTAACATCAACAAATACAACAAAATATGTTCTTGCGGGAACAAAAGTTAATTCAAGTTGTGGTAACCCATGTACAAATAAATATACATATACATATAATGTGTATACAAGAAAACACGTAACAACATATACATGTCCAAATAGTAGTTATGAATTACATGGAAATAAATGTGTTAAATCATCATCAAGTACAATTAATGCAACAAAGTCGTATACATGTCCAAATGGATATAACAAGAGTAAAACAGATAACACAAAATGTTATACAAGTGTACCAGTAACAGTAAATGCAACAGCAAGTACAACATACTCATGTCCAAAGAAATATGATAGAAGTGGAAATACTTGTTCTAGATTAATGAATACACCAGCAACAGCAAAAGTTTCTTCATATTGTCCAGATGGTTATTCGTTAATAAATACTTATACTTGTGTAAAGGTTGCTCAAGATACTGAAGTAATATCTGCAACAGCAAGTACAACATATACATGTCCAAGCGGATATACAAGAAATGGAAGTACATGTTATACATCTTCAAATAGTATTTATACTACAGAAGCAATAGCAAAAACAACATATACATGTCCAGATAGCAGTTATACATTAAGTGGAAATAAGTGTATAAAAACACAAAATACTACTGAAAGAGCATTCCCATTAAGAGACAGTACATATACATGTCCAGATGGTTATACACAAGATGGAAGCAGATGTATAAAAATCTATACAAGATATAGAGAAGAAGCTATTTATAGAGAAGTTACTTATTACCGTTCAAGAACAAGATCATATATAAGCGGTTCAGTTGATTATAAGTGGAGTAGAAGTCAAAATGATATTACATTGATTAAGCAAGGCTATAAATTAACTGGAAAGAGTCGAGAAGTTAAATAGTATTAAAAATCTATGCAAAAATTAGCATAGATTTTTTTAGTTATAATAATAAAACTGCCTTAAATTTATAATAAATTAAAATAATCAATAAAACATAATATTAAATAATTTAAAATATAATTTAAAATGTATCATTTGACAAAATAAAAAAAATATGTTAATCTAAAATAGTATGATAGGTATATAGGGTATAATAGTATTGGGGTGAATAGGATGAATACAACATATATTTTTGAATATATTAATGAAAATGAGTTCAGGAAACTTGAAAGATCATTAAAAAAATATAATATGTTAGCATATAAAAAATTGTATTTTGATTATTATCCATCATTAAAAGAGGGAAAATTTTTAGGTGAAGTTGTTTCTGTTGATAAAAAACTAAATACTAAGACATTTGAGTTGAAATTACCTACAGATATTATGTTTGAAAAAGTTCATGAAAGTATAAAGTTACATTATATTGTTTATGAAAATGAAAAAATTGTCATGTTAGATAAAATAACTCCTGTGGATATTTTGAGTGAAGGTCATCAATCAGAATTGGTAACTTATAAAGGTGTTATGGTTTCTAAGGAACACTCAGAAAAAGATATTTTTAAAATAAATTTACTAAACATGTTACAAAAGTAGCATGTTTTTATTACTATAAAAAATGTGATTTTTTTGAAAATATTTTCAAAAAATCTTGCATAATATATATTAATGTGTTATTATATAAAAGCAGTGATGCAATGGACCTTTAGCTCAGTTGGTTAGAGCATCCGGCTCATAACCGGGCGGTCGTAGGTTCGAGTCCTACAAGGTCCACCACTTTTTGCGGGTGTGGCGAAATTGGCAGACGCACTAGACTTAGGATCTAGCGCCGCAAGGCATGGGGGTTCAAGTCCCTTCACCCGCACCATTGACGAATCTGTTCGAACTATTCGAACTTTTAGATAGATATCAATCAGAAATGATTGATTTTTTTTCATTTTTGAAAAAAATCATAGAAAGGTTGGTGTCTATGATAAAAATAGTTAAAGAAAAAATTGAAATTGATGAATCTTTAGTTTCAAGATTAAATGTTATATGTGATTTTTGTAATACAACACCTATCATAGAAAATGGTAGTATTAGGAAGATAGAACATACTAATTTAACTTATATTGAACCACATAGAATTATTATTAATAATAAACTATATCTAGCATTTAATTATTCAAATGAAATCTATGTTCATAATCTTGGTAAAAAGATAAAATTATCAGAACTAGAACAATATATAAAAAATTGCTGATTTAATCAGCAACTTTAATCATCTTTTTAAGTGCATTAAGGAAATCTTCATCTTTATATAACTCTGTTAAAAATTTTTGAATTTCCTCATCACTTTCAAATTGAACTTTTTTGAATTTTAGTGCTTTGCCGATAGCAACGGCTAAAACCTCATTCAAATTAATACTTTGATTAATATTAATGTTTGCCATGATTTCCTCCTTATAACTAATATTATACGAGAATATTGACATTTGTCAAAATAGTGATATTATATATAACCAATAAATGACAAGCAGTATCCGTCTTTTATTAGAAAGAGAGGTACAACTATGGTCAAAAATAAAAAACAATATAATAATTTAGATTTTAAGGAGTCAAAGATATTAGTTTGAACTAGTATTTTTGACTCCCTTTTTTGTGTAAAAGGAGTTGAGTTTTAATGAAAGAAGAAAAGAAAGTAGCAGGACTTTATATTCGTGTATCTACTGAAGATCAAGCTCGTGAGGGATTTAGTTTACCAGAACAAGAAAAGCGTTTAAGGACTATGTGTGAGTATAAAAATTATGAAGTATACGATGTATATGAAGAACGAGGAATAAGCGCTAAAACTGGTAATTATAGACCTGAATTTGAAAGATTATTACAAGATGTTAGAGATAAAAAAGTTAACACTATTGTAGTATTAAAACTAGATAGATTAACAAGGTCAGTTTCAGATTGGGAAAAGATACTTACATTTTTAGAAGAAAACGATGCTTATTTGGATTGTGCTAATGATGAGATAAATACTACTAATGCTAATGGAAAAATGATTTCAAGAATTTTAACAAGTGTTTCACAACAAGAAATTGAAAGAACGTCAGAGAGAACTAAAATAGGACTTGCAGGAGCTATTAAAGTTGGGCATATTCCACATCAAGCACCTTTAGGCTATAAACATAAAGATAAGAAATTAGTAATTGACTATGCTACCAAAGATGTTGCTATTAGAATATTTAATATGTATCATGATGGATTATCATATAAAAAGATAAGTAATATTTTAAATGAAGAAAAAGTATTAGATAAAACTAATTGGAGAGATTCAACTATTTTAAATATACTTGAAAATCCGATTTATAAAGGAGACTTTATTCATGGTAGAAGAACAAAGAAACCTACTTATTATTTTGATGTAGTAGAACCATTAGTTAGTAAAGAATATTGGGAAGAATGTCAGGTACAGCAAAAGAAAAATTCTAGGAGTTTTCAAAGAACTTTAACTTATCTATTTATGCAAAAACTAAAATGTCCTAAATGTAAAAGAATATTAGGTGGTAAAGCAACTACAAAGAAAAATGGTAATTCATATTATTACTATTACTGTCATGATTGTAAAATTAGTTTTAAAGAGTCTGAAATAGAAAAAACAATAGATGAATATATGGATTCAATAGTAGAATATGATTCTATTGTTAATCAATACTTTCTACCCATGATTAAACAGAAAATAGAAAATCCAAAAGAAGAAATAGAAAAAGAATTAAAGAGTCAAAAATCTAAGTTTGATAGGATTAGAGAAGCATATATAAATGAAGTATTTACTTTAAAAGAATATAATCAAGAACGAAAAAAAGTTGAAGATATTATTAATGACTTAGAAACTAAATTAAACGAAACTGAAGTATGTGAAAAATTAAAATTTACTCCTAATGATATTTTAGTTAAAAGAGACATCGACTTTATCAATTCTATCAAGTACCCAGATAAATTTAAACAAAGAAATAAGTTTTGGAATGAGTATACACGAGAAGAAAAAGCCGAACTTATAATGAAATATATTGAGGAAATAGAGTTAACTTATAAATATGGAAATGATAGTGATGTAGAATTTATAAAGTTTAGAGAAAGTATAGCAAATACTTCTAATGATTTATATTTCAAAGGTTATTATGATAGATATGTTCCATCACTATTTGGAAATATTTATGGAAAGATTAGATTTAGTGAATACTTACCTGAAGAAGAAATGGCGCAGCAAATAATGAGATTAAGACAGTTTTATGATGTTGGTTATTATGAAGCAACTTATAGTGTTAAAGATAAAGTATTTTATTTTAACTTTTTAGAAGATAAGAAAACAATTGTTAGAGTATTCCCGTTAGAAGATTATAGAAAGATCGATCCTGATGAAAAAATGGATACATATAATTTAGGGGTATTATATGTTAAAGAAGATAATGGAACATTACTAGAAAATGAGGATGATGTATTTAAATTAATACCAGCTGAATGTGATGGTAATGTTGTATATAGTAAGGAACCTATATTAGTAGAATCAAAACCTGTTCCTTACTATGAAGATGAAGAAAGATCAGATGATGAAATTTCTTCACATTAAAATGTGTGGCACGTTATGAAATTACAAAGTAATTTTGTAAGTGGTGATAACATTTTATTCTATCTTATGAAAATATAACTATTACGAAGTTTTAGTTATTGTTTGAATAAGATAAAACAGATTCTAAGGTGTTAAACCTTAGCTCCCATATCTTGTTAGTATGACAAGATATATAGGGAGTTATACATCTTGTCAAATAACTTTTTCAAGATAGAATTTGAGGTGAAATTATGGTAGAACTAGCATACTCATTTCATATTGGAAATGATAAGAATAAAACTAAAAAAGCAAAGCAAAAGAATACTCCTACTAACTATAATAACAATGCTATTCAAAATGCTATGCAGTTATCAAAAGTAAATCATCACAACTTAAGACAATATGATAATAATCCAGAAAAGATTAAAACTTTATATGGTTCAAATGATATTGTAAAAGATGTAAAAGAACTATATAAACAAGAATTTGAAGAAGCAAGATTAGAATATAATTCTAAACAAACTAGAGATGATAGAAAAATAAAATATTATTATAGTAAGATAAGCAATGATACAAAACACGATTTAGCAGTAGAAATTATTATAGAACTTGGAGATATGGATTATTGGTGGGATAAAGACGCTAAAGAAATGTATAAAATGGAAAGAGTTTATGATGAACAAGTTTTATATTTAAAAGAATTAGTCCCTGATTTTAAAGTAGCAAATGCGACTATACATTTTGATGAATCTTCTCCACATCTTCATATAGTAGGAATTGCAGTTAAAGATAATTGTAAAACAGGTATGAGTAAGCAAGTTGGTAAATGTAGTGTATTTACAAAAGATAACTTACCTAAAATACAAGATAAAATGAGAGACAAGTGTATTCAATCATTTAATAAAGAATATGGTCTAAATGCTGTTTTAAAAGATAAACAAAAAGGAAGAAATATTGATTATAGAGTTAGTCAAATGGCTGACTATGATGAGTTAAAAAAGAATTATAATAAGCAAAGACAAAAAATAAATAAACTTAATAATCAGACAAAGGACTTAAATATAAAATCAGAAGAAATAAAAGATATTATTAATAATTTAAAGAATCAACCTTTATCAAATAAAAATTTACTTTTATCTAATCAAAATAAAGATAAGATAATTGATTATATAGAAGAAGTAAGTAAATCTACTAATGACTTTAAAGAAATAACTAATTACTCTTTAGCAGTAGATAAGATTAAGGAAGATTTTGAAGAAAATCATAACTCTATTGAGAATTTAAGAAAAAGAGTGAAAGACCAAAATCAAGAAATAAATGATTTAAGATATGATTTAAATAATAAAGATAATGAAATATCATCTTTAAAATCAAAAATAAAAGATTTAAAGGATTCATTAGACTATTGGAAAGATAAATTTCAAAGAGTAATAAAATTTATTCACAATAAAATACATGGTATATTTGGTGATAAAGACGATAAATATAAAGAAATGGCTGATAATTTATTTATAAATGGAATTATGGACGAAAAAGAATATACTAGTGTTATTAATAAAAAAGAAAAAAATCATTATGATTTTGAAAGATAATTATAGAAAATAATAATTTTATGAAGAAAAAGCTAAAAAACATGGTATAATATAAATTAATTAAACAGGAGGGTATTATGAATAGATTATATGATGCAAAAGTAGACGAAAAAAGATGGAAAGTAGTAAAAATAGATAATGGTGAAAATAATTATGATTCTTATAAATTAGTGGATAAAAAAAATGAAGAAATTTATTTTTTGAATCATATCATATGTTTTGAACAAGTCACTGACGATGAGTTTTTAGTTTATAGAAGAGCCAATTATGATGACTTCGAAATAGTAAGATATAAGTTGCAAGAATCTAAGTTTATAGAACTATTTGCTAAAAGATTTAGTCAATTTTATTTTATCTCTGATGATAGAATAATGTTCACTTATTGGGGCAACACTGGTCCATATCGTTGTGGAGGGATTTATTCTATAAAAAATAATAGTATGTTAGAAGAAGCCAATTGGTTAAAGGGTACTGCTATAGATATATATAAAGATGATGAAAATCCAGAAAAAATTAAATTATATGTTGAAAAAGAAATATATTCATATAGATTAAGAAATCAAAAATTAATATTTACAGTTGATCCAAATACATTACAGCCAAATTCTAATTGCTATAGTCAACTTAGAGATTCTTTTATAAAAGTAAGTAGTAAGGAAGATATTGATAAAATTGAATCTGAGGAGAAAAAAAATATAAATATTATCGAAGAACAAATGTGTCAAAAAGAAAAAGAAAAAATGCAAAAAGCAAAAGAAAAAGTATTGGCAAGAAAAAAAGTTTAAAGTAGCATGAAATTATTGCTACTTTTTCTATTCTTTGGTAAAATGAGTATAGTGATTGATATTAATCAATCGTCTTTATGCGAAAGAGTTGTAAACCACTTCGTCGTTCGCACCATTATGAAATATTTTTAAATTTATATATAATAAAAAGTATCAATCTAAAATTGATATTTTTTATTTGAATAGATTATTAATCTTAATATATGTTATAATCCAGTTGATACTGTTATTGTATAGATAATAGTAGTAGTGGAGGTGTTTATGAATAATTATGAATTAGTTGGATTTTTTAATCCGTTTGGAGATGATATTCCTGATTTTGTTTGGCCAGTTTTTAAAAAAGATTCTGATGAAAATTTATATTTACAGGACGAACTTCTTTGCTTAGAAAATATAAAATTTACAAAGTTAAATGAAAGTTTAGTTAATAAAGTAAAGTTTTTAAATAATTATAATATTTCAGATTATAATGGAATAGATAATTATAGTGAATTAAAAGAATATAATTTTGATAAACAATATATAATTGGTTTTTTGATTGATAGCAGAACAATTTTTTTAGGAAATATAAATGATACGATAAAAATGCTTAAAAATTTTGAAAATAAATATAGTTTTACAAACGATTATGATAAATATTTAAAATATGAGATTTCCCAATTTTATAATGAAATGGAATATGATCAAAAGAATAAAATTTATCATTTAAAAAGATAGACTTTTATTTGTGTGAAAAATGACACTTTTTTATTGACAAACATAAAAAAAAGTGTTAGTATAATACACAATTCTCAAAGGGGGTATATATATGGAAAAAGATAATAACTATCTTAGTAATGAATCAAAGAAAATTATTCAAAATATGATTGAAAGAAAACATTACCAAAAAGATCATTCGGTTGTTTTTGAAGCTACAAAATCAGACGAAAATGATGATAATGGTTTAGAAAATGGTGCAAGTGTTGAAGATGTTGAAAAAACTTTAGAATGTAGATATAAAAAGACAAAAAATAAGGAATTTTTGAAAAGAAGTAAAGCTATTATAGTTGCTACTTTACTTGCAAGTGGAATTGGGGTCGGTGCAGTATCATGTAATAAAAATGAAAATGAAAATAAAGATACTGAAGAAAACCAAAATGATGACAAGAAATTTTTCACAAAAATTGAAGAAGTTACAACAGCCATTGTAACTTCAGATGGAAAGATTGAATTAAGTAGTGATGAAGTGAAAAATGATTCCGACATATTTACTATAGCAGAGGAAAATAACATAGTTACAAATTCTGAAAATAATTCAGAAATGAATTCTGATGATAAAGAAGTATCTAGCATTAGAACTGTAGTAACTGCTAAAGATGTAACCAAAATAGTAAATGATTATTATGGTTATTTGAATGAAAGAATTGAAGATAAAAGTAACGATATAAGTATTGGTGCTTTGTATTCAACTGTATGGTTAGCTAATAGTCAGTTTATAAGTGTTGATGAAACTAATAAATTAATCGAAAGTGGATTGATTCCAAATGATTTAACAACTTTGAAAACAGAGGTTGATGCAATTGTGGCAGTTATTACCAGTGAAAATGCTACTAAAATTGCTGTGAGTGAAGCTTTTAAAACTGAATTGGATATAAATAAGTTGATTAACATTAGTAGTATATTTATTGATGAAACTGATATAAGTGTTTCTGAATATAGTGAACAACAGTATTTGAAGTTGATCTCATCCGATAGTGTTTATGCTGACAACGGTAGTATTATTCTATCTAATCAGAAAAAAATATTTGATATTTATGAAAATATAAGAAATTTCTTTAATAATACTACAAAATATGATTTCTCTGAGATAAATGATTCAGAACATTTTAGGCATGATTATCCTGTTAATTTTGTTCAATCTTCAATTGGTGCACAATATTTAATTGAAAGTGTTATTGGAGTACAAACTGTAAGTTATGCTACTGGAACTGGTTCTGTATTAAAAGATGAATCCAAAAGATTTCAAAGAGCAATGGACAATGATGGTGAAGGTTCAATTTCATATCTAAATGATAAATTCAATGGAGTTTGCTTTGATAATGAGACAATTAAAACATATGTTAAATAGCATATGTTTTTTTCTTTTAAAAATAAATATATTATGATATAGTATTTGTGGTGATAGTATGGATGGAATATTAGTTGTTAATAAGCAAAGCGGTTATACTAGTCGTGATGTTGTTAATGAAGTATGTAAAATACTAAATACAAAAAAAATAGGTCATACAGGTACACTTGATCCAATTGCGAAAGGGGTATTAGTGTTATGTATCGGAAAGGCCACTAAATTAGTAGAAATATTAACTGCTGATGAAAAAGAATATATTGCAGAAGCTACACTTGGTGTAAAAACTGATACATTAGATAATACTGGTAATATTATTGAAGAAAAAAGTGTTACTGTGACAAAGCAGCAAATTATTGATGTATTAAATAGTATGATTGGTAATTATAACCAAGAAGTTCCAATATATTCAGCAGTAAAAATTGACGGTAAAAAATTATACGAATATGCAAGAAATAATATAAGTGTTGAATTACCGAAAAGAAATATTGAAATAAAAAAAATAGAATTAGTAGATGATATAAAATATATAGATAATAAAGTAATCTTTAAATTCAAATGTTTAGTTAGTAAAGGCACTTATATTAGAAGTTTAATTAATGATATTGCAAAAAAATTAAATACGATTGGTATTATGTCTGATTTGATTAGAATAAAGCAAGGTCATTTTTCAATTGAACAAAGTTATACCTTAAATAATATAAAAAATAATGAATTTAAAATTATTAATACGTTAGATTGTTTAAAAGATTATTTAGTGATTGAAGTGGATGACTACTTAAATTCCAGAATAAAAAATGGTTCAATATTGCAAAATAGATATGATAAAGATACGATTGTCTTCAAATATAATGAATCATTGATTGCAATATATAAAGTGTATGAAAAAGATAATACAAAAATAAAACCTTGGAAAATATTCTAAAAAATTCATAAAAAAGATTGCTAAAAAATAGATAATAGTGTATATTATATATGTACTTGTTCTTAGTGATCGATTTCCTGACGTTTACTCAGAATAAGCGAATATATAAAAGAAAGGAAAATTTAAAATGGCTTTAAACAAAGAAAAAAAACAAGAAATTATTAAAAAATATGCTAGAACAGAAGGAGATACTGGTTCAGCAGAAGTACAAATTGCAATTTTAACAGAAGAAATTAATAATTTAACAAAACATTTAACAGAACATAAACATGACTTTCACTCAAGAAGAGGATTATTAAAAAAAGTTGGTCAAAGACGTAGTATGTTAAATTACTTATTAAAAACTGATGTTACAAGATATCGTGAAGTAATTAAAAGCTTAGGATTAAGAAAATAATTATTTATATAAAGTAGGCGCTCTTTTTTGAGTGCTTTTATTTGTTTAGATTATAAAATGGAGGTAAATAATGAAAAAAGTGTACGAACTAAATTTTAGAGGAAGAAATATAACAGTAGAAATAGGTGAAATGGCAAAACAAGCTAATGGTGCCTGTTTAGTTAGATATGGTGATACTGTAATTCTAAGTACAGCGGTAGTATCAAAAAATGCCAATGTACTATCTGATTTTTTTCCTTTAATGGTGCTATATCAAGAAAAGTTATATTCAGTTGGTAAAATACCTGGTGGATTTATAAAAAGAGAAGGAAGACCTACTGAAAATGCAACATTAGCTGCTAGAATGATTGATAGACCAATGCGACCAATGTTTCCAAGTGATTTCAAAAATGAAGTTCAAATCGTTAATACAGTTTTATCAGTTGATCAAGACAATTCACCAGAAATGACTGCAATGTTTGGCTCATCTTTATGTGTTTCAATTTCGGAAATTCCTTTTGATGGTCCGATAGCAGGTGTTAAGGTTGGAAGAATTGATGGTAAATTTATAATAAATCCAACAAAGGAACAAGCAGAACTTAGTGATATAGATTTAACTGTAGCAGGAACAAAAACTGCAATTAATATGGTTGAAGCAGGTAGCAAGGAAGTAAGCGAAGATGATATGCTAGAGGCTTTAATGTTTGGTCATGATGCAATAAAAGAACTAGTTGCATTTCAAGAAGAAATTATTGAAGATTGTGGCAATGAAAAAATGCATTATGATGTATTAGAAATTACTGATGAATTAAAAAAAGAAATTAATGAATTAGCGAGTGAAAATTTAAATTCTGCTATGAGAATAAAAGATAAACTAGAAAAATATGCTGCAATTGAAAAGGTAAAAGAAGATGTAGTTAATAAATATGTTTTAGAAAATGAGCAATTAAAAGAAAGTGAACTAGAAGAATTAGTAACTAAAGTAAAACTTGTTTTAGAAGAGATAGAATATGAAATTTTTAGAAAGATTGTAGTTAAAGAAAAAACTCGTGCTGATGGAAGAAGCATGACTGAAATAAGACCTATATCTACAGAAATTGACCTGTTGCCAAGAACTCATGGTTCTGCAATGTTTACTCGTGGTCAAACACAAAGCTTATCTGTTGTAACTTTAGGTGCACTAGGTGAACACCAAATTTTGGATGGCCTTTCAATTGAAGATGAAAAAAGATTTATGTTGCATTATAATTTCCCACAATTTTCAGTTGGTGAAACAGGTAGATATGGTAGCCCTGGAAGAAGAGAAATTGGGCATGGTGCATTAGGTGAAAGGGCTCTTGCTCAAGTAATTCCAAGTGAAGATGTATTTCCATATACTATCAGAGTTGTATCTGAAATATTAGAAAGTAATGGTTCATCAAGTCAAGCAAGTATTTGTGCAGGATGTATGGCACTAATGGCTGCAGGTGTTCCTATTAAAGCACCAGTTGCTGGTATCGCAATGGGACTTATAACTGATGGTGATGATTATACTATTTTAACAGATATTCAAGGTATGGAAGATCACTTAGGGGATATGGATTTTAAAGTTGCTGGTACAAGGGACGGAATTTGTGCATTGCAAATGGATATAAAGATAAAGGGTATTACTAAAGAAATTTTAAAGAAAGCTCTTGCACAAGCAAAAATTGCTCGTTTAGAAATATTAGACAAGATTGAAGCAACAATAAAGGAACCACGTAAAGAAGTAAGTAAATATGCACCAAAAACTTTAACATTTAAAATTAATCCAAATAGAATTAAAGAAGTTATTGGTCGTGGCGGTGAAATGATAACTAAGATAATTTGTGATGCTAGTGGTGTAACATCAGTAACAGATGTAAATGCAGTTAAAGTTGATTTAGAAGATGATGGAACAGTAATAATTTATCACTCTGATTCTGAAATAATTGAGAGAACAGCTGAAATGATTAAATCGATAGTTAGAGAAGTTGAAGATAATAAAATATATACCGGAAAAGTAGTCAAAGTAGAAGATTTTGGATGTTTTGTTGAACTATGGCCTGGATGTGAAGGGTTAGTACATGTATCACAATTAGATGAAAAGAGAGTTGAAAAACCAAGTGATATGGTAAAAGTAGGGGATGAAATTATTGTTAAATCTTTAGGATACGATAAAAAGGGAAGATTAAATCTTTCAAGAAAAGATGCACTTAAATAATTTGTCGAATTATTTTACAATAAAAAGCATAGATTTGTATTGACAATCATGCTTTTTTTATTTATACTTGAAACTATGACTTTTGAAAGAGGTGAGAAAATGGATAATGAAATGCTAAATATGAATAATAAAAGAAAAATAACTAAATCTGATGTTGATATTTATAAAGCACTTACTTATACTTATTCTTCAACTGCAATTTTTATGGCAACTAATGCATTGTTAAATGATAATTGTTTATTTCTTTTTATACTTGCGGGATTATCTGGAATTAAAGCTTTAGAAGCAAGAAAAGAAATGCTTATTTTTTACAGAAAAATGCTTGTTGAAAGTGAAAATAAAAAAAATAATACAAAAACTTTATCAAAATTTTAATTTGTATAAATAATAAATTGACTTTACATAATAAATATGATAATCTTTATATAGCACGTAAGTGTTTTTTATTTGAAATGAAATCATATTATTAATGAGGTGTAGAATGAAAAAAATTGCAAGATTTTTTGCTAGTGTCAAAAAAGAAATGAAAAATGTTAGATGGCCTAGTAAAAAAGAATTAATCACTTATTCTATTGCTACAATTAGCTTTGTTATTTTCTTTGGTTTATTTTTTACTTTAACAGATTCTGGAATCGCATTAGTTAGGACGTTAATTGGATAATGCAAAAAGAATGGTATGTAGTTAATACTTACTCTGGACATGAAAATAAAGTAAAAGAAAAACTAGAAATGCGTGCTAGTAGCATGGGTATGGAAGACTATATTTATCGTGTAGTTGTTCCCGAAGTTAAAGAAATCGAAATAAAAGATGGAAAACAAAAAGAAAAAACAAAAAAAATGTTTCCTGGTTATATTTTAGTTGAAATGGTTATGAACGATGAAGCATGGTTTATTGTTCGTAATACACCTGGAGTTACAGGGTTTATAGGATCATCTGGTAAAGGTGCTAAGCCATTTCCATTAACGCCTATGGAAGTTGATAAAATTTTGGGTACAATGGGATTATCTAGATTAGAGATAGGTAATGAACTTAACGTAGATGAAATGGTTAAAGTTATAAATGGACCATTTGAAGGAATGTATGGAAAAATTAAAACAATTAATATGGAAACACAAAAATTAGAGGTTGCTTTAGATTTATTTGGTCAAGAAACAATTGTTGAAGTTGGTTTGTCAGAAATAGAAAAAGCATAATAAAAGTTTTTTTGAATAAAATATTTACAAATCAAACTAAATATGTTATCATAAAATGGCTATATTAATTTATATAGATTTTAAGTGGGAGCGCGGATGCATTATGACCACTCGCGAAAAAAATATAGGAGGTGTTTTTCGTGGCAAAACAAATTACAAAAGTAGTTAGTCTACAAATTCCAGCCGGTAAAGCAACACCAGCACCACCAGTTGGAACAGTTTTAGGTCCAACAGGAATTAATTTACAAGAATTTTGTACAAAATATAATGATGCTACTAGAGACAAAATGGGAGATATCGTACCAGTTAAAATTAATATCTATGAAGATAGAACTTTTGACTTCGTATTAAAAACTCCACCAGCAGCAGAATTAATTAAAAAAGTTGCTAAAATTAAATCAGGTTCGAAAAAAGGATCTACAGAAGTTGTTGCTACATTAACTAAAGCTCAATTAAAAGAAATAGCAGAAATTAAATTACCAGATTTAAACTGTTATTCAGTTGAAGAAGCAATGAAAATCGTTGCTGGAACAGCTAAAAATATGGGCGTAAATGTAGAAGAATAATTAAATTAAGAAAAATTTAAAAATTTTACATATAGGTATATTACCTATGTGGGAGGAAAAATCCGCATATACCACATAAGGAGGTAAAGAAATGAAAAAAGGAAAAAAATATACTGAAGTTTCTAAATTAGTTGAAAAAAATAAACTTTATTCTAAAGAAGAAGCTATTAAACTAGTTAAAAGTACAGCTGTTACAAAATTTGACTCATCTGTTGAAATTGCTATCAGATTAAATCTTGATACTAAAAAAGCAGATCAACAATTAAGAGGAGCTTTTGTTTTACCAAATGGTACAGGAAAAACTAAAAAAGTTTTAGTAATTGCTAAAGGTGATCAAGCTAAAGCTGCACAAGCTGCTGGAGCTGATTATGTTGGAGACATGGATTATTTAGAAAAAATCGAAAAAGAAAATTGGTTTGATTTTGATACAATGATTGCAACTCCAGACATGATGCCTGCATTAGGAAAACTTGGTAAAATTTTAGGTCCAAAAGGATTAATGCCAAATCCAAAAACAGGAACTGTTACAACTGATGTTAAAAAAGCTGTAGAAGAAGTTAAAAAAGGTCGTGTTGAATATCGTACAGATAGTTATGGTAATGTTCACGCACTAATTGGTAAAGTTTCTTTTGATGAAAAGAAATTACTTGAAAACTTAGAAGCTTTCGTATCATTAATTATAAAAAACAAACCAGCTGTTGTTAAAGGAACTTATGTTAAAGGTATTACAGTTTCATCAACAATGGGTCCTGGTATTAAAATTAATACAAATGATTTTGACAAATAATAAATAATGTGATACAATATTATTGTTGTTTGAAAAAATATATAGTACCGTAGACAGTAGGAGGATAAAATCCTTAAATATTCCTACCGAGGAACTTAGCAAATTAAGTTTATCGAATTCCCTACGGTTTAATGTAGGGAATTTTTTATTACGGTATTACACAATTATATAGGAGGTGTAATATGGCTAATCAAAATATTATTGCTAAAAAGCAAGAAGTTGTTAATGAAATTAAAACTAAAGCAAGTGAGTCAACAACTTTTGTAATTTTCGAAAATCATGGTTTAACCGTTGCTGAAACTAATGAATTAAGAAGAAAATTAAGAGAAAATGATTCAGAATTCAAAATTTATAAAAATACTTTAGTAACAAGAGCATTAAACGATTTAAATATTGATTTAGGTGTTCAAATGGAAGGACCTAAGGCAATTGCTTTTGGTAAGGATGCAATTGCTCCAATTAAAGTGCTTAGTGATTTCGCAAAAAATCATGAAGCTCTTGAAATGAAAATTGGTATGGTTGATGGCGAAGTTGCTGACATTAATATGTTAAATCAACTTGCAACAATACCTTCAAGAGAAGGATTACTTACAATGCTTGCTGGTGGATTAATGGGAGTAGTAAGAGATTTATCTATCAGCTTAGACTTATATAGTCAACAATTAGAAAAATAATTAAGGAGGAATATAGAATGGCAAAATTTACAAAAGATGAATTTATTAGTGGATTAAAAGAAATGACAATTCTTGAAGTAAAAGAATTAGTTGATGCAATGAAAGAAGAATTTGGTGTTGATCCAAGTGCTGTAGCTGTTGCTGCACCTGCTGCAGGAGCTGCTGTTGAAGAAGGACCAAGTACTGCAAACGTAGTATTAACTGCTGCAGGAGCTAACAAAATCGCTGTTATCAAAATCGTTAGAGATATTACTGGTTTAGGATTAAAAGAAGCTAAAGATTTAGCTGATAACGGTGGAGTTGTTAAAGAAAATGCATCTATGGATGAAGCTAATGAATTAAAAGCTAAATTCGAAGAAGCTGGAGCTACTATCGAATTAAAATAAATAAAAAATATTTAGGTTTGAGCCTATACTAAGAATTTTAGTATGGGCTTTCACCGTTTAATAAAAGAAGAATAGGTGAAGTATGTCACATTATTTTGAAAATGATAATAATGTTAAAAGTAATGAACGAATAATCTATGCAAAAGTTAATGATATTGAACTTAAATTCATTGCCGATAATGGAGTATTTTCTAAAAAAGGTTTGGATTTCGGTACAAGAACATTACTAGAAAATGTTAATATCAGTAATTCTAACTGTAGTATTTTAGACTTTGGATGTGGGTATGGACCGATAGGAATATACTTATCAAAAAAATTTAATATAAATGTTGATATGATTGATATAAATAAAAGAGCTATTAATTTAACCCTTAAAAACGCTGAATTGAATAAGGTTAATGTTAATGCTTTTGAAAGCAATATTTATTCAAATGTTTCTAAAAAGTATGATTATATTGTTACTAATCCGCCAATTAGAGTTGGTAAAAAGGTTTTATATCAAATACTATTTGAAGCAAAGCAACATTTGAATCAAAATGGTGAATTATGGTTAGTTATAAATAAAAATCAGGGAGCTAAATCTCTATTCACTGATTTAAAAAAGGAGTATAATGCTTTTGTTGTAAACAAAAATAAAGGTTTTTATATTATTCGTGCTATAAACAATTGACATCTTGTCTGATGTCTGATAAAATTATAAATTGGTGGCATATACTGTGGATATAGTTTATGCCTAACTTAATACTAGTATATAGGGGTGAAGAAATGGCTTACATAGTTAAAAAATTTGGTGATCACCGAGAAAGAAGAAGTTATTCAAAATCAAAAAATGCGATTGAATTATCAAACTTACTAGAAATTCAAAAAAAGTCATATGAATGGTTTATGACTGATGGAATTAAGGAAGTTTTTGATGATATTTTTCCTGTAGAAAGTTTTACAGGTAATTTGTCGTTATCTTTTGGAGATTATTTCTTTGAGTCTCCAAGATACTCAATTAAAGGCTGCAAAGATAGATATGCTACTTATGCTCAACCTTTAAAAGTACAAGCTCAATTATTTAATCATGAAACTGGTGAAGTAAAAGAGCAAGAAATTTATTTAGGTGATATGCCTATTATGACTGATGGTGGAACATTTATAATTAACGGTGCAGAACGTGTTATTGTTTCACAATTAGTTCGTTCTCCAAGTGTTTATTTTGGAAAAACAATTGACAAAAATGGAAGACTTGTTATTACTTCCCAAATAATTCCAACAAGAGGTACTTGGTTGGAGTTCGAAACTGATGCTCGTGATGTAATTTATGTTAGAATTGATAGAACAAGAAAAGTTCCAATTACAACATTATTACGTGCGATAGGTTTATCAAGCGATGAAGATATTATTGATTTGTTTGGTGAAAATGAATATTTAATTAAGACTATTGAAAAAGATGCTAACAAGAATACAGATGAAGCATTAATTGATATTCATTCAAAATTAAGACCTGGTGAACCTTCAACTTTGGATAGTGCTAAAAATCAATTAATTACTAGATTCTTTGATTCATTTAGATATGACTTAGCTAAGGTTGGACGTTATAAATTTAATAAAAAACTAAATGTTTTAGATCGTTTATTGGATTGCAAATTAGCAGAAGATATCAAAGTAAATGGTGAAGTAGTATTTGCTAAAGACACTGTAATAACTAAGGATATAGTTGAACAATTAAAACCAATTATGGCAGCAGGTTATGGAGTAAGAGAAACAATTATAAATAAAGAATTAGATACTTATGATAAAATACAAATTGTTAAGGTTTACTCTAAAAAAAATCCTGAAAAAATTATTTCTATTATTGGAAATGACCAGACAATTGATATTAAACGTCTTACTATTTCTGATGTTTATGCATCTGTATCATATTACTTAAATTTATTAGAAGGTATCGGTAATTATGATGAAATAGATCATTTATCAAATAGACGTGTTCGTCAAGTTGGAGAATTATTACAAAATCAATTTAGAATTGGTATTTCACGTATTGAAAGAGTTATACGTGACAGAATGTCAACTCAAGAATTAACTGAAGTAACTCCTAAAACATTAATAAATATTCGTCCTCTTACAGCTGCAATCAAAGAATTCTTTGGTTCAAGTCAATTATCTCAATTTATGGATCAAACAAATCCAATTGCGGAACTTTCAAATAAGAGACGTTTATCATCTTTAGGACCTGGTGGTTTATCTAGAGATCGTGCTGGTATGGACGTTCGTGACGTTAATCCTTCACACTATGGAAGACTTTGTCCAATTGAATCTCCAGAAGGACCAAATATCGGACTTATAACAGCGCTTGCAAGTTATGCAAGAGTAAATGATTATGGGTTTATAATGACTCCATATCGTAAAGTAGATAATTGTAAATTAACTGATGAAATAGTTTATATGACTGCTGATGAAGAATTAGATTATTATATTTCACAAGCAACAGTTAAATTAACTGATGATAACAGATTTGCTGAAGAACGTGTTCCTGTTAGATATCGTGGTGGAACTGTTATTGTTGATTCAAAAGATGTTGATTATATTGACGTATCAGCTCAACAAGTTGTTTCAATTACAACTTCTGGAATTCCATTCCTAGAACACGATGATGGAAAACGTGCCCTAATGGGTGCAAACATGCAACGTCAAGCAATTCCATTAATTAAAACAGAAGCACCACTTGTTGGTACTGGTGTTGAAGCAATTGCTGCTCGTGATTCTGGCGCTGTTGTAATTGCAAAAGCAGATGGTATTGTTGATTATGTTGATGCTAAAAAAATTATTGTAAAAACTGTTGGTGGTATGGATACATATTATTTGAATGGTTTTGAGAGAAGTAATGCTGGAACTTGTTATCATCAAGTACCAATCGTTAGAGTTGGTGATAAGGTAACTAAAGATATGGTTATTGCTGATGGTCCATCAACAAATATGGGAGAGATGGCATTAGGTAGAAATGTTACAGTTGCTTTTATGAACTTTAACGGATATAACTATGAGGATGCTGTTATCTTAAATGAGAGATTAGTTAAAGATGATGTTTATACTTCAATTCATATAGAAGACTATCAAATTGAATGTCGTGATACAAAATTAGGACCAGAAGAATTTACAAGAGATATTCCTAATATTGGTGAAGATGCACGTAAAAATTTGGATGAAAATGGTATTGTAAGAATTGGTACAGAAGTTAAAGATGATGATATTTTAGTTGGTAAAGTTACACCAAAAGGTGTTGCAGAATTAACTAGTGAAGAAAAATTATTACATGCAATCTTTGGTGAGAAAACTCGTGAAGTAAGGGATACATCACTTCGTGTTCCACACGGTGGAGAAGGTATTGTTCATGACGTTAAAATATTTACTAAAGATGATTGTGATGAACTTCCAGCTGGTGTTTCTAAAATAGTTCGTGTTTATATTGCTCAAAAACGTAAAATTAGCGTTGGTGATAAAATGTCTGGACGACATGGTAATAAAGGTGTTATTTCACTTATCTTACCAGAAGAGGATATGCCATATTTAGAAAATGGTCAACCAGTAGATATTTTACTTAACCCACTAGGTGTTCCATCACGTATGAACATTGGACAAATTCTTGAAATGCACCTAGGTATGGCTGCAAAAAAATTAAATGTTTATGTTGCAACTCCAGTATTTGCTGGTGCAACTAGAGAAGAAATTGTTGATGCCTTAAAAGAAGCAAACTTAGATGAAGATGGAAAAACAGTTTTATATGATGGACGTACTGGTGAACCATTTGATAATCGTATAAGTGTTGGTGTAATGTATATGATTAAACTTCACCACATGGTAGATGATAAATTACATGCTCGTTCTACTGGACCATATTCATTAGTTACTCAACAACCACTTGGTGGTAAAGCACAATTTGGTGGTCAAAGATTTGGTGAAATGGAAGTTTGGGCATTGTATGCTTATGGTGCTGCTCACGTATTACAAGAGATGATGACTGTTAAATCAGATGACGTTGTAGGACGTGTTAAAGTTTACGAAGCATTAGTAAAAGGACAACCAATTCCTAAATCAGGTGTTCCAGAATCATTTAGAGTATTAATAAAAGAATTCCAAGCATTAGGCCTTGATATTACAGTTTTAAATGATGAAGGAAAATTTGTTGAATTAAAAGAATTAGAAGAAAATGAAAATGATAATTTCTTACCAAATGGTGAATTTGATAAAAATTCAAAATTACCTATCGAAAATGAACCAGAAGATACTTTCGAAGAAGAAACTGATTTTGATGAAGAAGACGGTGATTTTGATGAAGATTATATGGAAGGGGATGAGGAATAATGGATGTTAATAGTTTTGAAGGATTAAAAATTTCAATTGCCTCACCTGAAAAAATTCGTTCATGGTCATATGGTCCTGTAAAAAAAGCAGAAACAATTAATTATCGTACATCTAAACCAGAACGTGATGGTTTATTTTGTGAGAAAATTTTTGGTCCAACTAAGGATTATGAATGTTCTTGTGGAAAATATAAAAGATTAAGATACAAAGGTATTGTTTGTGACAGATGTGGTGTGGAGGTAACTAGTTCAAAAGTTCGTCGTGAACGTATGGGACATATCGAATTAGCTACTCCCGTATCTCACATTTGGTTTTTCAAAGGAATTCCATCAAGAATGGGTCTTGTTCTTGACATGTCTCCAAGAGATTTGGAAGAAGTTTTATACTTTGTTTCATATGTTGTTTTGGATCCTGGAGCTGCTCCTTTAGAGAAAAAACAAACTATAAGTGATAAAGAATATCGTGCATATTATGAAAAATATGGTAATAGTTTTAGAGTTGGAATGGGTGCAGAAGCTATAAAAGAACTTCTTGAACAAGTTGATATTGAAAAAGAAGTAGAAACAATCAAAAAAGAAATTGATGAAATTAAAGATTCTGCAAGTCAAAAACGTATTCGTTTAATTAAAAGACTTGATGTTTTAAATGCATTCCTTGAATCTGGAAATCGTCCAGAATGGATGATTTTAGATGCACTTCCTGTTATACCACCAGAATTAAGACCAATGATTCAATTAGATGGTGGAAGATATGCAACAAGTGATTTAAATGATTTATATAGACGTGTAATAAATCGTAACAATCGTTTAAAAAAATTAATGGAATTAGGTGCTCCATCAATCATCATTCAAAATGAAAAACGTATGTTACAAGAAGCAGTTGATGCATTATTTGATAATGGACGTCGTGGTAGAAATATAACTGGTGCTGGTAATAGACCACTTAAATCATTATCAAGTATGTTAAAAGGTAAACAAGGACGTTTCCGTCAAAACTTACTTGGTAAACGTGTTGACTATTCTGGTCGTTCTGTTATCGTTGTTGGTCCATCACTAAAAATGTATGAATGTGGTATTCCAAAAGAAATGGCACTTGAATTATTTAAGCCACATGTTATAAATGGCCTTGTTTCAAAAGAAATAGCAACAAATATTAAAGCTGCTAAAAAAATGATTGAAAATCAAGATCCACGTGTTTGGGATATTGTAGAAGAAAAAATTAAAGAACATCCTGTATTATTAAACCGTGCTCCAACATTACATAGACTTGGTATTCAAGCGTTTGAGCCAAAATTAATAAGTGGTCGTTCAATTAGACTTCATCCACTTGTTTGTGCAGCATTTAATGCCGATTTCGATGGAGATCAAATGGCTGTTCACGTACCAATTAGTGAAGAGGCACAAGCTGAGGCAAGAATTTTAATGTTAGGTGCTAATAACATCTTATCTCCTAAAAATGGTGATCCAGTTGTTACACCAGGACAAGATATGGTACTTGGAAATTATTATATAACAATTGAAAAAGCTGGCTTACCTGGTGAAGGTAGAGTATTTAAAAACTCAAATGAAGCATTAATGGCTTATGAGAGAAGAGAAGTTACATTACACACTAGAATTGCTTTACCAGTTAAATCATTTAAATATAAATTATTTCCAAATGAATATATGGATATGTATTTAGTTACTACTCCAGGTAAATTATTATTTAATGAAATCTTCCCTGATACTTTCCAATATATAAATGATAGTAGTAGTGAAAATATTGAAAAAATGACACCTGCTAAATACTTTATTGCTAAAGGAAAGAATATTAAAGAAGAAATTGCTAATATGCCTTTAGTAGATGCTTTAAATAAGAGTGCATTAGGTAAATTGATTGCGCAAATTTATAAACGTTATCAAACAACTGAAACATCAGTAATGCTTGATAAGTTAAAAGATTTAGGATTTAAGTATTCTACATTATCTGGTATATCAATCGCAATTAGCGATATTAAAGAAAGTAGAATTAAACCTCAAGTATTAGCTGAAAGTCAAAAGAAAGTTGATACAATTAATAAACAATTTAAACGTGGTTTAATTACTGAAAATGAACGTTATAATAAAGTAATTACTGTTTGGACAGAAGCTAAAAAGACAATTCAAGAAGAGCTTGAACAAATGGTTAAAGAAGATAGAGATAATCCAATTTCAATCATGATGATGAGTAAAGCCCGTGGTGATATAAATTCCCATACTCAATTAGTAGGTATGAGAGGATTATTCAATAAACCAAATGGTATGCAAGAGGAAATTCCAGTTGAATCTTCATTTAGTGAAGGTGTTACAATTTCAGAATTCTTCTTATCAACACACGGTGCTAGAAAAGGTGCTGTTGATACAGCTTTAAAAACAGCCGATGCAGGATATTTAACACGTCGTTTGGTTGATGTTGCACAAGATATTATTGTTAAAGAAGAAGATTGTGGAACAGAACAAGGTGTTGTTGCAGAGGCATTTATCAATGAAAAAGATGGAACTGTTATTGAATCATTACACGATCGTATATTAGGTCGTTATACAAGTAAAAAAGTATTCAATCCAGAAACAAAAGAATTAATTTGTGATAGAAATACTTATGTAACAGAACAAATTGCTAATAAAATTACAGCAGCTGGTATCACTAAAGTTCCAATTAGAACAGTTTTAACTTGTAAATTAGAACATGGTGTTTGTCAAAAATGTTATGGACGTAACTTAGCAACAGGTTCTATTGTTGAAACTGGTGAAGCAGTAGGTATTATGGCTGCTCAATCAATTGGTGAACCAGGTACACAGCTTACAATGCGTACATTCAATACTGGTGGAGTTGCCGGAGACGATATTACTCAAGGTTTACCTCGTGTTCAAGAATTATTTGAGGCGCGTAATCCAAAAGGTAAAGCAACAATATCTGAAATTAATGGTGTTGTAACTGCTATTGATGAAGAAAATGGTAAATTTGTTATATCTGTTAAAAACGATGTAGAAGTTAGAAAACATACAACAAACTATGGAGCAAAATTAGCAGTTGAAGTTGGTACTGAAGTAAAAGCAGGACAACGTTTATCTCATGGTGCAATTTCTCCAAAAGAATTATTAGTTGTAACTGACCCAATAACTGTTCAACAATATATTTTATTAGAAATTCAAAAAGTTTATCGTTCTCAAGGTGTTGATATCAGTGATAAACACGTTGAAGTAATGGCAAAACGTATGATTTCAAAAATTAAAATCATTAATTCAGGTGACTCATTATATTTACCTGGAACAATGGTTAATATTAATCATTTTACTGATGTAAATAAGAAACTTATTCTTGAAGGAAAAAGACCAGCTACTGGTAGACCAGTATTATTAGGTATTACCAAAGCTTCTCTTGAAACAGATTCATTCTTATCTGCTGCTTCATTCCAAGAAACAACAAGAATTTTAACAGATGCAGCAATTCATGGAAAAGTTGATTATTTAAATGGTTTAAAAGAAAATGTTATTATTGGAAAATTAATTCCAGCTGGAACTGGTGCTAAAAAGTATCGTAAAGCCGATTTTGATTTAGAAGTTCCATTATTAACTGATGAACCACTTGAGACATTAGAAAATGAATTAATGGATTAAATTAAAAGGTAGCTTTGCTACTTTTTTTAATATAAAAAATTTTTATTCATATAATCAATTAGAAGGTTGGTGACTATATGAATAAAGTTAAAATTCCTAATTACTCATTTTCGGAGGAAATGATTAATTCAGTATCCCACGGAGTTGGAGGAATATTCTCAGTAGTAGGTTTAATTATTATGTTAGTAAACGTTCAAAATAAGATTACATTCACATCATATTTTATTTATGGTATGTCATTAATACTTTTATATTTAATATCTTGTGTTTATCACGCTATTCCACCTTATTTGAAATTAAAAAAACTTTTTAGAGTAATTGATCATTGTAATGTTTTTTTACTGGAAGCAGGCACTTTTACTCCTATATGTTTATTATTAATTGGTGGAGTAGAAGGATTTATATATTTTGTTATAATTTGGCTTATAACTATTATTGGTATAATTCTAAATATTGTAAATGTAGATAAATATCAAATGTTTTCTTTATTTTTACATTTATTAATTGGTTGGTCGGTTGTTTTATTATTAAAAAAAATATTAATTATATTGGATATTAAAGGAATTATCTTTTTATTTGGTGGTGGAATTTTATATTCTATAGGAGCATTTTTATATAAAATTGGTGCAACAAAAAAATATATGCATTCGGTTTTTCATTTCTTTTGTTTAGCTGGTTCACTATTTCATTTTTTTCTAATTTTTTTATATTGTAAATAAAAAAGACATATTATGTCTTTTTAAAATTTTATTCAACTGTAACAGCTTTTGCTAAATTTCTAGGTGTATCTATTTCTTCACCCTTTAATTTTGCAGTTTCATAAGCAATCATTTGAAGTGGTACAACAGTTAATAATGGTTGAAATAATTTATGAGTTTTTGGAATTACTATTTTCTTATATTTATTATAATTTTCATTTGATTTACTATAAATATTATCTAACTCATCAGTAATAATCATATAATTATCTGAACCTCTTGAACCAGTTTCTTCGATGTTACTTAAAGTTTTATCCGCTCTTCTTTCGTCTGTAATAACTCCTATAACAGGTGTTCCAGGTTCTATTAAAGAAATAGTACCGTGTTTTAATTCGCCAGCAGCATAAGCTTCACTATGAATATAAGAAATTTCTTTTAATTTTAAAGATCCTTCCATACATAATGCATAATCAATTCCACGTCCTATAAAGAATATATCATTTTTATCATAAAGTGTTTCAGCTATTTCTTTATATTGCTCACAATATTGTTGATTTAATAATTTATCAATTTGAACAGGTAATTCTTTTATTGATTTAAGTACATTTTTAATTTCTTCATTAGAAATATTATTTTTATGATTAGCAATGTTTAATGCGATTAAAGAAAGTAGGGCAATTTGTGCTGAATATGCTTTTGTAGTAGCAACTGCAATTTCAAGTCCTGAGTTTGTATATAATAAGAAATCTACTTTTCTTGATATAGCACTACCTTCCTTACTTATTATTCCAAGGGTATCTGCACCTTCATTTTTTGCTCTTTCAATTGCTTTTTTAGTATCAGCTGTTTCACCTGATTGTGATACACCAATAACTAATGTTTTGTTGTCAATAAAAACTTTTTCATCATATCTAAATTCACTGGCAATTTTAACCTCAACAGGAATGTCTGCAAATTCTTCAATCATATTTTTTCCAACTAATCCTGCGTGCATTGCGCTACCACAAGCTACAATTACTATTTTGTTGTAATTTGAGAAATCAGGCATTTTTTCTAAAAGTGAGTCAATACCGTTTTCAAAATATGGTGAAATAGTATTTCTTACTACATCAGGTTGTTCGTGAATTTCTTTTAACATAATATGCTCATACCCATTTTTACCTATAGCATAATCTTTTTTAGGAAATGTATGAGTTTCTTTTTCTATTTTTTCACCATTTTTATTAAAACACTCAACTTTATCTGCAGTTATTTTTGCAAAGTCGCCATTATTTAGTTCCATATATTTATTTGTATATTCAATAACAGCAGGAACATCTGATGCGATATAATTTTCGTTATCACCTAAGGCAATAATTAAAGGACTATCCATTCTTGCTGTATATAATGTTTCGTAATCATCATCACAAATAATTCCTAATGCATAAGCACCTTTTACTTGTTTTTCAAATTCAACAATAGTTTTATTCATGTCATTTGTTTCATTATAAATTTTATTTAATAATGCAGCAGCTACTTCTGTATCAGTTGTTGAATTAAATTTAACACCTTCATTTATTAATTTTTCTTTTAGTTCAGCATAGTTTTCAATAATACCATTATGAACAATAGTAATTTTTCCTTGTTTATGAGGATGACTATTTGTCCTATTAGCAACTCCGTGAGTAGCCCATCTAGTATGTCCAATACCTAAATTTGAATCAGTAAATTCGATTAATTTTTCTAGATTAGCAATTTTTCCTTTTTCTTTAGTAATAACTAAATCATTGTCTTTAACGAATGCGATTCCAGCTGAGTCATATCCTCTATATTCCAATGATTTTAAACCATTTAATAAAACTTCTTGGGCTTTTTTATTTTTTCCTACATACCCAACAATTCCACACATAAAAAAATCCTCCTATATATATGTTTTTTGTGTGTGATATAAAATTTGTTGTAATATTGATTTTACTTTTTGCTTATATCTAACGGTTACACTTCCGTAACAGCATCCGCCGAATAATCGATAACTGCTATCCTCGTCGGCCAATAGGCCCTGGCGCTAATTAAATATTATTAAATTTCCCTCCTAAATAATAAATAACTTTACTTCATTATATAAAAAATATCGAAATTTGACAACAAAAATAATATTTTATCTTGAATTTTTTTATAAAATATTTAATAATATAATATATGATGATATATTAGGGGCGATAAAGTGAAAAAAATTGATGGAATAAAAATTGTTATAATTTTACTAATAAGTATTATTTGTTTAATTTTGATAATTTTTGATTATAAGAATAATGAAATAAATAGGGAAATAGAAAATGAACAATTAAAAGAAGAAAAAATTTCAAATATTAAAAGTCATTATAGTAAGTATGTAAAAACTATATCAGAAACAGATTTATATGCATTAGAAAATGATGAATATAAAAGTGTTGGTAAATTAGGTAATGTAGAACTTATTTTAGATGATATAACAATAGATGAAAATAGCGAATATTTTAAAATAAATAACTTTGATTCTGATTATTATGTTTTATTTAATACAGTGACTCCTATAGATGAACTTTCTACAAAGGGAGAAAGAGAAGAACGATATAAAAATTATATTCCATTTAATGAAAATGTTATTACTAAGGACGTAACAAAATTATATAAAGATGATAATCTTGTTTATGAATTACCAGAATCTTTAAGCCTACCAATTATTATTAAAGATGATGATAAAATATATGTTGAATATCAAGATGCTTTATTCTATGTTTCAAAAAGTGAAATTGATTCTATTACCTATAACCATAATACCGATAAAACAAATATTGATGGAATTCCAACACTCGTTTATCATTTTGTTTATACTGAAGGAGTAGATCCTTGTGACCAAATAATATGTAATTCAACAACTCAAATTCAAAGTCATATTGATTATTTGAAAAGTGAAAATTATTTTACACCAACTATGAAGGAATTTGAAATGTATATTGATGGCAAATTGCAATTACCTAAAAGCGTTATGATAACAGTTGATGACGGGTGGTATTCTGGAAATGCAAGAGATATATTTACTAACAATAAAATGAATGCTACTATTTTTGTTATTACCTCAATATATGACCCTAAACCTTTGGTTACAGATTATGTTGAAGTTCATTCTCACGGAGATAATTTGCATAAACAAGGGGTTTGTCCTGGTGGTCAAGGTGGAGGAATAAAATGTTTAGATAAAAGTGTTTTACTAGCAGACTTAAAAACTAGTAGTGAGAAGACTTTAAATTCTACAGTTTTCTGTTATCCATTTTATGAATATAATGACTATGCAATAAGCGTTTTAAAAGAGGCTGGATATACTATGGCGTTTGCTGGTGAATATGCTGGCGGACAGTATAAAATGACAGTAGGAGCAGATAAATATAGAATTCCAAGATTTACACTTTTAAGTGATTCTTCTGTAAATTATTTAAAGACTATTTTAAATAAATAGTTTACACTAATTATGTGAAAAGAGGATTTTTTCTTCTTTTTTTTTTATATTTTTGATATAATGATTTTTGATGATGAGGTGTTTAAATGAGAACTAAAAAAGCAATCCTTAATTTTATTTATGATGCTTTACCACAACTTATTATTTCATTACTAGGTTTTTTTAGGTTTAAGCTTATTTTAAGTAATATGGGAGAAGATGTTTTAGGTGTATATCAATTATTTGGTCAATTAATTGCTTATATAACATTTGTTGACTTTGGTCTTACAAGTGCAGTTTGTTATAGTTTATACTTGCCAATTGCAAAAAAAGACAATGATAAAATAAATGGTATCTTAAGTGGAGCAAAATATGTTTTTAATATTATTACAGTTATAATGTTTATTGTTGGTATTATACTTACATTAGGTATTGGATTTTTTATAAAGGAAACTAATTTATCTTTGATTTTTATTCAAATTTGTTTCTTTTTAATGGTTATTTCCAATATCATAACTTATTTTGTCGCAAGTCATACAATCTTATTTGATGCTGAACAAAATAAATATCAATATATTAAATATACCCAAGTTTTATTATTAATTAAAACAATATTAGAATTAGTATTTATAACAGTATTTAAAAATATTTTATCAATATTAATATTAGGAGTAGTAGCATCTATTATTCAAAATATTATAATAGTTAAAATATCTAGAAAAAAACATCCAGATTTAAAATTAAATGTAAAGAAAGATTTATGCTTTTGGCAAAAAACTAAAGAGTTGATACCTCACAAAGTAGGAACCCTTGTAGCTAATAATATAGATGTTGTTATAATTTCTAAATATATTGGTTTAGCGCAAGTTGTAACATATACTTCTTATATGTATATAATAAATACTCTAGTAACGATATTTTCTAAATTATCTACGGCAACATCGTCAGGAATTGGTAATTTGCTTGCAACAGAGCCTGAAAAAGCTTATGATAAATTTCTAGAGTATAATTCTTTTGTATTTTTTCTGGCTACTATAATTTGTGTTCCACTTTATTATGCGATTTCACCGTTTGTATCAATTTTTTACGGTAACAGTTATGTAGTTAATAATTTTACTTGTTTATTATTTATATTTTTAGTTTTTTATAATATTATTAGAACTATATTTAATATTTTTGTTAATGCTGCAGGTTTATTTAAAGAAACTATTATTTGCGTTTATATTGAAGTTTCTATAAATTTAGTTTTATCATTAATACTAATTAAATATTTAGGAATAACAGGAGTTATTTTAGCAACTTCTATTGCTTATGTTGTAAGTGAATATATATTAAAACCTAGCATTATAAACAAAAATGTATTTAAAAATAAAATATCTATATACTATAAGGATTGTTTTATATATTTTATAATAATTATCATAAATTTATGTTTAGTATATTTTGCTAAAAATATTTTAATTGTAAGCAATTTATTTAATTGGGTAATATTTAGTGGTATTATATTTGTTAGCAATTTACTAATAACATTTATATATTATAAATTAATAAAAAAATTGGATTTTTTAAATAGAATTATTCCAGCTAAATTGAAAGGAAAAATCAAATTATGAAAGATGTAAGTATTATTGTTCCTGTTTGGAATGTACAAGAATATCTAAGAAAATGTTTAGATAGTTTAGTAAATCAAACGTTTGATAACTATGAAATTTTAGTTATTAATGACGGAAGCCCTGATAATAGTGATTTAATTATTGAGGAGTACGCTAAAAAATATCCTGATTTAATAAAAAGTTTAAAGAAGGAAAATGGTGGACAAGCAAGTGCTAGAAATCTTGGTTTAAGTAGGGCTAATGGTGAATACATTTTGTTTGTTGATTCAGATGACTGGGTTGATAAAACAATTGTAGAAAAATTATATAATAGAGCTATTAATACTAATTCAGATATTGTTATTTGCAATGCCTATAGTGTTCAAAATGATAAAATATTACCTTATCAACTTTTTGGTAATTATTCAAAAGACTTAAAAAAGAATTATATTGTATCTTGCGAGGGAGCTTGTTGGGGACAACTAATAAAAAGAAGTATAATTGTTGATAATAATTTATACTTTTTAGAACATCATTTTTATGAAGATATTGCAGTAATTCCATCGCTTTGTCTATTTACAAGAAATATATCTTATTTGAATGAAAATTTATATTATTATTTAATTAGAAATGGTTCAACAATGAAGCAGGTTACTTACAATAAATCATTAGAAGATATATTTGATTCTCTTGAATATCTTAGTAACATTTTTAAAAATAATAATTCATATAAAAAATATTATAATGAACTTGAATATATTTACATAGAACATTTACTTCACGCTGCTTCATTAAGGTTTTTTAAATTTGAAAAGTATGATGAACTTTCTAAGATTGTTAAAATAATGCGTGATGAATTTCCAAAATGGAAAGGTAATATTTATTATAAGAAAAAAGATTTAAAACATAAAATAGTGTGCAGTTTATTTTATAAGAAAAAATATAATATTTTAAAACTTATTTTAAAAGGATAGTGATATAGTGAAAAGAAATATTTTATTTGTTGTTGATGAAAAAAGAATGGGTGGAGTATCAGTTTTATTTGAAACTATTATTTCATTAATGGATATTAGTAATTATAATATTGATCTATTAGTTTTACATAATAATGGTGAAATGTTTAAAAATTTACCTAGTAGTATTAATATTATTTATGGTTCTTCTTATTTTGAAGCAATTGATTATACTATGAAGGAAATAATAAAGAAAAAAAGTCTAAAATTGTTATTAAAGAAAATCAAGGTAGTATTAGATATGAAAACAGGTCATATTGAAAATGTCATAAAAAAAGAAAGAAAAAAAATATTAACAAAAAAATATGATGTTGAAATAGCTTTTAAGGACGGATTTACTGCCTTATTTACCGCTTTTGGTGATAGTAAAAGAAAAATTCACTGGTTACATTATGAATATAAAAAGACAAATCCTAATGGAAAATATGATAAATTATTCAAAAGAATTTTACCTACATTTGATAAAATTGTTGCAGTATCAGATAATGTAAAAAAATGCTTTAATGACATATATCATTTAGATGATAAGGTGATTGTTATTTATAATGTTGTTAACGGAGAAAAAATAATTGAATTATCAAAAGAAGAAAGTAACGTTTTACTAGATAGCAATGAATTAAACCTTGTTTCTGTTGGAAGACTTCATGAAATGAAAGGTTATGATAGACTAATTGACACAATTTACAAACTTAAAAGTGATGGAATATTTGATAATGTTAAGTTAAGAATATATGGTGATGGACCTCTTTTTGAATCTTTAAATCAAAAAATTTCTGATTTAAAATTAACAAATGATATATTTTTAATGGGTAGAGTAATGAATCCTTACAAATACATAAAAAATTCTGATTTATTCATTTTATCGTCTATTTATGAACCATTTGGTCTTGTTATAGTAGAATCACTTACCTTAGGTGTTCCTGTTCTTGCTACGTTAAATTCGGCTACAGATAAATTAATTTCAAATGATTATAATGGATTAATAGTTGAAAATAGTTTAGATGGATTATATTCAGGATTAAAAAAAATAATTGAAAATAAGGAAATATTAAAAAAATATAAGAATAATTTAACTAATTATTTTTATGATAATAATGAGCAATTAAATAAAATTAAACAAATATTAGATTAGGTGATTTATGAAAAAAGTAGTAACAAGTGATTTCATTATAAAGTTGACATTTATATTTTTATTAATTCAGCCAATACTTGATATAAAAGTATTTTATGATTATGAAATTTTAGGTGTTACAATTCCAACCATAATTAGACTTATATTTTTTGCTATATTATTTTTGTTATTTATTTTTAACAAAAAAAGACTTAAATTACCAATCATATATTTTGTTTTATTCTTTATATATTCTATCTTGCATTTAATAAACGCTAATAATAACTATGTAAATGTTTTGGGAAAATATTCTATATCAAGTGAAGTGATTTATTTAATCAGATTAGCAATACCTATGATGTTTATTTTGTTCAGTTACAATTATAAAGTTGAATTTAATAAAATAAGTAAATTATTTTTTATTGTTGCACTTATAATATCTAGTATAATCACTGTTACAAACTTATTAGGTATCTCATATCCTAGTTATTCACAAACACAATCTATAAACGGTAATTTTCTTGATTGGATGTTCTTATCTAAAATAGATAATGGTTACTATAACCTAGCTACTAAAGGATTATTTGGGTATGCTAATCCATTATCAGGATTAATGTGTCTTATTTTACCAATACTTTTATATAGTTTTTATAAAAAAAGCAATTTAAAGAAATTTTTAATAATTTATTTATTTCTTATTTCTATGTTAATAGTTGGAACTAGAATTTCCTCATATATGACAATAATTATATTAGTTGTTATGTTAATTATTTACTTAGTTTTATCTAGTTTATTTAAATTTAAAATAGGTAACACAAAGACATTAACTTTGAATATTTTATTAATAATTCTATTAATACCATTTTTTATTAATGCACCTATAATGTTTTCTTCTGATAGAAAAACCTCAGAAAGTGAGGCTAATTATGCTACCGAAAATAAACTTTTAACTGTAGTTAATAATTACAGAGAAAAAATTGAAAAAGGAGTATCAAAAGAAGAGGAAGAAGAAATAAATAAATTTATTAAAGAAAATTATAAATATTTTTCCATTAATGATGATTTAGCACCTGATAAATATTTATATGAAGATTATTTAATATTTTGGATGAATTATTTTGAAGAATCATATAAAAATCAAAATAATACTCGTGATTTTGAATTATATTTATATAAACATATATATGAACATAATAACAACAAATTAGATATGATTTTAGGATATGGATATTCGCAAAATTTTAATGATGGTGTTGTTTTAGAAAGAGATTTTGTATATCATTTTTATACTTTAGGAATATTTGGATTAATCTTATTTATTATTCCTTATTACGCTATTTTAATTTATTCAATTATAAAAGTTTTAACTAATTTAAAAGAAAAATTAACTCTAGAAAATGTAACCTATATATTGACAATTGGAATATTAGTTTCTATTGCAATTATAGGTGGTAATATATTTGATTTCTTTGGTGTAAATATTTTCCTAAGTTTTATATGCGGTCAATTACTTTATAATATGAATACGAAAAAAGATTGGGATGTGGTTTGTTTGAATAAATGTGATAATATTGCAGTAAGTGTTGTAGTTCCTGTTTATAATGTAGAAAAATATATAGATAAATGTTTAAATAGTTTGGTAAATCAAACTTTAAAAAACATTGAAATTATTGTAGTAAATGATGGAAGTCCTGATAATAGTAGTAAAATTATTGGAAAATACGAAACTAAATATCCAAACTTAATAAAAAGTTATGTTAAAGAAAATGGTGGATTAAGTGATGCCAGAAACTTTGGAATTGAAAAATGTAGTGGTGAATATATAGCTTTTTTAGATAGTGATGATTATGTAAATTATGATATGTATGAGAAACTATATAAGAAAGCAGTGAGCAAAAATTTTGATGTTGTAGTTTGCGATACATTATATGATTATGAAACAAAAAAGAAATTTTGTTCATCTAAAATAAATGAAGATTTATTTAAAAAGGAAGACATAAAAAAAATGATGGTAGATTTTTATCCAGCTGTATGGAATAAAATTTATAAAAAAAGTTTGTTTGATAATGGAATAAGATTTAAAAAAGGTATTTGGTTTGAAGATGTTGAATTTATATATCGTTTAATACCAAGTATTAAAAGTGTTGGTGTAGTTAATGAAGCACTAATTAATTATGTTCAAAGAGAAGGCGCTATTACAAAAACATTTGATAAAAGAGTATATGATTATATAACTGATTGGAATTCAATTATCAATTATTATAAATCAAATAATCTGTTTGATGAATATAGAGATGAACTTGAATATTCTTGTACCAGATATTTATTTGCAACTTTTATTAAGAGTTTATCTAAAATGAATGATAATGATGAATTTGAAAGAGGAGTTAACTTAGCAATTTCTAAAGTTAGTGAAAATTTTCCGAATTACAAAAAAAATAAGTATTTAAAAAAACTTACTTTAAAGAATATATATTTAAGAAATTTCAATTTAAAACTTGCAAATGTATTTTTTAAAACTAAAAATAAATAAAAAGCAAAAATTTGCTTTTTTTTATAGTATAATAGAATATACATAAAGGTTTAATTTATGATAAAATATAACTAATTAAAAGGAATGATATTTTTATGAAGTATATAATTCAAAACAACAATTCCGATTATGGAGAAGAAATTAAAAAAATTATAAATCAAAATAAAGAAAAAATATTTAATTTTTTTAATGCAAAAGAAACTGATTTAAAATGCACTATATACATATATGATAGTATTGAATCTTTAATAGATGGATTAGAAAATAGGGGATTTAAAGATTTTCCTGATTATATGTGTGCTTGTTTTAAAGATGAGGACAATTCTTTAAATTTTTTTGAACCAAAAGATAATCCTAGCCTACAAGAATGGTCTAAAGAAGAATATAAAAATGTTATTTATCATGAATTAATACACGCTGTACAATATAATTTATTTGGATATTTACCAGAATGGCTAAGTGAAGGTATTGCAAAATATTTAGATGGTACATATTCTAAAGGTGTTAAATGTCTGTTAGATAACTATATAAATAATAATCCAATTCCCAGTCAAAGTGAAATCGAAAATGAATTTGGTATGCATAGTTATGATAGTTACGATTATGCATATTTAATGGTTAACTATTTAATTGAAACATTAGGTAAAAACAACTTTATTGTATTATTAAGAGAAAAAATAGAACTAAAAGTTATTAAAGAAAATTTATTAAATAAATCTATAAATTATTATAATTATAAATATGGAATAAAAAGTGATTTAGTTGAAGAAAACACAAATAACTATAGTAGAAAATAATCTTATTAATAATAAATATTAAAAAAATACAAATTTTTGAGAATTAACAAATTAAAAGCAAAATACCTTGGTAATTTAAATTAATTTTTTTATTAAAAGAGTAAGTGAAAAAGATAAAAATGTTATTAGATGATATGAAAATTAGAATTTTATTAAAATTGTGGTATAATGAAAGAAATTATTAAGGAGATTTTTTATGAAAAAAATAGAAGATATTGATTATAAAAGTATTAATGTATCTGGATCTTTATATTTAGTTGAATCTAATGAATCAAATGGGTTTAATTTTCCATATACTTTATTTATTCCTAGTAATATAGATAGTAGTACAATTTTAATTGTTGAGGGAGCAAATGCTAACAAATCAAGTAACACAATTAAGGAAGGTGTTGAAGATGTAATTGAAGCATGCATGAATAGAAAAATTATTGATTTTAATAATGAAACCAATTTTCCTATTTTGACACCTTGCTTTCCAAGAATTTATGACGAAGAATTAGGTGGAATTTATACACATATGTTGACTTCTAAATCACTAGAATATAATAAATATGGATTAAAAAGAATCGATTTACAATTAATGAGTATGATAGATGATTGTAAATCAAAATTAAAAGAATTAGGATGCCTTGTCGATGAAAAAATAATTATAGATGGTTTTTCTGCTTCTGCAAAATTTGCAAATAGATTTTCAATTTTACATCCAGAAATTGTTAGATTAATAATATCAGGTGCATGCAGTGGGACTGGTATTTTACCATTAAAAGAAATAAATGGGGAAAAACTTCTTTATCCTATAGGTTGTGGAAATGTTGATGAAATTACTAATGAAAAAATAGAAGAATTTAAGAAAATCAAGCAATTTTATTATATGGGATTACAAGATATAAATGATCCTTTATATCAAGAAGATAAAGTATGTGATTCACCATTTTTAAAACCAGAGGAAACTGAACAATTATATAAATTTATTGGAAAGAAAATGATTCCAGATAGATGGGAAAAATTTCAATTAATTTATAATCAAGAGGGCGTTAATGCATTTTTTGAATCATATAAAGAATTTGGTCATAATCCAAATCCTGCTAATGATAAAGTAAAACAACTTCTTAAAGAGGAAAAAGAAAAATTAAAATCAAGAAGTATTTAATATAAAAAAATAAGATTTGTCAACTATAAATTTTTATGGTATTATAGACACACTAAAAAGACACAAAATTATCAATTTTTTAAAAAATTTGATAATAATGTGTTATTTAGTATATACTATAGTAGTAATCAAGTGGTGTTGATTACTAATTATCTAATTGTTTGCACAAAGCTAATATTTGACGTAGAAGTTTAGTGTGCAAGCAATGATTGCGGCGTAATGATGTTTACCTTCATTACGTTTTTTTCTGTAATAAATTTCAATATTATTTTCAATATGACATTTAGAAGATAATCTAACAATATTTAAGCAACTGATAAATAATAATTTTCTCATATATTTATTTCCGAATTTTGATATTGAACCGTGAATATCAATTGATTTACCTGATTGTTTAATTGAAGGATTGAGTCCACAGTAAGCAGTTATTTCTTTAATTAAAGTAGCTTTTCTTCTCCAATACCTAAAGTTATTATTTTTAAAATAGTTTTGTAAGCAATCTATTCTTGTATTAGAAATTATATTTGCATGTGGATAATTACTTATAAAAGATAAAGCATTTATTGGATAAACTTTAAAATTATTTTCTAAAAAGAATCTTTCTATAGGTTTATGATATATGCCTGTTGATTCTATTATTACAGAAATATTTTCTAATTTTAGATTATTAATTCTATTAAGTAAATTAGAAAAATCATTAATAGAATGATTAATTTCATATGGATTAATTAGAACTTCACCACTAGAACTAATTAAAGTTACCATACTTTTACCTTTAGCTACATCTATAGCTAAAAGCATACTTCTTTTCACACGATTGAATTCTTTTGTACTTCATATTTTCTCATCACGCATGTTATATAGGACTAAATCCTCACATTCTAAAACTAGAACAATAAAAAAAAAGAACTAAGCCGTCATAAAAATGGATCTTATAACCCATGTATAATCTGCCTAAACTCAATCGTGAATTTTACATTCGTTTTATAAAATGAATGTAAAAATATTATATAGTAAATAAAGAAATAATCAAATTTCTTAAATCTAATTCATTTACTAATCAGTATTATACGTGTTATAATTTATATGGTGGTATAATGAAAGAACGTAATTTTAATTTAGACTTAATTCGCTTTGCAGCTATCTTTAGCGTTATTGCAATTCATTTTATTAGAAATATAGGCTTTTATGCAGTAAATATAACTGGATTTAGTTTATCGCTTGCAGTTTTTTTTAGAACTGTACTTGAGATATGTGTGCCTTTATTTTTACTTTTAACAGGGTATTTGATGAATAAAAAACAGTTGTCAAAAAAATATTATTTAGGAATTGTTAAAGTTGTATTTGTATTTTTTAGTGCTAAAATAATTTATTTATTGGTTGATCATTTTTATTTTCACGAAATAGATAGTTTTACAACTATTTTAAGACATATTTTTAGCTATAGTGATCTTGTTTATTATAATGATTATTCTTGGTATGTTAATATGTATTTTGGACTATTTCTTTTGATACCTTTTTTTAACTTAATATATCATAATTTAAAATCAAAAAAAGAAAAACAAGTTTTAATTTTAACTTTATTATTTTTAACATCTCTTTCTTCTTTAAATATAAAACATATTACGATTATTCCTGATTGGTGGGGACCAGTTTATCCTATTACTTATTATTTTATAGGTGCATATTTATCTGAATATAAAATAAATATTAAAAATTCATATTTAGTAATAGCGTTTGTTTTGCTTAATTTAATTAGCTCAATTTTCTATATTTTCATAAGTTATGATAAGATTTTTGTAACTAGAGATTTTAATGACTATAGGGGACCTGTTACATTTATTTGTTCAGTTTTATTCTTTGTTATAGTACTTAACTTAAATACTAAAAAAGTACCAACAAAAATAAAAAAATTTGTAACTAAAACGTCTGAAATATCCTTTGGAATGTATTTATTTTCATTTATAGTTGATAAAGTATTTTATGATAAATTTAATAGTATTTTTTCTACGTTTGATGAAAAATTTATTTATGGCATTATAGTTGTTCCACTTATTTTTATGCTTTCTTTTTTCCTATCTTATCTTATAGATATAATTTATACAAAATTTATAAATCCTTTAATAAAAAGGAATTAATATATTTCTTTACTATATTATGAATTTATTGTATAATTATTGTAGTATTAGGTAGGTGACTATATGAAAAAAATCACTTTTATTACTTTACATTTAGGTTATGGAGGAGTTGAAAATGCTCTAACAACATTATCTAATAGTTTAACTAACAATTATGAAGTTGAAATTGTATCTGTTTATAAAAGAACTGATTCACCAGTTTTTAAATTGGATAAAAATATTAAATTAACATATTTAATCAATCACGCAGATATGAAATTTAGACACGAAAAAAATCCAATTAAAAAATTATTTTATAAAATATATGATACTATAATTGAGAAAAAATTAGTAAAAAAACAAATGAAGAAATGTGATAGTGATATTATTATTTCTACAAATTTAAAATATAATAATTCTATGAATAAGTTTTGTAATAAAAATATTACTAAAATATTTTGGGAACATACTGATCCTGAAAGGAATAAAAAATATATAAAAAATGTTATAAAATCCGTTAAAAATCTAGATTATTTTGTATTAGTTTCTAAATATTTACAGGAATTTTATTTAGAAAAAATTCATAATAATAAGTGTAGATGTATATATATTCCAAATGCCCTAGAAAGTATTCCTGATAGTAATCTTAAAAAGGATAACAAAAGTATTGTTACAATTGGTAAACTTTCTAAAGAAAAAGGATATGTAGATTTAATTGAAATTTTTAAATATGTAAGTTTAAAATGTCCTGATTGGCAATTAAATGTTATTGGAGATGGCGTTGAAAGAGATAATATCTTAGATAGGATAGAAGTATATAAGTTAGAAAATAATGTCATTTTACACGGATTTAAAGATAAAAAATTCATCAATAAAATGTTAGAAAAATCTTCAATTTATGTAGCAAGTTCTTTAACTGATGCATTTGGTATGCCAATTTTAGAAGCGTTTTCGTATGGATTACCATGTGTTGCTTTTTCTGCCTCTCCAGGTGCTAGAGAAATTATTAGTAATAACTGGGACGGATATTTAATTGATAATCTTGATAAAGAAAAGATGGCAAAAAAAATAATAGATTTAATTAAAAATGAGAATAGACGTATTGTTATGGGTAATAATGCGATTAAGAAGAGCTTAAAATATAGTATAGATATTATTAAAGAAAAATGGTTAGAGATTTTAAATTAAAAGGAAGTGAATTATGAAAAAAGTTATGTTTATTGCCAGTACTGGTGGACATTTGAGTGAATTATTACAACTAAGTCCTATTTTTAAAAATTATGATTACACATTAATTACTGAAAAAACAAAAAGTAATATGGGACTTAAGAGTAAACATCCTGGGAGAGTTTTTTATTTAATTCCTGGAACTTATACAGCATTTGCTTCAAAAATAATTTATCCTTTTAAATTTATTGGTAATTGTATTAAATCTTTATATTTTTTTCTTAAAATAAAACCTGATGTTGTAATTACAACTGGTGCACATAACACTGTTCCTATGTGTTATATAGCCCACATATTTAAGAAAAAAGTTATTTTTATTGAAACTTTTGCTAACAGCGAAGGTCCTACTAAATCAGGTAAAATGGTTTATCCTATTGCAGATAAATTTATTGTACAGTGGGAAGGTATGTTAGAATTTTATCCTAATGCAATTTACGGAGGATGGATTTACTAATGATAAATTTTATTAAGAAAGAAGTTAGAGAAAATAAAAGTATTTACATTGTTGCCTTTTTTTCATTTTTAATTTTAGCATATACACATTTTAATACTTTTGTTGCTAATGATGACCTACCTTATTCTTTTTTTTATAGGGGAAGCGATAGAATTACTAGTTTAGGACAAGTACTAGCGAATCAACTTGCCGATTATAAAAATTTGAATGCCAGATTTTTTGTTCATTGTATATTACAAAGTGTTTTAATATTTGGTAAAAGTTTATGGTCTATTTTAAATCCTTTAATGATAGTAATTAGTATAGTAATGTTACTTAAAATTATAAAATTAAAAACTAAAAATTTTAATAATTTTTTATCAGTAATTATATTTATAAGTTGTTTTCTTTTAATGATAAACTATAAATGGGTCATATATTGGGTAGCAGGATCTATTAATTATGTGTGGGTATTTACATTTTTGTCAATTATTTTATATTTGTTTTATAAATACGGATTTTGTAAATATAAAATAGTAAATACTATTATTATTGCGATATTATGTGCCATTTGTGAATGTACGATGGTATTTACAATTTGTTTTGTAATTTGTAACTTTGTATTATCAATTATAAAAAATAAAAAAATTGATTATTCGTATTTTATTTATTTTTTAGGATTTTTAGGAAGTTTAGTTTTACTTTTATCTCCTTCAACAGCATTAAGAATGGGAAGTGATGAGGTATGGAGTAGTTTAAGTTTAATTCAAAAACTTTTAACTTCAATACCGGTTGTTTCTAAAAATCTATTTAATTTAACTAATATATATAATATTTTACCATATATATTTATTTTCTCGGTTATTGCTAATTTACGTAAATTAAACACAAAATATTCAAATATTTCTATTTTAATTATAATTATTAATATAGTTTTGATTTACTTTGTTAATAATAATTGGTTATATTTTACCCTTACTTTATTATTAGTTAATGGTGAATTTTATTGTCATATCAAAAATAAAAAAACAGAATTTTTAAATCTTAGTTTAGCTATGTACGCTGTTATATTTTTTAATATTTTAATACCATTGTATTATGCGGCAAGACCAAATTATTACTTTTATTTATATATGATTTTTTATTTTGTATATACTTTAAACTATTTAGACATATTAAATGAATTTAAGGAAAATCGTATATTTATTATAATAGTTTTATTACCATTTTTAACTTTATTTGGTAATGAAATCTATGTATATACTAAAATAGGCAATTATTATTCTGAAAGATTAAAAGAAATTGAAGAATATAAAAATACTCGTAATGGTGATTTAATATTAACTAAAATACCAGAAAAATATTGCAACTATCATATTGATATAAATGAACCTACTAAAGATTGGTTCACATATAAATATTTTTTAGATTATTATGATTTAGATGAAAATACAAATATTATTTTTAAATAATTTTAGGAGGATTGAATTATGATTTTAGTTACATTAGGTACTCAAGATAAATCTTTTTCAAGATTGCTTACAGCAATTCAAAAACAAATCGATTTAGGTATAATTAAAGATAAAGTAGTAGTACAAGCTGGTTGCACTAAATTTGAATCTAAAGATATGGAAATTTTCGATTTAATTCCGATGGATGATTTTGATAAACTTATAAAACAATGTGATTTATTAATTACTCATGGTGGTGTTGGAAGTATTATAGCAGGACTTAAAAATAATAAAAAAGTAATTGCTGCTGCAAGATTAAAAAAGTATAAAGAGCATATTAATGACCATCAATTACAAATAATTGATAATTTTTCAGCAAGCGGTTATATAATGAAACTAGATAATTTTGATTTACTTGGTGATTTAATAGAAAAATCTGTTAATTTTGAACCTAAAAAATATAAAAGTAATGTTGAAAATTTTAGAAATACAATAGTAGAGTGCATTGAAAATTTATGAATAAGAAGTATTTAAAAATTATATTATTAATAATTTTTGTATTTTTTTTGAGTATTGGTTTTTTGATTCCTTATACAGGTGACGACTGGAATAATTTAATTAATCATAATGGTAATTTAAAATTTATAATTCAATCTGCAATTTTCAATTATAATTCATTTGAAGGAAGATTTTTTAGTAGAATTTTTGTATTTTTATTTAATTATTATAAACCACTTTGGGTTATTATAAATACTTTTGGAATGGTATTTTTATATTATTTTATGACTAAAGTATCAATTAAAAGTAATAAAATTTTTATGTTTTTACTCACATTTCTTTGTTTATTATTGGTTGATAGAGAAACATTTTCACAAATATATGTCTGGATAACAGGAAATACCACTTATTTTATTCCTTTTTTATTTATGATCTTTATTATTTATATAAATAGAGACATATTTGAAGAAAAAAGTACTGATTTTAAATATAATAAAATTTGGTTAATTGTTTTACCAATTTTAAGTTTTGTATTTAGTATGTTTGTTGAAAATGTAAGTGTTGGTATTATTACAACGATTATATTAATTTTGATATATGATTATAAAAAATATAAAAAAATTAATTATCCTTTAATATTTTCTTTATTAAGTTCTATGATAGGTTTATACTTGATGTTAAATAGTCCTGGTACGAAAAATAGAATTGATGATATGGAATCTTTTTCATCACTTAGTTTATTTTCAAAACTACTTATATCATTTCCAAGACAAATGAATTATGTGTTTATAAAAAATAGTTTCTTTATTTGTTTAGTATTAGTTTATTTAATATATAATATTTTTAAAAATTATAAAGGTATAAAGAAAATTTTACTAATGCTATTTGTAAGTGTTATTCCTTTAATAACTGTATTAGCAAATACTTATTATGTTATATTTGATAGATATATAAATAGGTTAATGTTTTTTATTGATTGTTCCTCTATTTTTATATTTATTTATTGGGTTTTATTTTTAGTACTTTTAATTTATTTTGTAATAAAATTTAATAAAAATGATAATTATAAAATTTTATTTTTCTTCTTAATCGCACTTATAAATAATGCTGCTATGTTAATTTCTCCACTTGCAGGAGGAAGAACTTCTTTTTTATCTACCATAATGCTTTATATTTGTGTTATAATACTTTTAGATAATTTAAATATTAAATTATTTTGTAATAATAAAATTCTAATTATAAGTGGCTTATTTTGTATTACTTTAATGGGTTTATTTATTAAGCATTATATATATTGTTATAATTTGGATTTAAAGCGTGAAGAATACATAAAAAAACAGTTGAGTGAAAATAAATCTGAAATTGAAATTATAATTTTGCCAGAATTTTATTTATGGAATGCTAATGCTTGGAATGATTGGCATATGTTTACATTTAAAGCGTATTATAATATACCAGCAGAAAAAAGTGTTAAATTAGTTTATTTAGATTCTATCAGTGATTAGGAGGTTAAAATGAAGTTATCTATTGTAATTCCTTGTTATAATGAGGAAAAGAATGTCGAAATTATTCATAATACAATTGTTAAAATGCTCTATAATAAAAAAATATCTTATGAAATGATTTTTGTAAATGACGGTTCAAAAGATAATACTATATTAGAGTTAAAAAAATTAGTTGAAAAAGATGAGGCAAATATTAAGGTTGTAAATTTTTCTAGAAATTTTGGTAAGGAAGCTGCAATGTATGCAGGATTAAAAGAGTCAAGTGGAGATTATGTAACTATAATTGATGCCGATATGCAACAAAATCCTTCTCTTGTGTTAAAAATGCTTGGAATATTAGAAAATGATCCTTCTTTTGATAGTGTGGCAGCTTATCAAGAGGTAAGAAAAGAAGGTAAAGTTTTATCAGCTTTTAAGAGAATGTTCTACAAGTTAATAAACAAAATTTCTGAGGTTGAATTTGTCAATGGTGCAAGCGATTTTAGAATGTTTAGAAGAAATATGGTTGACGCAATATTAAGTATGCAGGAGTATTATCGTTTTTCTAAGGGAATATTTAGTTGGGTAGGTTTTAACACCTATTATATGCCATATCAAGTTTCTGAAAGGGCGAACGGAACAAGTAAATGGTCATTTTGGAAGTTGTTTAAATATGCGATTGATGGTATTGTTTCATTTACGACAACGCCACTTAGAATTGCGACAATATTAGGTCTTTTAATTTCTTTCGGTTCATTCATTTACTTTATTATAGTGATTGTTCAAACGTTTATTTGTGGTATTGATGTACCTGGATATGCTTCCTTAATTGGAATTGCTTTATTACTAGGTGGTATTCAGTTATTATCTTTAGGTATAATTGGTGAATATTTAGCTCGTACTTATATTGAAAATAAAAAAAGACCAATTTATATTGCTAAAGAGGTTATTACAACAAAAAATAAAAAAAATTAAATTATTAAAGGATTTTGATATCCTTTTTTTGTATATTAAAAATAGTATATTATTTATTAAACAAAAAAGGAACTGCCGGATTAACAGTTCCAAAAAAGAATAAAAAGGGGTTGGCTAGTGTGATACTAGCTCCAATTCGTCTAAATCGAATTGGTACTGTATATACTAATCGAAAATGCGAAAAAAGTCAATATTTTTTCGACAAAAAAATTAAATAATTTTAAAAAATATTGATTATCGAACAAAAGTTTGCTAAAATATAAATGATTGTAGGTGGATATATGGAATTAGATAAAATTAGTGGTATTGGTCCAAAAACTATTACATATTTAAATAAATTAGGAATATATGATATTAAATCTTTGATTTCATATTATCCTTTTAGATATAATATTTTAAAAAGAAGTGATTTATCTTTAATACAGAATGGTGATAATGTAGTATTAGATGGAACTGTTTATAGTATTCCAACTGTTTTTTTCTTTGGAAAAAGACGTGATAAAATGACATTTAAAATTAATATTGGAAATAAAATTAGCATAGTTATTATATATAATCGAGGCTTTTTAAAAAAGAATATTTTGGTAGGTGGAGATATAACCATTATAGGAAAATTTGATTTAATGCATAATACTATAATAGCAAGTGATATAAAATTTTGTAAATTACCTGACGCTCCACAAATTGAACCAATATATCACGCAAATTATAACATTAGTTCTAATAAAATACATAGTTATATTTTGGAATCATTAAAAAATAATATTTTTATATTTGATTATGTACCCGATGAATATATAAAAAAATATAATTTAATAAATAAAAATGATGCGATTAAAATATGCCATATACCCAATAATATTGATACGTTAAAGCGTGCCTTATATAGACTTAAATATGAAGAACTGTTTTTGTTTATGTTAAAGATTAATTACTTAAAACTAAAAAATAATTTTCAATTCGGTTTAAAAAGAATTGTAGATAAAAATAAGATTAATGAATTTATTTCAAATCTAAGCTTTAAACTAACACCTGATCAAGAAAAATGTGTTGATGAAATATATAATGACTTAATTAGTGAAAAAAGAATGAATAGACTTATACAAGGTGATGTTGGAAGTGGTAAAACTATATTAGCAATAATTTCTATGTATATAAATTACTTAGGTGGATATCAAAGTGCTTTAATGGCACCAACTGAAATATTAGCTACTCAACATTTTGAAAATGTTAAAAAGCTATTTGAAAAATACAATATTAATGTATCTTTACTTACTGGAAAACTAAAATTAAAAGATAAAAAAATAATTTATGAAAAATTACAAAATGGTGAAATTGATGTAGTTATAGGTACACACGCCTTATTTACAGATGATGTAAAATATAATAATCTAGGATTAGTTATTACTGATGAACAGCATAGATTTGGCGTTAATCAACGAGCAAGTTTAAAAAACAAAGGATTTGTTCCTGATGTTTTATATATGAGTGCAACACCAATTCCAAGAACATACGCACTTACTATATATGGTGATATGGATATCTCAAGTATAAAAACATTACCATCTGGTAGAAAAGAAATTATTACATATTTAAAAAATGATAATCAAATAAAAGAAGTTTTAAATATGATGTATGAACAATTAAAAGATGGTCATCAAGTATATGTAATAGCGCCTCTAATTGAAGAAAGTGATAAAATTAGTTTAGAAAATATTAATGAATTGTATGAAAAAATGAATAAGGCTTTTGGTAAAATATATAATGTTGGTATGTTACATGGAAAAATGACTGCACAGGAAAAAGAAGAAGTAATGGAAAAATTTGAAAAAAATATTGTTCAAATTTTAGTTAGTACTACTGTAATTGAAGTTGGAGTAGATGTAAAAAATGCAACTATGATGGTTATTTTTGATAGTTATAGATTTGGGTTGTCAGCTATTCATCAACTTCGTGGTAGAGTGGGAAGAAATAGTTTACAATCATATTGTATTTTAATTAGTAATAAGAATACAGAAAGATTAAAAATTTTAACTGAAACTAATGACGGATTTAAAATAAGTGAAGAAGATTTTAAACTTCGTGGTAGTGGTGACTTATTTGGTGTTAGACAAAGTGGTGATATGAATTTTAAATTGGCAAATATTAAAAATGATTATGATATTTTGCTAAGGGCAAAAAGTGATAGTGATGAATATTTAAAAAATATTGATTTATATTCTGATATAAAAACAAATAAATTAAAAGAATTACTATATAGTTCTAATGGACTTGATTAATAAAATTATAAAAAATTTTCCTAAAATTATAAAGTTGACTTTTAATGATTTTTAGTGTATTATTACTATAGCGTGATAGTAGTTCACGCAATTGCTCTTACGGTTTTTAATGTGAGAGTATAACCAAACCCCCTGAAGTTCCCTCGAAAGAGGGAACACTTTTTGTTTTATAAGGGTTTCTGAGGTTTTTAATTTTTTCTAGATACCAAGCCAGATACCAAAAACCTATTTTCAGATACCAATTTTTTTTTTATTTAAGTTTATTTAAATACCTAGATTTAAACTATCTATGGTATTTTTTACATTAGTAAGATTATTTGGAAACATGTGAGCATAAGTATCTAATGTTTCTTTAGTACTAGCATGTCCTAAATACTTAGATACAGTTGTTACTGGTTGTCCTGTATTTATTAAAAGTGATGCACAACTATGCCTAAAAGAGTGTAGTGGTATTCTTCTAATATCAGCACTTTCAGCAATTCGTTTATTTATTCTATGCATCATACCAAATGTTAATGGATCTAATTCTCCAAAGATAAACCATTTTTCGTTAAATCCGTAGTATTTCTTTTTCTCATTATAAAGATTTACTAAGTCATTGTATAAGACATCAGTAAGAGGTAATGTTCTAATACTTTTAGAAGTTTTAGGTGGTGTTAGTTCATAATACTTTTGACTATCTTTAATACTATTAGCTTGTTTAGTAATAGATACTAATTTATTATTCCAATCTATATCAGACCATTGAAGCCCTCGACATTCACCACGACGTAACCCACAATAATATAGCATTTCAAACATTGTCTTATCATTTAAATTAGTAGCACCCTTGATATATTTTTGAAATTCTTCAAAAGTATAAACATCTTTTTCTTCTTTCATTTCATTAGGATCTTTAAAGAATTCTATTTTCTTATAAAAACGCATTAAATTAATATCATACATTTTCATACCCCAGTTAAGAATAATTTTTAGAAATTTTTGAATATCATTTCTACTAGAACATTTAATAGGTTTATCCCATAGTTCTTGTTGAAATTTATGATATAGATTGCCATCCATATCCTTTAACTTAACATTTTCAAAACTAGTAAAATATCTTCTTCTTTTTAAATATGTTTCCATAGTTCTTCTTCGAACTTTGTTTTTTTGTGATTCAATATATTGGTCGGTAAGAGTACCAAATGTCATATCCATATCTCCACCGAATTCAACTTTATTATTTAAAAATTCTCTTTCAGCATTCATTGCATCAAGTTTAGTTTTATATGCTTGTGAAAATTTCTTTTTCCATTTCCCACTCTTATCTTTTTCGTTCCAATAATATTTATATTTACGACCATCTTTAGTCCATTGGTTTTTAGGTAATTTATAGATTCCCATGTATCGTTCCTCCTTTGTTGGAATTTATAAATATACCAGTTCGTAACAATCTTATTTTATCATATAAACTGATAATATTATAAATCATCTCTCTAAATCATCTTTAGTTTTTGAATGTTTCTTTAAATAATCTCTTGTAGTATCAATAGCATAATCAATATCATTTGCTTCATGCCAAGAATAAGGTATATGAAGAATATCAAATATTTTAGAAGTAAGAGAGTATATTTTATCTTGAATTCTTTTCTTAAAATTTTTAAATTCATCTGCTAATTCTTCAAATTTATTCTTCCAAGTATTTATTTCATCATCTTTATGGTTAATAATAATTTTTTGATTAGCTATAATTTTATTTTGTTCTTTATATGCCTTACCAGATCTAAAACTATTAACTTCTTCAGTAAGTGATTTAATCTCTAAATCTTTTCTTAAATTATCTTCAGCAAGTTCTTTTGAATAAGTAGATAGATTATCTATATCTTCATCTTTATATTGCTTAATAAGACCTTTTTTAACAGGATTTAAAATATCTTTAGAAGTTTCTTTATCAACTTTATCAATAAACTCATTTTCGCTTTTATTTGCCTCTTTTAATAGTTCATTTTCTTTTCTTATTTCTTTGTTTAAAGCATTTAGTTCTTTTTGTTGTTTCATAGCATTAGTTAAATGAGTTTTATCTCCACCAATTTCTCCTCTAAATAGGTTATAACCTTTAGATTTGATAAATTCATTATAATCATCTTGTAAAAGAGTATAAGATGCATTACCACCTTTTTGTTTCCAAAATTGATCTGAGTTTAAAAATTTACCTTTAACAGTTTCATAAATATTTTTCCCGTTATCATCTTTCTTTTGAATAGGTACTAGTTTCTTTTCTCCCTTTTTATTGGTTATTTCATGTCTTAAATGATGACCATTTTCATCTAGTTCAAATACTTTTCTTTTAACTTCATTTACAACTGGAGTAAAGTAGATATGCATGTGTGGTGTAGATTCATCGAGATGTATTGCTGCATATCTAATATTTTCTTTACCAACATAATTAGAAATAAAGTTAAGGCTTTCATCAAAGAATCTTTTTATTTCAGTAGGTAATTCGTGATTTTCATCTATAATTACATGTCTAATTGGTTTACCAGCATTATCTCCAGTTTTATAAACTTCTCCAGTATCTCTAAATTCCATACCATAGTGTTCAAAGAATTCTTGACCACTTGATATTATTAATCCATTTAATACCTTTGTACTTTTTTTATTTGGATTATATTTAATATTATTAGAATAAAGATAATCATAAGTCGAACTAGCAAGAGTAGGACCATCATAATTTATTAATTCTATATTATAAGGGGTTCTAGTGTCATCATATTTTCCAGAACCTTTTCGCTCCTTTAATTCTTTATCTAATCCACCAATATCTGATGTTTTAAATTTTTCTAATCGTAGTGCTTGTTTACCTGAGTACATTTATTTTTGCCTCCTTTCAAATCTGTTTTTAAAATAATACTCTATCTCACTAGGGCATAATTATATGCCCAACCGTGAGCTAAGGAATATTCCTTAGAATTCTTTATGCTTGTAATAGCTAGAGCCAATATTTGTTTGCTCAAATAAAGGCATTCGCTATCACAAGATTAATTAAACGATATACTATATCTTTTAATTAACTTTATAATGAATTCACTATCGCCACTTCCAACCTTACAGGTCAGAACGTGCCACGTTTATTCATTGTTCTCTGAAGGTTCTTCATAAGTACAATGCCATAATCTTTGATTACCATTTCTTTTATTTGTTATATGAAGACCTTCATGCTCCAACACTTTTAGGTTTCTTTGAATTAAACCTCCAAGTTGTGTTGGAGTTAATAAAATATTTGTTTTAGATAAAATATCTGATATTGTATAATCAAAATCTTTTTTAGAAACTGCATATTTTATAAATAAGAGTAGATTATAATCAGTTTCATCATTGTTATTTTCATCAACAACACTAAATGTTTGATTATCATTTCGTTTTAAATTTAATTCTAATCTACCTAAATCTCTACCTTTATAATCTAAAGTGAGTTTATTATAATCATTTTTTGATTCTTTTAATTTAATAATTCCAGATACATCAGCATTTAATCCAACACTACCCATAGTGTCATCTCTTTTATTTAAGTGATGAGTAACAAGCAATGTGATATTATACTTTTTACATAATTCTTTTAATTTTCTAAATACAACATCATTTATTTCTTGATAGTTATTTAAATCATAACTAGTATCAAATTTTATATCTTTTAACATATCTATAATTACAAATAGTTTTTGATTATTGGATGCTAATTGATGAACATCATATTCAATATCTCTAATATAAAAATCTGATATATCATCTGAATCTATTATGTGAAGTTTATCTAATTTAGGCTTTAGATTCATCAACTTAAATCTTGTTTCTAATTGATTTATATCTCCCTCTGTGGTAATATATAAGACATGAGAGGAATTTACTTTAAATCCTAAAAAATCTTCTCCAGTAGTAAGAGAGAAGGCAAGTTGCTGGGCAAACATTGACTTGCCAACTTTAGGATGGGATACAAGTAGATAAACTCCATTTGATATCATTAGGTTTTCGACGATGATATCTTTTTTTATGGTTTTATTTATTTCATTTAGTTGTTTCATTTGTATCTCCTTTCTTACAATTTTTTAATCAATTCTTTACTAGAAACTCTAGATTCTAAATAAGGTATATCTATATCAAAGAATGCGACAACTTCTTTAGTTGGAACGACAGACTTCGGAATAAGATAACCTTGTTTTTCAAGCCTTTCTTTTATCTCCTTTTTAGCCTTTAGTGCAGAATTTCTTCCTAGATGTCCTAACTTCATAATATCTTCTAGGGTGCACCATTGCTTAGCTATTAAATTTAATGTTTCTTCTGCAGACATATTTTTTTCCTCCTTTCTAAATATTTTTTTGTGGTGATACATAAATGTAATATGTATCATCTAATGAACTATAAATAATATATTTCTTTTTTCTTAATTCTCTAAACGCTAGAGCAACATCTTTTCTACTATCGTTACTAAGAGAGTAGAGGTCAATATTCTCTAGTTCCTCATTAGATTTTATTAATAAAGTATTAAGCATACCTATTGCACTTACTGATAAATCTTTAGGTATTACATAATCATTAGTAGATTCTTTCTTAAATAATCTCATACAAATCCTCCTTTCTATAATTGTGTCCGGTATTAAGGACGATTTAAATATAACACTGTCCGAAAAAGATGTCAATACTTTTTGTCCGAAAATATAGACAAATTAATAAAAAAGTGTTAAAATTAAATTGTGAAGGAACAAAAGGGAAGAAAGAAGTGATTAAATGAACTCAGAAGAACTTAAGAATTTAATTGAATCTGCAAGAGTTGAAAAAGGAATTTCTCAAAGAGAACTTGCTAAATTAACTGGTATAAGTAGAAGTACATTAAATGATTTAATTAATGGAAAAATAAAAAAAGTAGATATTGATGATCTACGAAAGATTGCTGAAACTTTAGATATGTCATTGCAAAAATTATTAAAAGTTGCAGGTTATGATGAAATGCTTTTCTATTTTTCTAAAGATAAATATGCAAATAAATCTAGCAAGGATTTAAAAGAAATGATTAAAACTTACGAAGAATCTCAAAGAGAATTACTAGAATTTGATACTGAAAAAAGAAAAAAAGTAAGTGATGCAAGACAAAAACTATTTTATACAATAGAACATCTACAAATAATGAAAGATAATAAAGATAGTTTATATACTATTGATAAAGCGGTGGAGGATATTCAATACGCATTTGATGAATTAGAATTTGCAGAACATAAATACGATTATAGTAAATTGCCAAAGAAAAACTAAGTTATAGAACGAAAAAATCAAAAAATTCGTTCTATAAAAAAATATAAAACGAAAAATCAAAAAAATTTGTTTTAAGAAAAATTTAAAAATTAAGAGGTGAGAAAATGAGAACAATGACTAAATAAGTATGGCATAAACTTTGATTATGCCGAAAAAAGGAGGCATAATATGTTAGAAATAAAAGATTTAACTATATCTATTAGTGATAGATATTTAATTAAAAATTTAAATTTAATACTAAATAATGGTGATAAACTTGCTATTATTGGTGAAGAAGGAAATGGTAAATCCACTTTATTAAAATCAATTTTAGGTATTTGTGAATATGCTGAAATTAGTGGAAATATTAATCTAAAAGGTAATAGAATTGGTTATTTAGAACAATCTATTAGTACTGATAAATTAGATAAAAGTGTATATGAATTTTTGTTTATTGATGAAAGTGATTATTATGATAAGATTAATAATTTATATAAATACCTAGATTTGATTAATTTAACTGATGATATTTTAAAACAAAAAATAAAAACATTATCAGGTGGCGAAAAAGTTAAAATTAGTATTTTAAAATTACTATTAAACGAATATGATATCTTATTTTTAGATGAGCCTACTAATGATTTAGATATTGAAACATTGGAATGGTTAGAAAAATTTATTAATAATACTAATAAGCCGATTATGTATGTTTCACATGATGAAACATTACTAGCTAATACAGCAAATATGATTTTACATTTAGAACAAATAAAAAAGAAGACAGAATGTAGACATACTTTATTAAAAATTGATTACGATACTTATGTTGAACAAAGGCTTAGAAAAATTGAAAAACAAACACAAGTAGCAAGATCTGAAAAAAGAGAATTTAATAAACAACAGGAAAAACTACAAAGAATAATTCAAAAAGTTGAATATCAACAAAATACAATCACAAGAGCAGATCCACATGGAGCTCAAGTTTTAAAAAAGAAAATGCATTCATTAAAATCACAAGAGAGAAAACTAGATGAAACTGAATTAACCGAAATACCAGATGTTGAAGAAAGCATTAGTTTCTTTTTCGAAAATGTTGAAATTCCAAGATCAAAAAATATAATCAATTTAAATATAGATGAATTAAAAGTATCTGATAAGGTATTATCTAAAAATATAAAGTTAGATGTAATTGGCAATGTACATTTATGTATTATAGGTAAAAATGGTGTTGGTAAATCTACACTAATTAAGTTAATTTATAACGAATTAAAAGATAGAAATGATATTAAGGTTGGTTATATGCCACAAAATTATGATGACATCTTAAATAATTATAAATATGTATTAGATTTTGTTTGTCCTAAGGGCAGTAAAGATGAAATTACAAAAGCAAGAATGTTTTTAGGAAATATGAAATTTACTCGAGATGAAATGATTAGTAATATTAAAGATTTAAGTAATGGGACCAAGGCAAAACTATTTCTTATTAAATTGGTATTAGATAAATGTGATGTTTTAATACTTGATGAGCCTACAAGAAATGTAAGTCCATTATCAAATCCGGTTATTAGAAAAGTTTTAAATGAATATAAAGGTACTATAATTAGTGTATCTCATGATCGAAAATATATTAATCAAGTAGTAAATGCTCTTTATATTCTAACACCAAATGGATTAGTAAAAGAAAGATAAGGAGGTCTATATGGGAAAAGTAATATTAGTATGTGGTAAAATTTGTAGTGGTAAAAGTTATTATTCAAAGCAATTAAAAGATTCTTTAAATGCAGTGATAATTTCGCCAGATGAAGCTACTTATGAACTAATTAATAATGAACAAGGAGAATTTTATAATGTCTTTTCTGAAAGATTGAATAAGTATTTGACTAGAAAAGTTGGTGAAATTGCTAAGGCGGGTGCTAATGTAATTTTTGAAAGAGGACTTTGGTCAAGTAAAGATAGAAAAGAAATAAAAGAATACTATAAAAATAATGGAGTAGATTGTGAAATACATTATGTATGTGTTGATGATGATACTTGGAAACATAATATTGAAGAAAGAAATCAAAGAGTATTAGATGGTAATGGTGGCTCTGATTTCTATTTGGATGAAGGATTAATGAAAAAACTAGAATCTAAATGGGAAGAACCAACTGAAGATGAATATGATATACTATATAAAGTAGAAAGATAAAAATAGATTTATGACACTATGACACTATAAATGCTTGTGGGGTACCCATCAATACTGTGTCACTGTGTCATTTTTATAAATTTATCCAAATTAATGTCAAAAAATAGATAATTTTGATATAATATAGTTTATAAAAAGGGAGTGATAGTAAAGGCTTTATTAAGTTTTTATTTGCACTTTTTTGTTAGGAGGTTGTTTATGTTGGAAGAAGAAGGAGGATATTACGCAATAAAAGGATTTTCATATCAATATATAGTATCTTTGATTGAAGTGTTAAATTGTAAAGATGAGAACAAGGTATTTAGTTTTGAGCAAATTCAAGACTTTAATGATAATGAACTAATTTATCAAATGAAGTATAAAGAAACTCAACATTTTACTAATTCAAAAATTAAGGAGCCAACTATAAAAATATTTTCAGAATATTTAGAAACCAAAAAAGATTACGTATTATATGTATATTTCCCGGATAGAACTGACGAAACATTATTATTTAATACAACTAATGATCTTGATAAAGTATTATTAAACTGTAAAATCGATAAAAGAGAATATAATTTTACTGAAGAACAAAAAAGAGAATTCATTACTCATTTTAAAGTCATTTTTTCTAAGGATTATATCAATAAAAGCAATGAACTAATTAAGTTAATAAGTAAAATTATGAATGTTTCAAAAGAGATAGCAGAAATTTATTATTTTAGTTTAATTACATATATAATTAATATTATTATAAAGAATATTCCTAAAAAAAGAAATTGTACGAAAAAAGAACTATTAACCTATATAGCTGATTCATCTGCAAAAATATTTCATGATTATTCATTAAAATATTATGGAAAAGAAAGATACCTAAAAAGTATAAAAAAAGAGTATTTCTTTGAAAAAAACATAAATAACCATAATAGATTATTCATCATTAATATGCCATTTACATCTATTGATGATTACTATGATTGTATTTGTAAAATAGTGAAAAGGTTTTATGTAGTAAATAAGAGAAAAACTATGATAATATCAAGTGCCCCGTATATTTATTTACCAAATATAGAATTATCAGATTTAGTAAAATTAAAAGAAAAGGTATTTAATTCGATAGGTTTTACTGATGGTTATATATATAAAGATTCTGATTTTAATGTTGATTATATAACAAAAAAATTTCATGTAAAAGATAATATATCTTGTAAGTTAGTTAGTATAGAAGATGATATGATGAAAGTAATAGATAAATTAAGTAATGATGGAATAAAAATTTATCAGTTTTATGATAAGGTAAATGAGGTTTTATATAAATCATTAAATCAAATCTCTATAGAGATAGATGAAGTTAATGATATTTTCAAAATTTTGAAGTAAAGGAGTGTAGAAATGGATTCAGAAAAAATAAATGCAGAGGTTATTTCAGTCAGCCCTGATAAAGTAAAGATAATGATTTATAATATGGATAATTGGAAAACAGCTGAAGATAAGCTTAAAGTTGGTTCATATTTGGAAATTAAAGATGAAAATTCAGAAGAAGATGAATATGTAGTTGTTGCTATAATTGATAATTTTAAAATAGATTTGATTGATGTTACAAAGGTAAATGAAGATGGAGAAAAAGTAGTAGAAACAGAAAGAAGATATGTATTAGAAGCTACACCTTTAGGGAGTATATGTAATGGTAAATTTACAAGAGGTGGTGATACATTATCCATCCCACCAAAATCTGTATCTGTTGCAAAAGATACGATTATTGATAAAATATTCAGTGACTGCATTGAAGATAATGAAAAATTTTGTTTTTCAACTTTACCTAATTCAAGTGTAAAAGTAAATGTAAATGGAAATAAATTTTTTAATAAGCATTTAGCAATAGTAGGCTCTAGTGGCTCAGGTAAATCACATACAACTGCTAAAATAATTCAAAATGCGATCGCTTCTAAGAATAGTGATTTTTCTTCTTTAAATAATTCACATATAGTAATATTTGATATACATTCTGAGTATGCAACTGCTTTTCCAAATGCAAATATAATTAATATAGATAATTTGATTCTTCCATATTGGTTATTAAACGGGGATGAACTTGAAGAACTATTTTTAGATGCTGGTGATAATAATAATTATAATCAGTCTTCTTTATTAAGAAACTTGATTACTTTAAATAAACAGAAACATAATAGTGAAAGTGATAATCCATTAGATACAGAAAAAATTGATTTTGATTCGCCATTGAAGTTTGATGTATCTGAAATATATACTTGTTTAAGAAATTTAAAATTAGAAACATACGACTATGGAAATGATTTAATCGCAAAATATAAAACTGGTGATGTTACATATGAGAATATATCACAAAAGTATAGTGATTATTTTAAAGAAATATTAGAATTTCAACCTTCTGTTAATGGAAAAATAAAAAAAGGAACATATAGTGATGGTTCGATTGATAAATTTATAAATCGATTTTATAATAAGATTACAGATAAGAGATTAGATTTCTTATTTGGTGATAAATCCAAAAAAATTGAATTTAAGGAAGTATTAGAAGAATTTACAGGATATAATAAAAAATCTAATATTACTATTATAGATTTAAGTGGAGTTCCTTTTGAAGTACTTAGTATTACAGTATCTTTAATATCTAGATTATTATTTGATTTTTCTTATTATAATAAAAAGATTAATGGAGACAATAAAATACCTTTATTATTAGTATTTGAAGAAGCTCATAAATATGTACCTAAAAGTGAATTGTCAAAATACAAGTCCTCAAAATTATCTATTGAACGAATTGCAAAAGAAGGGAGAAAATATGGTATTACACTTGCAATAGTAAGTCAACGACCTTCAGAAATATCTGAAACAATATTTTCTCAATGTAATACATTTATTTCAATGCGTCTAACAAATCCAGATGATCAAAACTATGTAAAAAAACTTTTGCCTGATACACTAGGTGATTTAACAAGCAAGCTCAACTCATTGAGTGCTGGTGAAGCTTTGCTTATTGGAGAATCAGTTATAATGCCTTCAGTTGTTAGAATAGATAGATGTAATCCTGAACCATCATCAAACGATATAATGTATTTTGATGTTTGGAAAGAGCAATGGCATGATGATGATTTTAATGAAATTATTTCTCAATGGGAAAAATGATTTAAATACTATATTGTTTTCCAGATACCAAAATCAGATACTAAATGACAAAAATAAAGTTATTTTAATAAACTTTGATAAATTTTGATAAAAGAAAAAGCCTTATTTTGTAAGACTTTAATCAATTAATAAATTGTTACGAACTGATAATAATATTTCCCCCTGAAGAGACGCTACGGCGTCTCATTTTGTTTGTTTATAAGGCATTAGGGTCTTTTTATTTTGCTTTAGGTGGCATTTAGGTGGCAAAGTATGTTTTTTATAAAGTAATTATGATATAATTATAATAGCGATTTAAAACTATAATTTATGATTATAGTTTTTTTGTTTGGAGGTAATTTTATGAATAATATTCTTTTGACAATTATTATATTGGTAGTTATATCTCTACTCTCAATCCTTTACTTTAAATTTTATAAAGGAGATAAAATAAATAAAATTCTTATCTTTTTAGTAGCATTAACAATTATTGGTGCTGTTATGTTTTTGGTGTGTTTTCCAAGTGAAAAATGGAATGATGAAGACTATTTTATGGGAATTGCTCAAATGGTAGGTGGATTATTTACTGTTATAGGTGTCTATTTCACAATCAAGGAAGAAGAAAAAATGATAAAAATAGATGACAAGAATGCAGATAATAAGATAAAGGAACAATTACGTTTAGAAAATCTTCCGGTGTTAAAATTTAGCTGTGATAATGAAGAAAAGTCATGTGATGGAGTAGTTTACCATGTTGATTGTGAAACTAGTAATGATAATTATAAAGTACAACTAAATATAGAAATAAAAAATGTTGGATTAGGTTCAGCACAAAATATTTGGTTTCAAAAAATTATAGGAATAGAAAACGATGATAGTAGGAGTGGCATAGAAAACCAAATAATAGAACCTAAAGAAACAATAAATTATACTATGTATTTTGAATTTCCAAAAAATGATACAGAATTTTATAAGAGACTAACTATATTGGTATTTTATGATGATTTATTGGAAAATAAATATATGCAAAAATTAGAGGGAAGTTTATCAATTTCATGTTGTGAAAGTGAAGGAATATGTCAATACAATCCTAATGCATTTGTATCAGTTAATGAAAAATATGTAAAAATAGGAACAGATTTTAAATATGAAATTCCACAAGAAATAATTGAAGATGAAATTAGTAGAATTGAATACGAAGAAAAACAAAAGAAAATAATTGAAACTATTCCTGAGAAAAGTAACATTGACGAAATAGTAGGAGAATATTTAAAAAATCAAGAAAATTTTTTTGACGTATGTAGCAATTTCTTTAAATCAATTGATTTTCAAGGAGGTTCTGGAGGAATTGATAATTATAAGTTGATAAGAAAGAATGTTTATGATGTTACTATCGTAGATGAAATGGGTGTAAGTAGAAAAGAATATATAAAGTGTGAAACAATATTGAGAGTAAACATAAAAACAGAAGAAATTAGATATATAGATAAAAGGGTTGTTAAATCCACATTAAATATTAAAAAAAGAAAATTAAATAAATTCAAAAAACAAATTAAAAAAGAAATGGAAAAAATTAAAAAATTTGAAGCAAAAATATATATGTAGCAAACGATTTGAAAATTTATAATTTTTTGAAAACTAAAAAATATAGAAGGTGAATAACGTGAAAAGATTAAGTGACAACGAAGTTTTATTAATTTGCAAGGAATTTATAAAGAGTAGGGGTTATGCTTGTAAATTATCTATAAGTGATAATATAAAAAAATATTTATTGAGGTATGGATATATAGAATCTGCTGAAAATTTGAATGATTATTTTTTTCTTAATACGAAGTTTTATAAAAATTATAAATCAATTATTGATAAATTTGGTTTCAATAAAATAGAATTAATATTAATAAATAATTATTACGCATTTACAGTAGTATATTTTGATGAAGAGTTAATGCATTTATTGTTAAATAATCCCAAATTTCATTTTGTGTGGTCTGGTTATAGAGGATATGTTTGTTCGACAGATGATTCAAAATTAGATGTATATATTAAAGATTTATGTTTGTGTCATGATTTAGAGGAAAATAAAATTGTATTAGGCGCTTTTGTAGTAGATTTAATTGATTGTTCAGAGCAATCACAACTTTTATTACAACCATTTATATTAAATGAGGATAATAGAAGATATGATTTTCACTATTATAATTACAAGAATCTCCTATTGGGTAAATGGCTAGAAATAAAAGAATTGGATATTTATACAGTAATACTGGAAGGAATAAAAATTGTTAATTACATATTTGTTGAAAAGTATGGATTTAAATTATATAAGAATGAATATGAAGTTGGTGAATTGCAATTTTTTATGCCACTATTTTTTCCTACCAAAATTAACAGATTTAATTTTATGATGGAAGTAGCAAAAATATTTCTTGATAATATTAATGGTAAGGATTTAAAAAAATTAATAAAAAGTAGATATGAAAATATGGATAACAAAAATGATTTTAGTTTGGACGATTTGAAAAATGAGAGTTTTAGAGAATATAAAGCTTTTAAAACATACTTTGGTCAATACAAATTATTTAGTAATTTATCATTCGAAAAATTAAATGAAATTAGATCTTTGAGAACGGAACCGGCACATAAAATATATGTTAATGATTTAAATTATTCATATTGTGTAGAACAAGATGGGACATTAAAAAATTTGTATAGAATTCTTAATAATATAATTAAAGTGGAAGATAATGATTATGAGTTGTTAAAAAAGTATGAAAATGGTCAATATGAATGTTTTTATGGTGATAAAGGAAGCATATTAGAAAATAACGGATTTAATGCCAAAAGATTTCATTATTATAATGGGTATATAAGATTAATAAATGATAAATTTAAGGTTCGTGATGCAGAAATTCTTATTGCTGGTAATAACAATTCGTTTATTAAAAATGAGCTAATAAAACGAATTTCAAATAATTATAAAATCGATACAATGATAATAGGAGATATTGTTGAACGTATAATGAATCAATCAATATGTATTCCAAATGAAGAAGAATTAAAATCCTTCTTTTATGGCCAAGCTTATATTAAATATTACAATGGAGAATGTAGAAATTATAAAAAAGTAGGAAAAAAGATGTATGAAAATTTTTGTTCTAACAATTATAAATATATTTATATTTTTGCAGATTCATCTGAACTATATTGGAATATTGATGACACTATAAAAATAATAAAAAAAGACTCAGAAAGGATATTTGGATGTGGACTATTATTGTGTAGTTTATCAAATAGTTTTGCTAATGATAATTCGAATATATTTAATAATAAATTTAATGATAATTTTCTTATTCTAAATAATGTATGGGATTAATGTATGAAAAGTTCAAAAATTAAAGGATATTTAAAAGATTTAGAAAATAAAAATAAAAATTTTTCTTATGATAAAATAATTAGGATACTAGATGTAAGTAATTTTGTATATTTAGATATGATTGACAAATTTGATTATAAAGGAATTACTGCTTACGAAAAATCAAAGTATCTATTTAAAGAAATAAAGAAAGAATTTGCTACTGTATTTGAATTGCTTTCAAATGGTGAAATCTTTATGGGAACTTGTTTATTAAGAAATGTATATGAAGAAATAATGTATATAATGGCAACCTCTTTAAATCTACCATTAGATATAAATGTAAAAACAAAGGCAGGATATTTTAAAGAAAAGGTAATGGAGAATTGTAGTATTTTATTAAATAATTCATTTGATAAAAATGATATTTTTGAACTATATGGATATTTGTCTAAAATAACCCATGTAACTAATATAAAAGAAGCAGCAAGTTATTTAATAGGAAATAATAATATAAAGAAATATATAGTGAATGAAATAAAATATATTACACTATTAATAGAATATATGTATTTAGATTTTTTACATAAAAAGTGTAATTTAGAAAGTGAATTTATATTAAATATAATTGCTATATCAAGTTATCCAGAACTCATAAATATTATATATTTTGCTGCAAATGGAACAAAACATAATAAAATGCTTGAAAAGTATTTTTATGGTGAAAAAAATCAACAATATCTTAAGGAACAACAAGAAAAATTGATTGTAGAATTTAAAAATTTTAAAATTGAAAAAGATAATATTGATTTATCAATTAAACAAATATCAAGAGAGGTTGATAAACAGCTGAAAGAAAGAAATTATCTAGAAATCGCAACTCAAATTCTCAATAATAAATTTTTGAATACCAATTCAAAAGAAATTTTATAGTCTGTACTTTTGAATTGAAATAACAAAAAAGGTATAAAGTTCGAATAATACTATACGCAACAGCAGACTAAATTAGTAAGCCTTAACATTAATTATTTCCTTAATATAAGTTTTATTGTGCAAACTAGTTTAAAACTTGCATTTTTTATTTTGGTATAGGTGACAAAATCTATATTAATTTTTAAGTAAAATACAGTAAAAAAATAATAATGCTCATTAGTGTGGTATAATATATTTATACAGTTGAGGAGGTCTAAAATGAATGATAAAGCTTTGTTAAATTATCCAGGTAGTAAAAAAAGATTGTTAGATTTTATATTTAATAATAGCAAGCAATATATAAATGAAGATAAATATATTTTAGACATTTTCTCTGGTACTGGTTGTGTAGCACAAATGTTTAAATCAAAAGGATATAAGGTTTTTGCTAATGATGTTGAAATATATGCATCAAATATAAGTTCAGTTTTATTAAAAAACAATCATAAGATAAATTTTGATTCCCTAGAAAAAAATTATGAATATAATAAAAATCAGTTATTAAATATATATGGGTCTCAAATAGAAAAAGAAGATGAGTTAATAAAATCTTCTAGTAAAGATTTAATTTCATTTAATGAAAGTTTATTAAAAGTATGGGAATCAAATTTTAAAATAGTTATTAATAACAATATTATTACTTCCATCGATGAACTAAACAAACATAAATATGACATACCATTTATGCTATTTACATTATATTATTCAGGAGTATATTTTGGTTTAAAACAATCAATAGAAATTGATTCAATAAGATATGCAATAGAGAAAGAACAGGAAAAAGATGTTTTGTTGACAGCTCTATATTATGCTATTAAGGAAGTTTCATTTTCTAAAGATGGACATATGGCCCAACCACTTAATCAAAATAAAAATTTCAAGAAATTAATAGATGTTAGAAGTAAAAATATATATGAAATATTTAAATTAAAATTACAAGAATTTTCAGAAATTAATGATAATACATTTGAGGGAAAATCATTTAATTTACCATTTGACAAATTAATAAATTTAGAAGAAATTAAAAATAATGTTGGATTTATTTATGCAGATCCTCCATATACTGATATGCAGTATTCAAGGTATTTTCATTTGTTGACTACTATTTCAAATTATGAATATCCATATATGACGTACAAGCAAGGAAAAATAACTACTGGGTTATATGCAGAAAATAGATTTCAGTCTAATATCAGTAGCAAAAGTAAATCATTGACTGAATTGAAAAAATTAATGAGTTTTTCTTCTGAAAATAAGATTAATTTATGTTTTAGTTATGCTTATCCAGTAGATTTAGAAAAACAGGCATCCGATCGTTATACTATGAATATAAATGATTTAATTTCTGAAATGAATACATATTTTGATAATGTAGTAGTTGTAAAAGAAAATTATTCTCATTGTAATAATAGAAATTCCCAACAAAAAAAAGTGTTTGAATATTTAATTATAGGTGTATTTAACAATGATTCTAATCAAGATGATTTAAAAATATGCAAATTTAAAGAAAGCATTTCATCTATAGATGCGACAAACAAATCTCCACTATATAATAATATGTTGTATTGGTCCCAAAAGCCATATAATATTACCGATTGTATTTTGGATATATTTTCAAAAGAGGGAGATACAATACTTGATCCGTTTATGGGTTCTGGTGTAACATTATTAGAATCTCTTAATAAAAAATATAAGTTAAAATCAATAGGCATTGATATAAATGATGTTCCAATATTTTTATGTAAAAATTCTTTAAATATTATTTCTGATAAAGAAATAAATAAAATAAATAATTTAAAAAATGATGTAGCAAAGCTATATAGTGAGTATTATACAAAATGTGAATTTTGTTCTAATAATGAAGCTATTATTAAGAAGATTGTATATGATACAGAACCTGAATTTAATATTAAAGATATAATTTATTCTTGTTCTTGTAATAAAAAGGATTTACATAAAAAAGCTGATGTAATGGATATTTCTAACTTTAAAATGAACAGAAAAATAGAAAATATTAAAAATATAAAATTGTTAGAAAATAGTAGAATAGCAGTAAAAGCAAATGAAAGAATTTCAGATAAATTTTCTAATAGAAGTTTATTCATACTAGATGAAATAAAAAAATTAATTAATGAAATTGATGATGAAAAATTGCTTAATATTTGTAAATATATTTATATTTCTATTATTCACAAGAGTAAAATTCTTGATGTGAAAATGAGTTCTCAATGGCCTTTATGGATTCCAAAAAATAATTGCATAGAACGAAATGTTCCAATGTTATTTATTAATAGTATAGATAGTTATTTATCATCTACTGCATTTATTGAAAATAATTATTATGCAAATTCTTTTGTAAATGATGTATCTTTATTAGATAATACTAAATCGTTTATAATAAAAAAGGGAACTCAATTTGTTGATAAAACTATGATTAAAGATGAATCTATTGATTTAGTAATAACAGATCCTCCGTATTTAGGTCAAGTGCCTTATTCTGAATATATGCAGTTATATCAAGCTTTTTTGGATAATAATATAGATTATGATAGCGAAATTGTAATGACAAATGCAAAAGGAAGAAAAAAAGATTATCATGAGTATTTAAAATTAATGAATGAAGCATTCAATAATGTATCGGGAATGCTTAAGAATAATTCATATATGTTTTTATATTTTCATGATTCAAATTTGAATGTATGGAATGATTTAATTAAAATGTTTACCGAAAATAAATTGATATTTCAAACATCTATTCATATTTCTAAAAGTAAAAAAACTTTAAAGAAAATCTTAGATCCTAAGAAAACTATGAATGGTGAGACTTTATTAATATTTAAAAAAGAAAAAAATTACGAAAAAAAAGAATCAAATAAAAAAGAAAATTACATTGATAGTATAAAAATTATTTGTAACAATTTGTTAACTGATAAAGAATCTATTTCTACGTCGGAGTTATATGATAATGGTGTACTAGAATATATTATAAAAAATGATTTACTTGAAGAAGTAGCTTCAAAATTTAAGGATTTAACCGAAATATTTACTATGATTTTAGTTTGGGATCCTGATACAGGAATGTGGAAATCAAAAAACGAATAGATTGTTTTCTATTCGTTTTCTTCTTCTAAATAAATAATTTCAAATGAAGGCATAGCTTTTATATCAGCAAAAGATAAACTGATTTGTCTTCTTCTTAATATTCCGCCTTTTTTATTAAGATTATCTATCTTATTTTGTAATTTTTCCTTTAATTTAGGTACAGCATCTTTTGGATCTACTGAATATATTTCTTTAACAACAAGATTAGTCTTATCAACAACAGCCAATATTATTTTTTTATCTAAATAATATTTATTTAATACTGCTTCAGATATATCTTGAAAATTCCAAGTTCTTGTTTTATATACTTTATATTCATATGTATTCATATCTCTATCAATTGCATCATGGGCTCCTTCACGACCGCCTTGTTCTGGATTTACATAGTGGTTGAGTTTCAGTGCAACTAATAATTCATATAGTTTATTACTTGTCAGAATTTTATCAACTTTTGTTAATTTTTCTAATTTTTCAGATATTATAGAAATATTAACTAATTGTTTTTCAAATCTTCCTGAATATTTTTTTGCTTTATTTATATCTGCATAACTTTTTTTACATCCTAATTGTTCTAATTGATTTGCTGATACATTGATCATTTTTCTTGCATTTTTAATACTAAGTGTAGCTTTTTTTAAATATTCGCCTATTATATATCCGTCTACTTCATAATACCAATCCATTATTCCTGGATACTTATAATCCTTATCATTTATATGAGCAAATATGAATTTATATTCTTTCATATGATTCATTAAATTATCAGAATAATCGTTAAATGTCCAAGAGTGATTAGAACTAGTTTCTTTAAAGTGTTTATATTCATATTGAGTTCCACTTTCATCTTCAGCGTCTCTTGAGCCAGAATGTCCTGGTATTGGTTTATGATTTAATTGGTTTGCAATAACTATCTCGTAAAATTTAGAATTTGAAAAAATATCATTAACTCCATAGTTATGTAAAAACTCGGTTTGAATAAGAACTAATTCTTGAATAATTTTATTGATATCAGCAATTGGATATAGGGCATGATTTTTAATCATATCAGTATATTCTTTTAAAGACATATTAATCCCTCCATACTAATTATATCACATAAATAAAAATCCATAAAATATGCTATAATTGATATGGTGATAAAATGAAAGTTATAACTTTAAAACAACCATGGGCATCATTAGTCGCATATGGTATAAAAAAATATGAATTTAGAACATGGAAGACTAATTATAGAGGAAAACTATTAATACATGCAGGTGCCGGTATTGATAAAGATGAAATGAAAAAATATGGTGATTTAGGAATTGATTTTCCTAAAAGTAAAATAATTGCTATCGTTGATTTAGTAGATTGTTGTCTATTGGATGATGAGTTAAACAAAAAAATCATTTTAGAAAATAATATAGCATATGGTAACAAAATTAGGACAGGATATGCCTGGAAATTAGATAATGTTAAAATGATTAATATTGATAAAAAAATAAATGGACAATTAGGATTATGGAATTATGATTATGAAGAAGATTAAATCTTCTTTTTTGTTTATTAAGGGGCAATAATGATTATATTGGTGTTTGGGTGTTTTGTATATAAACGTTTGTTAAAGTTGTTTAAAATGTGTTTAAAAATTATGTCTGTTTGAGGAGTTTTATTTATTTTTATTATGTGTTTAATTAAGATAAAGGAGGTAAAAGTAAATGAATCATAAAAGTAAATATGATATTGGAGAACGTGCAATTGTAGTATTATCATCTAATGTTGAAGAATATTTAAAAGAATTAAGTAAAAATTGTTTTTAACTAATTTTCCTAAAGATTTTATAGATTTATTAAATGAGAATTATGATGCTTGTATTAATTGTATAAGGTTTTCACCAGCACTATATTTTTATTTGAGTAATGAATTTAAAAAAGATAAATATATAATTAAACTCACAAGAAAAGCTTATAAAAAATTTAATAAGGTAAAGGAATTATATTTTAAGAATAATAAACTTCATTTAAAAAAATAAAAGAGTTGCGTAATAATTTTAGTTGTGTTTAATTATAATTACAAACAATTGCTTTGAAACAAAAAAGAATATTAATTACAATAAGTATTATAAATATAAAATTAATTAATAAAATATAGAATAATTCATAAGTTTTGTACTTTTTATGCTATAATTTATTTAGATTATAGATATGTTTAAAAGAGGGGAAAATATGCAAAGGGAGTACAAAATAAAATGTAAGTTGTGTGGCGATATACTTCAAACAAAAGTACCGACTAAAAATGAAATTACGTGTTCATGTAGGAATATATCAATATATAGTGATTATATAGGGTGAGGGTATGTAAATCATTTATCAGCTAAAGAATGTTATGAGAATTTATCAAAACCAATTTCAAAGGAAGAATTAGAAAAATATTTTAAAGAAGTAGATAAATAAAAAAATTAATTTTACTTAAATATATAATAATCATAAATCAAGGGATTATCTCTAATTAAGATAGTCTTTTTTTGTTTATTTCTTTATAAAAAATTGTTATAGTCTGGTATTTATTTTTAATTTTGTTACAATTTTACACCAAGGTAGGGAGATGAATTATGTTAAATCAATTAGTTATGGTAGGAAGAATTAGTAAAGACATAAAAGTAAACGAATCAGAAGATGGGGAAAAATATACAACTATGATATTAGCAATACCAAGAACTTTTAAAAATGAACAAGGTGAATATGATACTGATTTTCTTTCAGTAACACTATTTGGATCAGTAGCAGTAAATACAGCAGAATATTGTAAAAAAGGTGATCTAGTAGGAATAAAGGAGCATTTACAAAATAAACCATATAGCGGTTCTGATGAAAATATTAAATACTTAATGGAAATCATTGCTGAAAAAGTTACTTTTTTAAGTTCTAAAAAGGAAGATGAAAATGGAAAAGATATATAGAATTCAAAAACAAATTACTTTAAATATAATAGGAGTATTAAAAGAGAAAAATGTAAACGAAAACGAATACGTAGAATATTTACATCAAATAACGTCTTTAAATAAAAAAAGAATAAAGAATTTGTTGGATATAAATGCTAAGAAAAGAATAACATTAAAAGAGATTGAAATAATAACAATAGGATTAAACATAGATATAGTTATTTTATTTAAGGGTGTTTTATAAAGTGGTACAAAAAAATTAAAGTGGTGGGTTGGTTGTTGAAAAGTTATTTAAGTTGTTAGAAATCGTTTATTTGTACTTGAAAAAGGTATTAATAATGGTATTTGTTGGAATAGGAGTTAAATATGAGTAATAAAAATATAAAGAATAAAGATAGAAAAGAGCAAAAGAAAGAAAAATTAAAGGTATCTTCAATTGATTTACATGAAAAGAGAATAATATATTTAGACGGTGACATCGATGACAAAGTCGCACGTGAGACTGTAGAATTACTACTCAAGATGGATATGGTAAATAATAAAGATATAACTATGTATATAAATAGTCCTGGAGCTAAAGGTGATGAAGTAACATTGGTAATAACATCAGAGCAAGAAACTGATTTAATTTTTGATGGTACTACTAATGCTAAATTAAGCGTTATTAAATTAGACTAAAATTAATATAGTATTATTTAAGCCAATAAAGGCTTTTTTATTGCTAAAAACAAATTAAAATGATAAAATTTTCTTAGTTTAAATAACAAAGTTAAAAATAATTTTTAAAATGTGAGGTGTAAAATATGAATGAAATTAAATGTCCAAAATGTGGTTCAATGTTTAAAATAGATGAACAAAACTATAATTCAATTTTAAAACAAATTAGAGATCAAGAGTTTTATAGCGAACTTAAAAATCGTGAACAACAATTTGAAAATGAAAAAAAATCTGCTATTACAATCGCAAAAAATGAAATAGATAAAACTATGAATGAAAAAATAAATAGTTTAAACTTAGAAATTCTAAAATTAAAAAATGAACTAAAAACTAAAGATGAATTACAATCATCGATTTTAACAAATACAAAAATTAATACTGAAAATCAATATAAAGATGAAATAAATAAATTAAATTTGACAATTTCAAAATTAGAACAAGATATAAAATATAATGATACTATTCATAAATCAAAAATAGATGAGATAGTAAGTCAAAAGGAAAAAAATATAACTGATTTAAAAAATAAAATCGAACTAGATGGTAAAGAATATAAATTAAAAGAACAATCTCTAAAGGACAATTATGAAAACAAATTGAAAACTAAAGATGAAATGATTGCGTATTATAAAGATTTAAAAGCAAAGCAATCAACTAAAATGATAGGTGAATCATTAGAGAATCATTGTTATGCTGAATTTAATAAGTTAAGACCTTTATTTAAAAATGCATATTTTGAAAAAGATAATGATGTTAAAACTGGTTCAAAAGGTGATTTCATATTTAGGGATTATAGCGATGAAAATGAAGAGTTTGTTTCTATTATGTTTGAAATGAAAAATGAAGCAGATGAAACTACAACTAAACATAAAAATGAAGATTTTTTCAAAGAATTAGATAAAGATAGAAAAGAAAAAAATTGTGAGTATGCTGTTTTGGTTTCACTTTTGGAAATAGATAATGATTATTATAATGATGGAATAGTTGATGTATCATATAAATATGAAAAAATGTATGTAATAAGGCCACAATTTTTTATTCCTATTATTACTTTAATTAGAGGGGCAGCAATAAATACTTTAAAATATAAAAAACAATTAATAGAAATACAAAATCAAAATATAGATATTTCCCATTTTGAAGAAAATATGAACGCTTTTAAAGAAGGTTTTTCTAGAAATTACAGATTAGCATCTGAAAAATTTAATAAAGCAATTGATGAAATAGATAAAACTATTGATCATCTACAAAAAACAAAAGAAGCATTATTATCAAGTGAAAATAATTTGAGATTAGCAAATAATAAAGCAGAAGACTTAACTATAAAAAAATTAACTAATAATAATCCAACTATGAAAAAAATGTTTGATGAACTTGAGGATGAAGACTAGGGTAGTTGATATGAATAGTGTTAAAATTAAAAAAACGGGTAATTTCTATTCTGTATATGAAAATGATGCATATATTATTTCTTATATTATGAAGTACAAGTTAGTGAATATTGGAAATGACAAGGTAAAGACTGGTTTTCCAATTTATCTTCTTGATGAAGTACTTTATTATTTAAAAAGAAATAAAATTTCATATATGGTAGATTACCCTAAAATAAATATTGATTTTGGTTCGGAAAACAGATATTTGAAATGTCTAAAGAAAGATTTACCAGCTGAATCATTATATTTTAATAAAAAACCAATGTTATCATTTTATGGTCATTTTTCTGTTCTATTTGATGGTGACTCTGAAATAGAAAATTATGAAATTGGTGTTAATATAGAAAGTTCTGCAGAGATTGTTTCAAAAGTTTATGAACATAACATAAATGATATTATTATATTAAATAGTGGTATTAGGGTTAAAATTATATCAAAGGAAATTTATAAAAAATAAAAATTTGAAAAAGATATAAAATTGTGCTATAATACCTACTCCGAGGGGGATTTTATATGGAAAAACAAGAATTATATCATTTTCACAAAGCTGGCTGTTATGATCATTTTTGGAAGGTTGGAAATACAATTAATGTTTCAAACGATTTTAAGAGTTCAACATATAAAAGATTTTGTGATTTTACAACAGCGTCATCTACTTTTACAAAAGATAAAGCAAACTTGCAAGATGTTATAAATTATTATTTTGAATCTGGTGAAATTAATGGAAAAATAGCTATGAAAATTATTGATGAGGCATATAAGGTGTCTTTTAGAGCTAATGAGTTTAAAAGAGAATCAGCTTTAGAAAATTTTCGTGTAAATAATAACTATATGTATCCTAGTAGATTACATTCTATGTATTTAACAGACGAGAAAGGCATTTTGGAATGGAGTAAAAAATTTGGAAGAGCTAATTTGGAGTTGTATAGAGTAGAGATAGAAGGCGATATATTTAAAACTAGTGAATTTTTTATACCTGATGAAACATTACCTTATGATAAGTTTTATGAAAAATCTTATTACTATTGGAATCCTAATTTTAAAAAGGCACCAGAAGATTCAAATGAATATTTAGCTCAAGGAAAAGTTTTAATAAAAGAAAAAATTAATATAAGTCATTAAGATGGCTTATATTTTTTATTTAATTAAATTTGCTAATAATGAAAAAAAGTGTTATAATTTTTTAGTACAATAAATAATAATTAATATGAGGTAGAGGTATTATAATGAAAAAAAAGAAAAAAAGTACAAAAATAAATCCAAAGACAAAAAAAGTAATTTATATATCTAGTTTGATTGTTTATATATGTTTCTTTATTATGTCGCTTTTATTAACAATTAATATTTTTAAACTTAATATGCTCCCTTTTAAATTTACATTTTTAATTTTTATAGTAGATATTATATTTCTAGCTATTTTTGGTATTTTATGCATAAACAAAAAGATTAAGTGGAAAATAAAAATAGTAAGTATTGTTATCTTAATAATTTTAAGTACATGTTTATTTTTCGCAAACCATTATATTGATAGAACAATATCATTTTTAAAAACTGTAACTAGTGGAAATTATGAAGTTGAAAATTACTATGTTTTAGTTTTAGAGGATAGTAAATTATCTAGTGAATCAGATTTACTTGATAGAAAAGTTGGTTATGTTAATAATTTAGGTACAACAAATGAAGCTTTAGAAAAATTAAAGGGTGAAGTTGTATTTGAAAATGTAACAAGTAAAAATATATTTGAATTAGGTAATTCTTTAATAAAAAAAGAAGTTGACGCTATTTTGCTTGCTGACTATCATAAAAGTATTTTAGATGAACAAATAGAGGATTTTGATTCGAAGGTGAAAATTCTTTATAAATTCTCGATAAAAAAAGAATCTAAAGTTGAAGCCGACGAAATCGATGTAACAAAAAAATCATTTAATATATTTTTAAGTGGAATAGATACCTATGGTGAAATAGATTCGGTAGCAAGAAGTGATGTTAATATGGTTGTTACTATAAATCCAATTACAAAGCAGGTTTTACTAACATCCATTCCAAGAGATTATTATGTAAATCTTTCTTGTTATAATGAAAAAGATAAATTAACACATGCCGGTATGTATGGAATAGATTGCTCCATTGGTACAATTGAAAATTTGCTTGATATAGATATTAATTACTATGTGAGAGTTAATTTTTCTTCACTTGTAAAATTAGTTGATGTTTTAGACGGTATTGATGTTTATTCTGAATATACATTTAATACATATGGTTATCAGTTTTATAAAGGTTATAATAATGTAAACGGTGAATATGCACTTGCTTTTTCAAGGGCTAGATATAATTTTATAGATGGTGATAGACAGCGTGTTAAAAATCAACAAGCGGTTATAACAGCAATTGTAAATAAAGCTATGAGTCCAAATATAATAAATAAATATACAAGTATTCTAGATGCATTGAAAGATTTATTCCAAACAAATATGGGAATGAATGAAATTCAAAAACTTGCTAAATTTCAAATTGATAAGATGCCAAAGTGGAATATTGCGTCCGTAAGTTTAAATGGTAGTGATTCAGAAAATTATACATATAGTTATGGTTCTCAAAAATTGTATGTTATGGAACCGGATTATACAACTGTTGATTATGCACATAGTGTTATTGAAAAGGTTATGAATGGTGAACAAATAGATTTAGATAGTACTACAACAAGTCCGAATCAGGGTGCAAATAGCGCAGTTAAAGTTACTACTAAAACAACTACTAAAACATCACAGGTTACATCAAGTAATACAACTAGTACTAATACAACTAAACAAACAACGACTAGTACTAGCACAACTACGACTAAACCTGCAACGACTAAATCAACAACTACAACAACTACACCTCCAACAACTAGGAAAAACGATGATACTTTAGATAATAATGAAAAAAATGATGATAATAATCTTAATAATAATGAAAAACAAAATGATTTAAATAATGAATAAAGACTAAAAATAAAAAAAGAAATTTGCTTTTTTTATTTTTTTTGTTTATAATTAACTAAGGTGATATTATGCAAGATGCAATTAAACGAATTTTTGATTATTCACTAGAAGAAATAATGGGAGTTAGATTTGGAGAATATGCAAAGTCTATTATTCAAGAAAGAGCACTTCCTGATGTTCGTGATGGTTTAAAACCAGTTCAAAGAAGAATTTTGTATGGCATGTATAGAGATAAAAATACATTTGATAAAGCCTATAAAAAATCAGCAAAAACTGTTGGTAATGTTATGGGTCAATATCATCCACATGGAGATTCTTCAATATATGAAGCAATGGTTAGAATGAGTCAGTGGTGGAAACAAAATGCTATTACTATTGATATGCACGGAAATAACGGTTCTATGGATGGTGATAGTGCGGCTGCTATGCGTTATACAGAAGCACGATTATCAAAAATTAGTAATGAACTTTTAAAGGATATTGATAAAGATACAATTTTGTGGACTTGGAATTATGATGATACTTTACTAGAGCCAACTGTGTTACCAGCAAAATTTCCAAATTTACTTGTCAATGGTTCAACTGGTATTAGTGCAGGATATGCTACAAATATTCCTCCACATAATTTAAAAGAAATAATTGATGCAACTATTTATTTAATGGATAATCCTGATGCTTCTTTAGATGATATTATGAATATTATTAAAGGTCCTGATTTTCCAACCGGTGGAATAGTAGAGGGCATAAATGGTATTAGAGAATCATTTAAAAGTGGTCGTGGGAAAATAATTGTCAAATCTAAATATGAAATTGGACAAAACAAAGGAAAAAAACAAATAATTATTACAGAAATTCCTTTTGATGTTAATAAAGCTGCATTAGTAAAAAAAATAGATGATATTAGAATTGATAAAAAAATAGATGGAATAGTAGAGGTTAGAGATGAATCGAATCTTGATAATCCAGAAACAATAGTTATTGATTTGAAAAAAGATGCTAATTGTGATTTAATATTAAATTATTTATTAAAAAATACAGAAATGCAAATATCATATAATTATAATATGGTATCAATTGTTAATAATCGTCCAATGACATTAGGAATTATTGATATATTAAAGGCTTATATAGAACATCAAAAAGAAGTTGTAACTAAGAAAACAAAATTTGATTTAGAACATGCTAGGGCACGTATGCATATAGTAGAAGGTCTTATTAAAGCACTATCTATTTTAGATGAAATAATCGCAATTATTAGATCAAGCAAAAATAAAAGTGATTCAATAAATAATTTAGTTTTAAAATTTGATTTTACGGAAAAACAAGCTACTGCAATTGTTGATTTACAGTTATATAGATTGAGTAATACTGATGTAACTGATTTGTTAGAAGAACAAAAAAACTTACAAAAAATTATTAGATCTTTAGAAAGTATTTTAGCAAGTAGTAAAAAGTTAGCAGATGTAATTAAAAAAGAACTAGTTAGAATAAAAGACGAATATGGTGTAGATAGAAAAACAGTTATTAAAGAAGAAATAACAGATATAAAAATAGATACAACAGAATTATTACCGAAAGAAGATTGTATTGTTGTTGTAACTCACGATGGATATGTTAAAAGAACGTCATTAAGAAGTTTTAACTCTAGTGAAGAAGGCGTAGTTACTGTAAAGGATAGAGACTACGTAGTGTGTCAAGCATCTATGAATACATTAGATACTATTTTAATTTTTACTGATTTAGGAAATTATTTATTTGTTCCAGTTCATGAATTACCTGATTTAAAATGGAAGGAATTAGGAAAACATATAAGTAATATAATTAAATTAAATGAAGATGAAAATATTGTTGAGGCTTTTCCAATATATGATTTTGATGCAAAACAATATATAACTATATTTACTAAAAATGGTATGGTAAAGAGAACTAATTTAATTGATTTTAAAGTACAAAGGTATTCGAAATCAATAACTTGTATGAAATTAAAAGATGATGATAGAGTAGTTTCAGTTTCTTTATGTAATTCTGGTGATATATTAGTCACTACATTTCAAGGCTATGGATTAAGATATAAACTTGATGAAGTACCTATTGTTGGACTTAAAACAAGTGGGGTAAAGGCTATAAATTTAAAAGATGATTACGTTGTAAATGGATGTGTTTTTTCTAGTGATTCTAATGAGTATTTAGTTTTAGTAACAAATAAAAACACTGCAAAAAGAATACATTTAAGTGAGTTTGAATACATCAGTAGGGCTAAAAGAGGTATTCAAATTATAAGAGATGTTAAGACAAATCCTTATAATATTTTAAAAACATTTATAGTAGATAATAAAGATACATTAGGTATAAAAACAAAAGATGATATCTTTAGTGTAAAATCGACAGAAATACCAATTTTAGATAGATATTCAACAGGCACAAATATATGCAAAAATAGTATAATAGATGTTTTCAAAGAAAATAAGTTAATAACTAAAAACGTTAATGAAGAAGAAAAAACTTTCATAAATACAAAACCAGTTTTAGATAATATTGATAGTAAAATAATGACTATAGATGATTTTTTAGATGATTTTAAAATATAAAATAAATTTAAAAAAAGTATTTTACTTTTAAAAAAATTGTGATATACTGTATATGATATTTTAGACTAGGGTATGGATATTCTAGTTGATAACAGAGTGAAGAGGGGAAATAACATGGATAATGGATTAGAATTTTTGGATACTAATAATAAGCAAAATGAAAGTAATAACACTGTATTAAATAATACAAATAACGATTTCTATGATAAAGAAATTATGGATATTGATGATAATGCAAATTTGTTAGATGATGATTTTGAATCAATAGGTGAAGAGTTAAATAACGAAAATTTTTCTTCATTTGTTGATTCTAGTAATAACGATGATTTGAAACCAGCTGAATTTGATTCGCCAATAATCGAGGAAGAAGAACCAGTTGTTTCAACAGTTTCAACTTCTACTAATGATGAAAATTCTGTAAAAGAAAATAATACTTTAAAGGAAGAAAAAGTTTCTGAACAAATTGCTGATAATGCCTCTGAATCAAACAAAAATGAAATTGTTTCTAGTGATCAAAAAAATATTGAATCAAACGATGTTCTTTCTGATTTTGATTCATTATATAATAATTTATATACTGATGTAGTTGGTGCTAATAACTTTATCTCAAATTTAATTGAAAAGAAAACTTCATTGAATAGAAATGAAAAATCTTTAGAGGAGATTAAGACAAAGTTTGAAAAAGAAAAAGCTGAATTTGATAAGTATGTTGCTGAACAAAAAAATATAATCGAAAAAGAAAAACAACAATGCGATGAATATGTATCAACACAACGTCAAAGGATAGAAAGCGAAGAGGCAAAATTTAATGAAGATGTTTTAGCTAAAAATACAGAACTTGATTTGTTGGAACAATCATTAAATATAACTAAAGAACAACTTGAAACAGAAAAAGAACAATTTGAAGATTATAAAAAAGTTGAAGAAGAAAAAATTAGAAACGATAAGAATAAGCTAGAATCAGACAAAAATCAATTTGAAAAAGAAAAAGAATTAACTCAAAAAAGTTTAAAGGAAAGACAAGATGAATTAGCTACTAAGGAACAAGAATTTGCTAAATTCAAGGATTTAGAACAATCAAAAATGGATTCTGAAAAAGAGCAATTTGAAAAAGAGACAGGAGTAATTCGTCAAGGACTTGAGAATTCTCAAAAAGAATTATCTTTCAAACAAGAACAATTTGCTAAGTATAAAGAAATAGAAGAAAAGAAATTAGAGTTGGAAAATAAGAATTTGGCACAAAGCTGTGCTAGATTTAAAACATTGGTTTCTCAATTTAATACAAGTTTTGCAAAATTACCTAATGATAAGGAATAATTAAATGTCTTTAAATAATGTTTCAGATGTGTTATCTATCGATAATGAAATAGATTTAGATAAAGATTTTGTTATTGATAGTAGCATAAATAATAATTCTAATGTTGGTGATATTAGTGAAAAAAATGAAGTAATTGGTAATAAAAGTAATAAATCTGTAGATATTGAGAATATCTTTGAACGCGCAAATAATAATGTAAAAGAGGCAACAAACATATTTCAAAAAAATTTAATTTTAAAACAACAATTGGAAGAAAAAATTAAAAAGTTCAATTTAGAACGAAATAATTTTGAAAAAAATAAAGAACTGGAATATGAAAAAATTAAAGAATATAAAAAAAATGCTTATGAAAAATTAAAACAAAAAAAATTAATTATTGAAAAAAGCATTGATGAGTTAAAACAACAACAAGAAAAATTAAATAGTGAAAAGATTGCCTTTCAAGAAAAGCGTAAAGAAGAAATTGAAAAACTAAAGGAAGAAAAGCAAAAAAATATTGCCTTCATGAAAGAAAAAAAACAGCAATTAGAAACGCTTGAGCAGGAATTGAAACTAGAACGTGAAAATTTAAATGAAGAAAAGGAACAATTAAAACTAGATAGAATTCAATGTGAAAGTGATAAGAGCGAATTAGCAAATAATTTGATTAAATTTAATGAATTAGTTGGAGAATTCACAGTTGGAATTGAAAAATTTAGTGATGAAAATTAACTAATACAAAAAAACATTATGAAGCATTTCATAATGTTTTTATTTATGTAAAATTTTTACTTTATTTTCTTCAACTTTTTGATCAACACATTCTATAGAATTAATGTCAATTATATATTCATTAATATTCTTAATTTTATGGTTAACGATATTGACGAATTTACCATTTGCTAATAAAATTTGTTTAGCATATTCATTAATACTATCTGTTATAAGAAAACAATTATCATTATTTTCAAGATCTATTTCATTTTTTATAGGATCATAATCAATAACAAAGTCTTTTATAAAAAACTCTTTTTGATTTTTACTTAATTTTGCTTTAATTTTTAACCTATTGTTTTCATAATATAAGAACCAATCTGAAATTATTCCAATTTCATTGTATCTAGCTTGAATGTAACGGTGGTAATCTCTATTTACATACCCTAACTTATATAATTCATCTTTTTCGCATTTTGCCTCATAATAATTCATACAAACAATTGATGACGTTATAATACTTGAACTAATTTTACCATCATTTTCCAAATTTCCTTTGACAAACTTACAGTCACTGTCAATTACTAAACAATATTCATTATTGCTATTTTCCTTAATTAATGACCAATTTTCAATTATCATTTTTATTTACTCCTTTTCTTCCATGTATTTATACATTATACTCTTTTTTTTATTAATGTAAATACAAATATTAATTTTTATATTTTATTTTTCTAAATTAAGCATTTTATTATATATATGTTTATCAATTGATAATGGTTCGTAATTTTTGTTTATAATATCATGAATAATACATTCACAATATGAATTTATATTGTTTATAGAAATATCATTTAAATTTAGGTTAAGACTAATTTTTAATTCAATAAGTATGTATGTCATTTTGATAAGTAATAAATCAAGTTGCATGTTTTCATATTGACTTAATTCAAATTGTTTATCATATTTTTTTAATAAAAATTCGTATCTATTTGCTAATTTTCTAAATCTCAAAAATTCCTCATTTAAATTTTGGTATAAAGTATTCTGTTTAGATTTTAATAATCTGAGTGCAATTTCTGATTCATTTTTAAATATCATATTTTCATCGATAACAGTAGTTTCATCATCTAAATTTGTAACATCTAAATTACCATTTATGTACCTTTCTACAAATTTAAATACACGTTTATCACTAATTGAACAATTTCTATAAAGTTTCAAATTATTTTTTATCACATTTTTATTAAAATCTGAATATATTTCTAATTTATTCATAATAAATTCCTCCCTTTGTCGATATATATTAACATAAAAAAAATAATTTATCAATAAAATTATTTTATTAATAAACTATAGATATCTTTAACATCTTTTTTTTCTTGTTTAGATATATAATGTGGTTTTAAATGCAAATGATAATGTTTTACTTCTTGAACACAACCATTGTTTTGAATAAGTGTTAAACCATCAATGCTTAATTTATTTTTTAATAAATTTTCCATATTTCTGGCAATTTCCATAATATGTATAAGAGTGTTATTATCAATTTCTTTTAATCCTAAAAAATGTTTTTTAGGAATTATTAGTAAATGTCCATTAGAATCAGGATTAACATCTAAAAACACTTTTACAATGTCGTCTTCAAAAATAGTATAAGAGGGAATTTCCCCGTTAACAATTTTACAAAAAATACAATCCATAAATTTATCCTCCTCTAACTATTATAACAAAAAAATAAAAAGAGTGAAACTCTTTTGCTGAATACTGCAAATATTCATAAATATTATGTACTTATATAAATTAAATAATCAAAGATAAGCAAAAAAAATAAATATTGTGTTATAAAGTCGAAAATATCGACATTTGTGAGTTTATAATGTATAATTACTTTGGAGATGATGTTATGCATACATTAAGAATTGAAAATCTTACTGTTGAAATAGAAAATAATACTATACTTAAAAATTTTTCATTAACTATTAATAGTGGTGAAATACATGTTATTATGGGACCAAATGGAACAGGAAAATCTACTTTATCTAAAGTTATTATGGGTGATAATCATTATAATGTGGTAAGTGGAAATATTTATTTTGATAATACTTTAATCAATGATTTAACAGTTGATGAAAGAGCTAGATTAGGTATTTTTCTAGGAATGCAAATGCCTTTAGAAATTGATGGTGTAACAAACGCAGATTTTTTACGTGCTGCCTTATATGCTAAAGAAAAAGAAAATTTTAAATTATATAATTTTATAAAGAAATTAGATAAAAACGTTGAAAATTTGAAAATGAGTAAAGATATGATACATCGTGGTGTAAATAAAGGATTTTCAGGTGGAGAAAGAAAGAAAAATGAAATACTTCAAATGTATATGTTAGAGCCAAATACGCTAATTCTTGATGAAATTGATTCGGGATTAGATGTAGATAGTTTAAAAGTTGTTGGTGAAAAAGTTATGGAATATTATAGAGAATTTAATCCATCAATATTAGTAATTACCCATTATCAAAGATTGCTTTATTATATTAAACCAGATTTTGTTCATATTATGAAGGATGGAAGTATAATTAAAAGTGGTGACTATAGCTTAGTTAAAATTGTAGAGGATAATGGATATGAATTTTTTACAAATATTAGTGAAAATATTATAGAGGATAAATAAAAATATGAATAAAATAATTATTGAAAACAATATTGTAAAATACAAAGAATTAGAGGATAGTATTATATTTAATTATTCCATAAGTGACACTTTTGATTCAGTTTATAATCTTGAAATTAAATGTTTAAATAGCACTGATTTATGTATTAATTATAATATTACAAATGATATTAAAATTAATGTTTTGTTTGAGTTTGAGGATAATGTAGTTTCTAATATATTTGAAAAGTATAATGATGGTTTTCTAAAAATTAAAAATACATATAATTTAAAGTCATTTAGTGAAGTAAATGTTCAAAAAATTTATGATGTAAAAGAAATAAAACAAAATGATATTGTAAATCTTAATGGAGAAAAGTCTTCATTTAATTATGTTTTAAAGACAATTAGTATTAATCCCGAAAGATATGGATTAGTTATAAATCATAATGCTCCTTATACAGTAAGTAACATTATAAATAATGCAGTAAATATTTGTGATGGTAGTGTTTTCTTTGATGTAATAGGAAATGTGCCAAAGGGTATAATAGAGTGTAGTTTAAATCAAAATAACAGAATTGTTACATTTAATAAGAAAAAGTGTCAAATAAATCCTAATTTATTAATAGATGAAGATAATGTAATAGCAGAACATTCTGCATTTATTGGTAAATTTAATGATGAAGATTTGTTTTATTTACAAAGTAGAGGAATAACTTATGAAGAAGCTATTAAATTATTAATTAAAGGATTTTTATTTAGTAATTTGAAATTAACTGAACAAGATACAGGTGATTTAGAAAATATTATTCATAAATATTGGAGGTGAAAAAATGAATCGTGAAGATTTTCCAATGTTAAAACATGATATTATATATTTTGATAATGGCGCAACAACTTTTAAACCAAATTGTGTAATAGATAAAATTTGTGATTATTATAAAAACTATAGTTGTAATGCACATCGTGGAGATTATAAGTATAGTGTTAAAGTTGATGAGGAATATGAAAATGCTCGCTTTTTAGTGAAAAATTTTATTAATGCTAGTAGTAATAAAGAAATAATTTTTACAAGTGGTGCGACAGACTCCTTAAATAAAATTGTATTTGGATATTTCAAACAATATTTAAACGAATCTGATGAAGTTTTGCTAACAAAATCAGAACATGCCTCAAATGTGTTGCCTTGGTTTGAATTAGCTGAACAAAATGAATTACATGTTGGTTATATACCGCTTAATGAAGATTTGACTTTTACTATTGATGATGTAAAAAAATCTGTTACAAGTAAAACAAAGGTTATTAGTATTGCTCATATAACTAATGTTGTAGGAGATATTAGAAATATTAAAGAAATTATTGATTATGCTCATAGTAAAAATATATTAGTTGTTATAGATGGTGCACAAAGCGTACCTCATATAAAAATTGATGTTCAATCATTAAATGTTGATTTTCTAGCTTTTTCTGCTCATAAAATGTGTGGACCAACCGGTGTTGGAGTTTTATATGGAAGAGAAGAACTATTAAATAATATGAAGCCAATCGAATTTGGTGGAGGTATGAACGCTATGTTTACCTATGATGGTATAAGACAATATAGTAATTTACCTTATTTGTTCGAAGCAGGAACACCTAATATTGCTGATGTAATAGCTTTTTCTGAAGCAATTAAATATCTAGACACAATTGGAATGGATAGAATACATAATTATGAATTAGATTTAAAAAAATACGCTATAAAAAAATTAGAAAATGTAAATGATATTATAATATATAACAAAAATTCAGAAAGTGGAATTATTACATTTAATATTAAGGATGTATTTGCTCAAGATTTAGCTATATATTTAGATAAATATAATATTTGTGTAAGAGCTGGTAATCATTGTGCCAAAATTTTAAAAGACGAACTAAAAATAAAAAATACATGTCGTATTAGTTTATATTTTTACAATACAAAAGAAGAAATAGACCGTTTAGTTGAAGTGTTAAATAATCCAAATTTAAAAAATGAAATTATATAATTAATTCAACTATGGACTAATTAATTATTTTTTGATATAATTAATTAGTCTTTTTATTTTATAGAAAGGAGAATTTATGAGTAAAATAAAAATATTTGGTTTAGGCGGATTAAATGAAATTGGTAAAAATATGTATATTGTAGAAGTTGATAAAGATATTTTTGTATTTGATGCGGGATTAAAATTTGCTGATGATAAAATGTTAGGTGTTGATTACATTATTCCTAACTATGATTATTTAAAAGAAAATGTTGATAGGGTTAAAGGTATATTTATTACACATGGTCACGATCAACAATTAGGAGCAATTTCTGACATATTAGCGGATTTACCAAATTTAAAAATATATGGTTGTGCATTTACAATCGATATTTTAAGAAAAGAATTAATTAATGAGGGAATTAACGATGCAAATTTAATTGAAATTTTACCTCATAAAAAAATTAATTTTGGTGTAAATAGTATTTTTCCAGTAAGTTTAACACATTCTGTTCCTGATGCAGTTGGATATGTATTATATACTTTAGACGGAGCAATTTTTTATACAGGAAATTTCGTCTTTGATCCAACTATGATGGGAAATTATAAAACTGACATTGGTAAACTTGCTTATGTTGGAAAACAAGGTGTTTTATGTTTAATGAGTGAATCTTTATATGCTGATAAATCAGGATTTACTTCTCCAAATCACCGTGCATCATCTATTCTTAAAGAAACATTAGGAAAATATAGCGGAAGAATATTGTTTAATGTATTTCAAACACAAATATATCGTTTACAAGAATTATTTAATGAAATTAGTTTAACTGATAGAAAAGTAGTTATTATGGGTAAAAGACTAGAAGAGATTGTTATTGAATCAATTGATAAAAAATACATCAATTTCGATAAATCTCGTATTAGCAATATTCATCATGTAAATGACCCTAATGTTATTGTAATTATTTCTGATGAAAGAGAGAAACCTTTTTCAAATTTAACAAGAATTGTAAAAGGATATGACAAATTTATCAGAATAAATGAAAATGATACTGTTGTATTTATTTCACCTGTTTATGATGGTATGGAAATAAGAGCAACTAAATTATTTAACGGAATTGCTAAAATAGGCGCATCACTTGTTATTTTATCTAATAAAAAATATTTAGGTCATCATGCTTCGGCAGAAGATTTAATGTTAATGCTTGATTTAATTAAACCTAAATATTATTTTCCAGTTATTGGTGAATATAGACATCAAGTTGAAAATGCAAATAATGCTAAAAAATTAGGTATTAAAGAAGAAAATATTTTATTAAAACTAAATGGACAAGTTGCAACATTTATTGACGGAAAATTAGTTGATACTAATGAAAATGTTAAAGTTGATGATATTCTAATTGATGGAAAAACAGTTGGTGATATCGGAGAGTTAGTGTTAAAAGATAGAGAAGCATTATGTGACAATGGTATTGTTATAGTTAGTGCAACTTTAGATAAATCAACAAAAAAGGTATTAGCAGGTCCAGAGATTTTAACAAGAGGATTTATTTATGTTAGAGATAATGTCGATTTGATTAAAGAATCAGAAAAGATTGCTCTAGAAGTTATCAATGAAAATATCAAACCAAATCATGTAGAATTTAATAAAATTAAAAATGGTATTAGAGATAGATTAGGTAAATATCTTTATCAAGAAACAGAATGTAAACCAATGATTTTAATCGTCTTACAAGAAGTATAATAAAAAAAGTATAAAATTTATTATACTTTTTTTATATTTTTCTATATAAACCAATTGCTTTACCTAAAACCGTAACATTTTTTAAAATAATTGGTTCCATAGTATCATTTTCTGGTTGTAATCTGAAGTAATCTTTTTCTTTATAAAATGTTTTTAGTGTTACCTCATTTTCATCAGTCATAGCAACTACAATTTCGCCATTTCTAGCAGTATTTTTTCTTTCTACAATAACTATGTCTCCATCTAATATTCCAGCATTAATCATACTTGTTCCACTTACTAATAACGTGAAAACTTCTTTATTATTAGGTATTAAATATGCAGGTAGAGAGAAAAATTCATCAGGTCTTTCTATCGCTTCAATTGGACTTCCAGCAGTTATTTTTCCAAGTAGTGGAACATCAATAATTAATTCATTTTGAGGTTCATATTCATTTTTTACTAATAATTCGATAGCTCTATTTTTTGTGTCATTTCTTTTAATAACACCTCTGGCTTCAAGATTTTTTAAATGCGCATGAATTGTTGCTGGTGATGAAATATCTAAGGCTTCTCCTATTTCTCTAATAGTAGGTGGAAACCCATGTTTAACCATAAAAGTTTTTATAAAATCAAGAATTTCTTGTTGCCTTTTTGTTAATTCAATCACAAATAACCTCCTTTATTACAATTCAATAATAACATACAATATGTAAAATGTCAAACAATTGTTCGTAAATTTATGAAAAAACGTTGACACGAACTTTAGTTCGTGTTACTATTATTATAGTATTTGGGAGGTATTTAAAATGAGTGAAGTATTAAAAAGTAAAGGTATTATTTGTTTTTTTGTTTTTATAATTTTTATAGGTATTGTTTCTTCTAATAGTTTAAATTCAATGAAAAATGATAGTTCATTAAATAATGTGGTGGTTCTTAATAAATAGAATAATATTGTGTTTTAAAATTTTATAATATTATATATGTTAAAAATTTTATATACATGTTATAATATATTGTATAAGATAAAGGGGAATTTAATATGGATATAGAAATAATTAATAATATAAAGTCTTTAGCAATAGATATGATTGAAAATGCGTCAAGTGGGCACCCTGGAATTTGCTTAAGTTCTGCGCCGATAATTTATACTTTATATTCAAGACACTTGAATGTTAGTACAAATGATACTGATTGGATAAGTCGTGATAGATTTGTTTTATCAGCAGGTCATGGTTCGGCATTACTGTATGCAACACTTTTTATGGCCGATTTTGATCTTTCAATTAATGATTTAAAAAATTATAGACGTATTAATTCAAAAACTCCTGGTCATCCAGAAATAAAAAAAACACCTGGTGTTGATATGTCAACTGGTTTACTTGGTCAAGGGTTAGCATCGGCTGTTGGAATGGCTCTATCACAAAAAATTTTAAAAAAGAAATATTTTTTTCCAAGAAAAAGCGCTATAGAGGTTGAAACAGCGTTATTTGATTATAATGTTTATGTTTTATGCAGTGATGGCGACTTGATGGAAGGTATTAGTTACGAGGCCGCATCATTTGCTGGTGCAAATCATCTAAATAATTTAATTGTGCTTTATGATTCCAATAATGTAAGTTTGGATGGACCAACAAAAAATGTTTTTATGGAAAATATTGGTGATAGATTTAGATCAATGGGATGGAATTATGAATTTGTAAAAAATGGAAATAATGTATCTGATATTGATAAATCTATAAGAAAAGCTAAAAATTCTTCAAAACCAACTTTAATTGAAATTAAAACTATAATTGGTCAAGGGTTACCTGGTCAAGGAACAAATGAGGTACATGGTGGAGTACCTAGTAAAGAAGCTATTTATTCTTTAAAAAAATCATTAGGAACATTCGATAAAGAGCCTTTTTATTATTCAGAAACTGCTAAAAGGGAATTTTCTAAAATGGTTTCTGAGCGTGGTGGTCAAAAGTATTCATTATGGTCTAATAATTATAGAATATATATAGATAGATTTTTAGGAGGGGAAAGTTCTAGTCTTAACTATTTATTTAATCATAATATAAATATTGATTTAAATCATGTTGATTGGCATTTTGAAAATGACTTAAAAGAGGCAACTAGGGTAACAAATCAAAGAATAATGGATGAAATATCAAAAATTTTGCCTAATTTTGTAGGTGGAAGTGCTGATTTATCTAGTTCAACAAAAACCTTTTTGCCATCGAAGAACGTTGTTTCTTTTGAAAACTATGACGGAGGAAATATATTATTTGGTGTTAGAGAACACGCAATGGGATCTATTGTAAATGGTATGAGTCTATGTGGTTTTAGACCATTTTGCTCAACGTTATTACCGTTTTCTGATTATTTAAAACCTTCTATAAGAATGTCTGCTTTAATGAATTTACCTGTTACTTATATTTTCTCTCATGATTCAATAGGAATAGGTCAGGATGGACCAACACATCAACCTGTCGAACAATTGGCAATGCTTAGAACTATTCCAAATTTACGGGTATATAGACCTGCGGACGCACACGAATTAGTCGGTGCTTGGAACTGTATTTTAAATGATTATGATAATCCAAGTGCATTAATATTGTCAAAGCAAGAAGTATTAAATTTACCAACTACAAGTTCTTCTAATGTGTCACATGGGGCTTATATTGTTAGAAAAGAAAAAAATAAACTGGATGGTATTATTGTTGCAACCGGCTCTGATTTATTTACTGCTGTTAATTTAGCAAGAGATTTTTTTGTAAATAAAAACGTTGATTTGCGTATTGTAAGTTGTCCAGAGGTTTACTCATTTCTTGAACAATCTATAGAATATCAGACTTCAATATTACCAAAAAATACTAAAGTATTTACTATAGAAGCTAGTAATGATCCAATATGGAATAAAATTGCTACTTCTAGTGATTATATTTTTTCTGTTAATAGATTTGGTATCAGTGGAACAAGGGATGAAGTTAGTAAATATTGTGGTTTTGATTATCAAATTATCAAACAAAGAATGGAAACACTTTTATAAGTGTTTTTTTTCTACATTTTTTTCAAAATTATTATTTTATAATAATTATGGTGATTTTATGAGAAAATATTATTTGTTTATTATAAAAAAAGATTTTTATGATGTATATAAGAATAACACTAATATACTATATATAATTCTAGAAAATATTTATCATTTAAGAGAAGATGATTTTGTTTATGGTATTTCAATATATAACCAGTTATGTCAATTTTTTAATAAAGAAATAATTTCTAGTTATTTTAATGGCAAAAATAATAAATATATAAAAAAGATAAAAAACAAATTCTTTATTGATGACATATACGCGAGTCAAAGAACATGTTTGCAAATTAATTATTCTTGTGTTGTTTTAAAAACAAATAGTAATATTCCATATGCTCTTAGAGTTTTTAATTGGTATAATAATAATATTTTTGTTTGTGATTTTGATAATAAAGATTATTTCTTTTTAAATGAATATTCTATAAAGAAAATAAATTATGCATATTGCTAAATAATAACAAATATAATTAAATAGGACTTGTAAAAGCATAATAATTTTAGTAAAATGTTTGTAGGAAGGATATGATAAATATGGATTGGGGACAATTTTTTCTTGATTTACTTAAATTTTTAGGTGGTCTTATTGCAGGAGGAGTTATAGGATTTTTTGTAGCACGTAATTACATGAAAAAATATATGAAAAAAAATCCTCCTATAAATGAACAAATGATTAAGGCTATGATGATGCAGATGGGGAGAACTCCAAGTCAAAAACAAGTTAATCAAATGATGAAATCAATGACTAAGTATATGGACTAGTCATTTTTTTTAAGAAAGAGGATGAATTATGAAACCTACAATAGGTGTTATTTTAAGACCTGATAAAAATATTACAAATAAAGACGTGCAGATTATTTATAAAAATATTTACAATACATTAATAAGTTATAGTGATATCTATGTTATTGGAATTATAAATGATAATAGCAGTTTAGATTTAGTTAATATATGTGATGGATTTATTTTACAGGGTGGTAATGAAGCTACTGATTTTGATTATGAAATTGTTAAAAAATGTTATGATTTAGATATACCAATTTTAGGTATTTGTTTAGGTATGCAGATTATTGGTGAAGTTTTTAATGGAAATTTGAAAGAAATAAATGAAAATACTCATAATTTAAGTAGTACACATCCTATTACTATTTATAATAATACCAAATTATTTGATATAATAGGTGACTATAATATTAATGTTAATAGTAGGCATAAATATGAAATAAAAAAACCTAATTTACTTATATCTGCTAGGAGCAATGATGGTGTAATTGAGGCAATTGAAGATCCCACTAAAAACTTTTTTATTGGTGTTGAATGGCATCCTGAGGATATGTTTGATGATAAATATTGTAAAAAAATTTTTGATGTATTTGTTAATTCATCTAAAAGTTTTCATAATAAAAAAAGGCATTAGCCTTTTTTTACTTTACTGATTGTTTTATTTTGCTCATTTTCAATATCATTTATATATGTATTATAAAATTCGTTATCGAAGTATATTATTTGTGATAATTTATTAACAATTATATTTAAGTCAGTTACCTTATGAAATTTATAAAAATATTTAATTGTATTTTTTAGTTGTTCTTTATTTTTTATAATAACACTTCGGTAAAAATTATTTTTTTGAATGTTTATTAGATTTGGTTTGTCTTTATATCGCTCTTCTAGATAATTATTGAATTTAACTATTTCAATTAATAAATTAAGTGTATTACATTTATATAAAGAATCAAGAAACCTTTTATTATTCATAAATACTGCACTGCATACAAATATTGTTTTTTCTACATCATCTCGAAATGAATAAGTTCTACAATTAGCTCTATATTTTATTTTTTGTTCAAGTACATTGTTATCACGATAGGTTGTATCAGGAATAAACGATTTGTTTTCATGTTTATTCATAAAAGTTTTATATTCGTATACGGATATTTTATTTAATTCTTTTATACGTTCATCTGATATTTTTTCTAGAGTTTTAGTTCCGTAAATTTCAAAATTATTCATTTTTATCCCCCTCTTTTTCTTTAATATTATAATAAAAATTTTAAAAAAGTCAATGTATAATTGATATTTTATAAAAAATAATATATAATCACATTTAGGATGTGATTTGATGAAAATAAAATATGAATTACTTAAAAAATCAGGAAATGCTAGATATGGTTTGTTACATACCAATCATGGTACTTTTGAAACACCTATGTTTATGCCAGTGGGTACGCTAGCAACCGTTAAAACTTTAACTCCAGAACAAGTTAAGGAATGTAATAGCGCTGTGATTTTATCTAATACCTATCATTTATGGTTAAGACCAGGAGAAGACATAGTAAAATCTGCCGGTGGATTACATAAATTTATGAATTATTATGGACCAATTTTAACAGATAGTGGTGGATTTCAAGTTTTTTCTTTAGCTAAACCAAAAGATATTACAGAAGAGGGTGTTAAATTCAAAAGTCATATTGATGGTGCAAATTTATTTTTAACACCAGAGCTATCAATAGAAATTCAAAATAAGCTAGATAGTGATATTGCGATGAGTTTTGATGAATGCATACCTTATCCTGCTGAATATGAATACGCTAAAAAAAGCACAGAAAGAACTTTAAGATGGGCTAAAAGAGGGAAAGAAAATTTTAAAAATGAAAATCAATCCTTGTTTGGAATAGTTCAGGGTGGAGAATATACTGACTTAAGAGAGTTTAGCGCAAAAGAAACCGTAAAAATAGGTTTTGATGGATATAGTATTGGTGGAACTAGTGTTGGAGAAGATAAAGAAACCATGTATAAAATGATTGACGATGGAATAAGATATTTACCTAGTGATAAACCAAGATATCTAATGGGAGTAGGAGAACCTATTGATATAATTGAGGGAGTAATTAGAGGTATTGATATGTTTGATTGCGTTTTACCAACAAGAATTGCGCGTCATGGAAATGCTTTTACTAGAAATGGAAAAATTAATATCAAAAATTCTAAATATAAAGCCGATTTTACACCAATAGAGGAAAATTGTGACTGTTATGCTTGTAAAAATTATACTAAGGCATATATTAGACATTTAATTATATGTGGTGAGTCACTTGGTGGAACTCTATTATCCATTCATAATATTCGCTTTTTAATTAAACTGACAGAAGAATTAAGAGAAGCAATAAAAACAGATACATTATTAGATTATAAGAATGAATTTTTAAAGAAATATCAAAGTAAATAAAATGAAGAATATTTTTAATTATATAAAACAATATGGAAATAAAAAATTTCTGGAAGAACCTTTTAATGATGTTGATAATTTAGTTTTTGCTTCTTTATCTTATGTAGATTTTGATATTGATAAAGTAAATAATTTGACTATTGAAGAAATCGCTAATAATTATTTTTTATCTCATACAAAAAAACAGATAAATAGTAATATTATTGCTGTAAAAGGCGCGGTTAAAATATTAGACAGTATAAAAAATACGGCAAGATATAGAGATTTAATTGTCACTAATTATGAATATATTTCTTCAGATGAAACACAATTTTGCGCTATGAACATAAAAGTTGATAGCAACACAAATTATATTTCGTTTGAAGGAACAGATCATTTAATTAGTGGTTGGAAAGAAGATTTTGAACTAGCTTATAAATTTCCTGTAAAAGCACATGAACTAGCAATTAAGTATTTAAATAAAAATATAAAATTATCATCAGGAAAAATTATAGTAGGTGGACATTCTAAAGGTGGAAATTTAGCTCTAGTTTCTAGTATGTACTGTCATTTTTGGAAAAGAAAAAAAATAATTAAAATATATAATAATGATGGTCCTGGTTTAAGAAAAAAACAAATCGAATCAAAAAAATATAAACAAGTGGAACATATTCTTGAACATATAATTCCAAATTATAGTTTTATCGGATTGTTATTAAGACATGGTGATAACTATAAAGTTGTATATTCCTATGAATCAGGCATATTAGCTCATGACTTAACAACTTGGAAAATTGAAGATAAAGAATTTGTTCAAGCTAAACTTAGTTTCTTTAGTAGAGAACTTGATAGCGCTATTATAAAATGGCTTGATAAATATAATGATATTGAAAGAGAAAATTTTGTAAATTCTTTATTTGATGTTTGTACTCGTGCAGAAATTAATAATTTACTAGATTTTAAAGCAGATAAATTTAGTAAGACAATAAAAATTATAAAAGAAACAAAAAATATTAATCAAGAAACAAAAAGAATGATAATAGATTTATTCAAATTTTTAATAAAGTATTGTTCTAATGATTTGAAAAAACAGATATTTGATAGAAACAATAAATAATTTATAATTTTTCCTTAACTTTACCTCTTAATCTTAATAGAGAATATATATTGATAATAGCAAGCATCGAGATTAAAATATCTACTATATTCCATAATTTTTCTGAAGAAATAATACAACCTATAAATAAAAATATTAAAGTGATTAGTTTTATAAAGACTAATTGTTTTTTATTTATGTTACCTTTAAAAAATTTAATATTAGATTCAATATAATAATATCCAGTTAAAATTGTTGAGAAAGCAAAAAGAAGAATAGATATAAAAATTAAAATATTACCAAAAATACCCAAATGATAATTAAAAGCATATTGTGTTATTTCAATACCATTAACATCAGAAAAATTTATACTTTTATAATTAGATGTCATTATAATAAAAAATGTAGAAGTACAAATAAGTAGTGTTGCTATATATATTCCTAACATTTGAACATAACTAGCTACAATGGGATTATCATTTGACGTTGTTGATGATGCAATACTACCAGTACCAAGTCCAGATTCATTTGCAAATATTCCTCTTTGTATTCCAATAATAAGTGTTGCCATAAACCCTGTAAAAAAAGGTTTTAAATTAAAAGCACTTTTTACAATTTCTAATAAAATAAATGGTATTTTGTCAATATTTTTAATGATTATAATAACTGATACAATTAAATATAAAATTGTCATAACGGGAACTATTTTATTAGAAGCTTTACTTATTTTTTTTATTCCACCAAAAATAATAGTAGCTGATATTAAAGATAGTATTATACCTATAATAATTGGATTAATATAAAAAAATTCATTTACCGATTTTGTAATAGTATTTGCTTGTATTGGAATAAATCCAAAAAGGTAACTTAAAATTATTATTAGTGAACATATAATAGCGAGATTTTTTTTCTTTAATCCTTTTTTTATATAATAACTAGGCCCTCCTTTATAAATATCGTCTTGATCTTTTTCCTTATAAAGAATTCCTAGAAATGTTTCTGCAAATGTATTTGAAGCAGATAATAAAGCGATTACCCACATCCAAAAAATTGTTCCAGCTCCTCCTATATAAATCGCAAGAGCAACTCCGGCAATAGATCCAACACCAATTTTTCCAGCTAGGGTTAACATTAATGTTGAAAGTGGATTTAGTCCTTTTGTTTTTTCATTGTTTTTAAATGTATAAAAAAGTATTTTTTTGAAATCAAATTGAACAAATTTTAATTTAATTGTAAAATAAATTCCTGATACAATAATAAGTGCAGATGCAACAGCCCATAATAATTTATTTAATATCTCCATTAAATCACTTCCTCTAAAAAATTTTATACATTAAATACTTTTCTATGTTTAATTTTTTAATACAATAAAAGACAAAATTTATTTTTTAGTATAAATGTCTAAAAAAATATGATAAAATGTTTATAGTTAGAAGGTGATAGATTGGATAAGCATAAAGGAGAGCATAATAGTATTCAAACAATAATAAAATTTTTAGTATTTTTGATAACTTTAGCTTTACAAATTGTGATTTTATTATTGGTATATAAGGGTACAAATAATTTATTTATATATTCAGAAGTAATTTTTAATATTCTAAAAGTATTCTCAATTATATACATTATACATAAACCAATTAATCCATCTTATAAACTTACTTGGATCGTTTTAATTGCAGTATTACCAGTTTTAGGAATTGTTATGTTTTTACTTTTTGGAAATGTAGGTATTCCTAAGATGTTAAAAAAGACATTTATTAAAAATAAAGAATTATCTCAAAAATTTTTAAACTATAAAAAAGAAGACTATATGATTTTAAAGGAAATGGATATATATAAATATAAACAGGCTTGTTTTTTAACAAATGTATCTGATTATCCTTTATATAGAAGCAATAATATTGAATATTTAGATATTGGTGAAAAATATTTAGAAAAATTATTAATCGATTTAAAAAAAGCTGAAAAATACATATTTTTAGAATATTTTATTATTGCTAAGAGTAGTATGTGGGAACAAATTTATTCTATTTTAGGAGAAAAAAGTAAAGAAGGAGTTAAAATATATATATTAACTGATCAAATTGGAAGTAATAGAAGAATTCCTGATTGTTTCAAAGAAAATTTTAATAATCCTAATATATATACAAAAATGTTTAATCCAATTTTTCCATTTTTGTCAATACATATTAATTATAGAGATCATAGAAAAATTGCTGTTATAGATGGAAGAGTTGCTTATACAGGTGGAATTAATATAGGAGATGAATATATTAATAAAACGAGTACTTTAGGTCATTGGAAAGATACTGGAGTTAGAATTACCGGTAAGTCTGTTACAAATTTTGTTATAATGTTTTTAAGGATGTGGAACATTGAAAATAAAAATAAAATTTTGAATTATAGTGATTTTGTATTAGAAGAGCCAAATTATCCAAATGATGATAATGGTTTTATATTACCATTTTGTGATGGACCACATAATCACAATAATCCAAGCGAAAATACATATATTAATATGATTAATAGTGCTAAAAGAAGTGTTTATATTACTACACCTTATTTAATTTTAGATAACGAAACATTAATTTCTTTAACAAATGCAGCTTTAGCTGGAATAGATGTTAGAATTATAATTCCACATATTCCTGATAAGAAAATTGTCTTTACATTATCTCGTTCATACTATGAAAAACTTTTAAAAGCTGGAGTCAAAATTTATGAGTATGAAAAGGGTTTTATACATTCTAAGATGTGTGTTGTAGATTCTAGCGTTGCTGTTATAGGTACTATAAATTTTGATTTTAGAAGTCTATATTTAAATTATGAGTGTGGAGTTTGGTTATATAATACTGGAACTGAAAAGAAAATTCAGGAAGATTTTTTATTGACACAAGAAAATTCTATTCAAATGAAATATGAAAATTGGAAGAAAAGATCATTTTTGAAAAAAATATTTGAAGCTATATTAATTTCTATAGCGCCATTATTATAAGGAGGAGAAAAAATGGGTTTAAGATTTCATAAAACAATAAAGTTAGGTCCAATAAATATTAATTTAAGTAAAAGTGGAGTTGGATTTAGTGTTGGTACTAAAGGAGCTAGGGTAGGAAGAACTGCGAAAGGTAATATTCGTACATCTGTAGGAATTCCTGGTACTGGTATTTCTTATGTTACTGAAAAAAGTACAAAAAAGAAAAAATAATAGTTAAGTGTATTAGTTAAAAATAGATATTATTTGAATATTTTATCTTCTTTTAAATCAATATAGATTTGAAAGGAGATTTTTTTATATGGCACGTCATAAAGTAGAAATATGTGGCGTGAATACTGCAAATATTAAAGTTTTAACAAATGATGAAATGATTTCCTTATTTAGAAAATATCAAGCTGGTGATGCATTTGCTAAAGATGATTTGATAAATGGAAATTTAAAATTAGTTTTATCAATTCTAAAAAAATACAATAACAGAACTGATAATATGGATGATTTATTTCAAGTAGGTTGTGTTGGTTTAATTAAAGCCATTGATAATTTTGATTTATCTCATGAAGTTAAATTTTCAACCTATGCGGTTCCAATGATATTAGGAGAAGTAAAACGCTATTTAAGGGACAATAATAGTGTTAGAATTGCACGAAGTATTAAGGATACAGCCTATAGAGCATTAAAAGTAAAAGAAGAACTTACTAATTCTTTAGGGCGTGAACCGTCAGTTGATGCAATTGCGTCAAAATTAGGATTACCAGTTTATGAAGTTAGTAGTGCACTTGATTCTATGAGAGATACAATAAGTATGTTTGAACCTATATATAATGATGGTGGAGATACAATTTATTTAGCTGATCAATTAGCTGATAAAAAAAATGATTATTATGATAAAGACATAAAAATTGCTTTAAATGACGCAATCAAGAAACTTAAGGAAAAAGAAAAATATATATTAGTAGAACGCTATATTATTGGTAAAACACAAATGGAATTATCAAGTGAGTTAGGAATTTCACAAGCGCAAATTTCAAGATTAGAAAAAAGTGGATTAAGTAATTTAAAAAAGATGATTTCTTAAAAAAATACTAAAAGCTTTCATAAATATTATCAATTTACATTATATTTAATAAATGCTATAATGTATCTGGTGATAGAATGAAAGTTTTATTATATACTGAATTTGAAAATCAAATAAAAAAATCTGGTCTTGGAAAAGCTATAAATCATCAAATGCAAGCACTTGATGATAACAATATTCCTTATACTAGAAATGAAAAAGATGATTATGATATAATTCACATAAACTTTTATGGATTGAAATCTTATTTTATGGCAAAAAAAGCCAAGAAGAAAAATAAAAAAGTTATATATCATGCACATTCTACGGAAGAGGATTTTAGAAATTCTTTTAAATTTTCTAATCAACTTGCGCCTATCTTTAAATGGTGGATTTGTAAATGTTATAAATTAGGAGATCATATAATTACTCCTACACCTTATTCAAAAAAATTACTAGAAGGTTATGGATTAAAAAATATAAGTGCAATATCAAATGGAATAGATACAAACTTTTTTAAGAAAGATGAATTATTAGGTGAACAATTTAGAAAAAAATATAACTTTAAGGAAACCGATAAAGTTGTAATGGGTATAGGTCTTTATTTAGAAAGAAAAGGTATTCTTGATTTTGTTGAACTTGCAAAAAGATTACCACAATATAAGTTTATTTGGTTTGGCTATACTGACTTGAAGTTAGTTCCAAAAAAAATTAGAAAAGCAGTTACTATAAACCTACCAAATTTAATATTTGCTGGCTATGTAGAACCAGAAATGATTAAAGGTGCATTAAGTGGTGCAGATTTATATATCTTTCCAACATTAGAAGAAACAGAGGGAATTCCTATTATGGAAGCTTGTGCTTGTAAACAGAAAGCACTTATTAGAGATATTCCAGTTTTTGAAGGATGGCTTAACGATTCTAAAAATGTATATAAAGCTAAAGATATTGATGAATTTGAAATTAAAATTAAAAAAATTCTTAATAATGAGTTACCAGATTTGACTGAAGAAGCTTATAAAGTTGCTTTAAACAGAGATGTAAAAAAAGTTGGAACCGAACTTATTAAAGTTTATGAAGATGTATTGAAAAGCAAGTGAAAATTTGCTTTTTTTCATAATAACCATTAAATTTAATATAATGTTTTAGGTGATTTTATGCGTTTATCAGAATTACAAAATAAAGATGTTATAAATATTACTGATGGTAAAAAAGTTGGAAATATTATTGATATTGCTATAGAAAATAATGGTAGAATGACGAGTCTTATAGTCGAAAAATCAAAATTTTTTGTTTCAATGTTTTCTAACAAAAATGAACTTGAAATTAAATGGGAACAAATTGAAAAAATAGGTGAAGATGTAATTTTAGTTACAATCAAACTTTAAAATAATAAATTATTTTATTTACATATAATGCGATTTTTGATATAATTTTTCTAGTATAGAAAGAGGTATATCATGAAAAATATTATTTTAGCTATAAAAGGTTTTTTTATTGGGCTTGCTAATATTATTCCAGGTGTAAGTGGTGGAACACTAGCTCTTACTTTAGGAATATATGAGAAATTGATTGGATGTATTAGTCATTTCTTTAAAAATTTAAAAGAGAATATAAAATTTATTTTACCTATAGGAATAGGTGCTGTAATCGCAATTTTAACTTCGAGCCATCTTATAAGTTTTTGTCTTGATAATTATGTTTTACCTACAATTTTATTTTTTATTGGTGCTATCTTAGGAGGATTACCAATGTTAATAAAAAAAGTAAGTGGTCATAAAATAACAATTTCCAATATTATTATATTTTTAATAACTTTTGGTATTATAATTTTATTATTATTTTTAAATAGTGAAACAGAAGTAAGTTTTCAAAATATGAATATAATTGATTATTTATTACTTTTTGTAGTAGGCGTAGTTGCCTCTGCAACAATGGTAATTCCAGGTGTAAGTGGTTCGGCAGTTTTAATGACAATTGGTTATTATAAACCTATTTTGAATATTGTTAAAAATTTGACTGATTTTTCTTCTTTAGGAAGTAATTTAGCTATTTTAATTCTATTTGGATTAGGTGTGTTAGTTGGTATTCTTTTAATAGCAAAAGTACTTGAATTTTTATTTAAAAATTTTGAAGTAAAAACATATTATGGAGTATTGGGGTTTATAGTAGCATCTATAATTGCGATTATATATCAAAATCTAGTTATTAATGCTAATTTCGTATTCTCTTTTGGTTCATTAATAATTGGTATAATACTTTTCATATTAGGATTTGTAGTAGCGTATAAACTAGGTGATAAATAAGATTTTTAAATAAATCTTATTTTTTATATAAAGGTAATATTCTAAAATAAAAATATATATGATATACTTATATTAGTAGGTGATAGAATGAAAGTTATAGTAAGTGCTGGTGGAACTGGAGGACATATATATCCTGCACTAGCAATTATAAATTGTATAAAAAAAATGGAACCAGATAGTTCTATATTGTATATTGGAACACATAATAGAATGGAAAATGAAATAGTTCCCGCAAATAATATTCCATATAAAAGTATTGAAATATATGGGTTTCAAGGAAAAAATCCTTTTAAAAATATAAAGACAGTAAAGTGTTTCTTATCCTCTTATGAAAAATGTAAAAAAATAATAAAAGATTTTAATCCTGATGTTGTTATTGGGGTTGGAGGATACGTAACTGGACCTGTTGTTTATGCTGCACAAAAATTAGGTTATAAAACATTTATTCATGAACAAAATAGTATTCCTGGAAAATGTAATAAATTTTTAAGTAGAAATTGTAACAAAATCGGTGTATCGTTCAAATCAACTCTTGATTATTTTAAACCTGGTAAAGCTATATTTACAGGTAATCCTTGTAGTGAAAGTGCTGTAAATAGTGAAATTATTAAAAAATCAGATTTTGGTTTAACGGATTCAAAAAAATTAGTTTATATTGTAATGGGGTCATTGGGTAGTGAAAAAGTTACTGAATTTTTAGTAAAATCAATTTATATGTTCAACAATAAACCATATGAAGTAATGTTTGTTACGGGTAAAAATTCGTTTGACTTAGTTAAAAATAATAAATTTCCTAAAAATGTTAAAGTACTACCTTATATTGATAATCAAGCGCGAGCAATGAAAGCTGCTGATTTGGTAGTTAGTAGGTGTGGTGCTTCTACTTTAAGCGAAATTATTGCACTTTCAAAACCATCAATTTTAATACCAAGTCCATATGTTGCAAATAATCATCAATATAAAAATGCTTTGGATCTAACAGAACGTAATGCAGCTATAATGTTAGAAGAAAGAGATTTAAAGGGCGATATTTTAGTTAGAAAAATAGATTCTTTAATTAATAATCAAGAGAAATTAAATGAAATGAAAAAGAATTTAAAAGAGTTATATATTCCAAATAGTGCCCAAAAAATTTATAATATTTTAAAAGAAATGGTAGATAAAAAATAATGGAGAATAAATTTATAAATTGTGGTGAAGTATTATATATGCCATCACTAAAAAAATATAACACATATAATGTAGACTCAAGTGTTAAATTTTTGATATTTCCTAATGATATAAATGAGTTAAAAAATACTTTAAAAATTGCTTCAGAAAATAATTTAAAAACTAAAATAATAGGTAATGGTTCAAATTTGGTATTTGTAAAAGATTATTATGATATGGTTTTTATTAACTTAAAGAATTTTAACAAACTTGAAATTAATGAAAATTATATAAAAGCACAAGCAGGTGTTAATTTAATGAAATTAGCACTTAAGGCATCGAAATTAGGATTATCTGGGTTAGAATTTGCAACTGGTATTCCAGCAACAGTTGGTGGCGCAATACTAATGAATGCAGGTGCTTATAATAGTGATATATCTTGTATTTTAAAAAATGTTATTGTAATGGATGAAAATTACGAATTAAAAGAATTAAACCAAAATCAACTTGATTTTTCGTATAGACATTCATTATTACAAGAAAATAAAAATTATATTTGTTTAGAAGCAAATTTTGAATTAAAAAAAGGCGATATAACTTCAATTATGGATTTAATTAATAATAGAAGAGAAAGAAGGATAAATTCTCAACCTCTTGAATATCCAAGTGCTGGAAGTGTATTTAGAAACCCTAGTAAAGAAATTTTTGCAGGAAAATTAATTGAAGACTTAAATTTAAAGGGAAAAAATGTTGGTGATGCTAAAATAAGTGAAAAACACGCTAATTTTGTTATAAATGTTGGAAATGCAAGTGGAATTGATATAAAGAATCTTATTTTAAAAACTAAAGAATCAGTAAAAGGCAAATATAACATAGATTTAAAAATTGAACAAGAATTTGTAGAGTAAACGATTTTTATCGTTTTTTTCTTGCATTAAATTATATATAGTGTTATAATAGCACCCAAAAAAGGGGGATTTTAAATGGATATGAGTTATCAAAAATTTATATCTTATGTACCAATTGATACAAAAGAGTATGTAGATAATTTTTTAAAACTATATAAATGGTATATCATTGATAAGAACATTAGTAAAACCAAATTTAAAAATGAAAAATATGAAACTCAAATTTTCGTTCTTTTATTAAGTGCAAAATATAAAAATATATTTGCTATTAATGGCAATGTAAAAAATATTGAATCATTAGAAGAGGTTTTTGAAGATAATTTTAGTGAACTATCAGATATATTATGCGATTATCCTAATTTGGAAAGATATGTATATTTAACACCAGAACGAATCATTTTAAATTATTTACGTTATAATATTGATTATTATGATCAGGATTTTTTATATGATATAAGTTATAGTGAACCGTTTAAAATGAAAGCAGAAAAATATGTATATTTGGCTAAAAATAATTTAGAGCTAATGAGTAGTGAACATATAATAGAAAAAAACGTTGAAATTGAATTTTTCAAAAATTTATCATACGAATTAATAGTTTTTTTGAGAAAATCTGCGGAAATATTTGAATATTTTTGTAATCATTCCATAGGTTATGACAATAAATTGATTTCAACAAATTCTGATGCCTGTGTTGCGTCAATGTTAATTTCTATTAGTTTGATGGATAATGTGGTATCATCATATTTAAAATCTATAGGTATTGATCAAAGCATTATAAATGAAACATTTAATATGAATTATTATAAGGACTTTAAATTTGATGTACCGTCTTCTTATGTTGCACTCTTAAAAGCTTATTTTAATGATTTTGTATTTGGAGGAAAAAATGAGAATATTGAAAGAACTAAACTGGCAATTGAAAATGTAATTTCTAATATTTTTGATTCTAATTTTACTAATAGTAGAGTAGTAGATGCTGTTCTTTATAAACTAAATTTATCAAGTGATGATTTCTTTGATTTTCCAGATAAAGTAAAACTTTTTGAAAAAAATTATTTAATTTTAAAAGAAAAACAAGAGAAACAAGAATTTTATGGGAATATTCATAGTGATGTAGTTAAATTTTTGGAATTTGTTTATAAAACTTACACTGTAATAAAAAATAATGAAATTTATAGAAATAATATAATAAAAAATGAAAACGATTTTATGATTCTCTCAATTTTTATAAGCAGTTATTTTTTTAATAATAGTTATGTTGATTATTTTAAAAATAATGGTATTTCTTATGAAAAATTAATAAATTGTTTAGAAATAAAAATAACAAAAAAACAAATTGAAACTATAAATCCTAGTTTAGATATATTAAAAATATATAAAGAAATTATTTTTGCTACAAAAATAGATAAAGGAAATCTAACTATAGATCCTAAAAATAATAAACAACTTATTTTTGCTACAGAATTGGATAAAGAAAAGGTAACTATAAATAATATTTTAGGTCGAATTTTAAATTCTGAATGTATTTATAACCTAATAAATCAAATTAATCCAAATATGAATTTAAAATCTAATTTAGTGCATACAATTGAGTCATATAATTGTCATAAAGAAGAATTACGTAAATATGAATTAGAGCAAAAATTTTTTGGTGATATGCCAAAGGAAACTATAGAATATATAAAAGAAGCTGAAAAAATACATCAGTTTATTTCAGAATACAAGGAAAATATATATTTTTTTACAGATGATGATTTGATTCAAATTTCTTTATTTTTGACACTTATAGGTGAATATCGATTGAATGAAAAATATGATGAATTAACAATAAAGTCATTAGATAATATGTATAAAAATATTGATATTAAAAAATATCCTGAGTTTGATAAAATATTGCACGAATTTGGCATCGTCGATTCTATTGAATATAATATAGATTTTATTTATAATAATTTTGGTAAATATGTATTTGGTGGTAATAATAAAAATAAGGAAAAGAAGAATATTGAAATAAAAGATATATTTACTAATATATTTGGTTGTAGTTTTTCTACTAGTACAACTTTAAATAAATTTTTATTTGATATAGAATTTGATAAATCAAAGCTTAAAAATTATGATGAATATTTTATTAATTTTAAAGAAGAAAAATTTATAGAAAAAGTAAAAAATAAAATACGTTATAATTCTCTTACAGATTATTATGAAGATTTATCCAAAATATATCAAATTTTGAAAGAAATTGGTAGCGAAAATAATAATATAAATAATATTGAAGACTCTTCACAATTATTAGCATGTTTTATCAAAGGAGATCCTTCTAATTTAAGAATTTCTTTACTCAAAAATAGAAAAATTAATTTAGAAAGCTATTTGAAATACCTTAATATTTCTAATGAAAAATTTGATAATTATAAAAATAAAGAAGTAAATTATCATATAATTGATGAAAAATTTTCACAATTTTATAATTCAGCTTTTACTTTTGATAATATTTTGATGTTTTTATTCGGTAAGTTATCCTTGGGTTCAGAGCAACATAATAAGTTTGTTGATTATATAAAATGGCTTAATCAAAGTCCTAATATAGTTGAAGAAGAAATGGAGTCTGGAAAAGAGGTAATAGTTCCTATGACTCAAGACGAACAAATAAGATATTTTAATAACCTCCCAATAAACAAATTAGAATTTAATATTCCTGCAATATCATCATTTGGTAAAGATTTATCTGAACATTCATTTGTAATAGCGGATGAATATTTAAAAATAGCTTTAATGGATTCTGATGAAAATAGTGTTATTTGTAATATTCAACAGGAACTAGATAAAATTAATATTAAGCCTGAAAAAAAGCTATTTTTTAGAAAAAAAATAAGTGGAACAGAAAAAATAGAACAAAATAAGACTACATTAAATAATTTGAATAAGTTTTTAGAAGAAAAAGAAGACAATTTGTATAAACAAATTGAACATTTTGAATATTTAAAAAAATTAATAGCAATATACATATATAGACTTAATAATTATATTTTAGAGTTAGAAAACGTTACAAATAATTTTCATAGTAAGAAAAATCATTTTGAAAATATTGATACAGAAATAATTGAACAAATTAGTAATGATAAATTACTTGATTTTAAAAAGGCATTAATTTTATCTACTGAACAGTATCAAAAAATTAATTTGCTATTAAGAACACACGCTATTACATTAAGTAAAATTTCTACATATAAAAACACTATAATTCCAAATTTATATATTGAGTTATCTATTAAAGATGGAATTATAAGTGAAAAAGAAAGTCTTGAATCATTAAAGAAAATAAGTGATTTATTGGATAATATGGTTAGTAATAATAATCAATTATTAAATCAAAAAGATTTTAGTGGAAATTTATCAAAAAATGCAGTATTAGGATTAAGCGATGAAACAAAAAAATCTATTGAATGTATATTAGAAAATGAACAAATAAAAGAATTTGATAATCAAAATATAAATCCTGATGATGATATAAAAAAACTTATAAAAAAATAAACTAATTACGGAAAGGGAATAAATTATTATTTTCTTTTTATTTTGTAAAAAATATTTTTGAATTTCAGAATTTTGTGGTAAACTTATTATAGTAAGAAAATATAATTGGATGTGATTCAATGAAAAAAAAGAAAAAGAAACAAACTAAAAAAATAAAAATAAGATATAATCGACTTTTTTTATTTATTTTTTTAATATGCATAATTGTTTTAAGCGTAATATATATTTTAAATTTAAAGATTACTAATATATATATTAAAAATAATGAATATTTAAGTGATCAATTTATTATTGATTTAGCTGGTATTAGTAATTACCCTAAAACATTAAATTATAGTTGTTCTAAAATTTCTTCGAATTTAAAAGAAAGCTCTTATATAAAAGATGTTAAAGTTAGAAAAAAATTTTTAACTCAAGTATATATAGAAGTAGTAGAAAATTATCCGTTATTTTTTTATAAAACTGATAACCAAACAGTTTTATTAGATGGTGAAAAAATTGATTCAAATGATACTGTTCCGATTGTTATAAATTATATTCCTAATTTAAAATATCAGGAATTTGTAGAAAAAATGGGAAATTTAGATAAAAATATTTTAAGTAGAATTTCGGAAATTAAATATGATCCAAGTGATTATGATGATGAGAGATTTTTACTTTATATGAACGATGGTAATTATGTATATATAAATTTATATAAGTTTTTGAATTTAAACAAGTATATCGAAATTGTTAAAAATTTTGGTAATAAAAAAGGAATTATATATTTAGACTCTGGTAATTATTTTGAAATTAAGGAAAATTAGTTCATTTTAGAACTTTTTTTACTTTTTTCTTTTACTTTTTTCAAAATATATAGTATAATTATTTTTAGATTATAGGAGATGATGTTGTGAAGAATATTTACACTAGTGTTGATATTGGTTCGGATACAATCAAAGTAGTCGTATGTGAGTTATTAAATAATAAACTAAATTTGCTTGCAGCATCTTCTGTTAAATCAAAAGGAATAAAAAAGGGATTAATAACTAGTTTTGAGGATGCACAAAATTCTTTAAAATTAGCAGTTTCAAAAATAAAAGATATGTTAGGTACTAATATTGAACACGCTATTGTGTCAGTTCCTTCTTATTTTGCAGAGTATGTTATGATTAAGGGTAGTATTAATATATTATCAAGTGATCATACAGTAGTTGGCAAGGATATTGATTCAGTTATTGAAAGCGCCATTGCAAATCATGATATATCAGGAAAATCAATAATTACAACAATTCCTATTGACTTTTCTGTTGATGGAGGAGAGAACACTTTTGATCCAAAAGGGTTACAAGGTGAAGTTTTGTCTATGCGTGGAATTATGGTAACAACGCCTAAAAAAAATTTATATTCTGTACTAAATTTATTTGATAGTGTTGGCATAGAAGTTGACGATGTTTCTATTAATGGAATTGGTGACTTTTATTCATTAAAAAGCGAAGGAATGGAACAGATGGTTGGTTCTGTTGTTAATATTGGTGCTGAAACTACTAATATCTCTTTATTTAATAAAGGTGTTATTGTAAAAAGTTCTATTTTACAAAATGGTGGAAGAAATATAGATAGTGATATTTCATATATTTATAAAGTTTCTCTAGAAGAAGCTATAGAACTAAAAGAAAAATTTGCTTTAGCACATAAGAAAAATGCTAGTGTTAATGATGTATGTATGATTACAACAAATTCTGGAGCTTCAAAAAAAGTAAATCAATATGAAGTTTCTGAGGTTGTATACGCAAGACTAGAACAGATATTAAATTCTGTTAAAAGTGAAATATCTACTTTGACTAATCGAAAATTAGATTATATAATATTAACTGGAGGAACTAGCAATATGACTCATTTTAATTATATTGCATCAGAGATCCTTGGTAAAAATGCTATTGTTGGTAATGTAAAGTTGATTGGAGTTAGAAATAATAAATATTCTTCTGCAATTGGCAATATTCTTTATTTTGTTAGCAAGCTAAGATTAAATGGAAGTAGTTATACAATGTTTAAAAAAGATGAAATAGAAGAATTGGGTTCTAATCGAAAGAGTGTTACTAGTAATTCAAATGACTCTATGTTGAGTAAGGTTTTTGGTTACTTTTTTGGTGAATAAGGGAGGAAATTTATGTTTGGGTTAGAAATAGATCAAATTGCCAAAATTAAAGTTATTGGTGTCGGTGGCGGAGGTGGAAATGCCGTTAATCGAATGATCGAATCTGGAATAAAAGGTGTTGACTTTATAGTTGCCAATACAGATTTACAAGTTTTAAATGCTTCAAAAGCACCACTTAAAATTCAGATTGGCGCTGAACTTACTGGTGGTAGAGGTGCAGGATCAAAACCTGATATTGGTAGAGAAGCTGCTTTAGAATCAAGATCAGAAATAGAATCTGCACTTGCAGGGGCTGATATGGTATTTGTTACATGCGGTATGGGAGGCGGAACAGGAACTGGTGCTGCCCCAGTAGTAGCTAGTATTGCTCAAGAACTAGGCGCATTAACAGTTGGTATCGTTACTAAACCATTTTCTTTTGAAGGAAAAAAACGTATGGATCAAGCAATTGTTGGATTAGATGAATTAAAGAAACATGTTGATACATTAATTGTTATACCAAATGATCGTTTAAGAGAAATAATTGATAAAACAACACCATTACTTGCTTCATTTAAGGAAGTTGACAATGTATTAATGCGTGGTGTACAATCTATTTCTGACTTAATAGCAGTTGCAGGATTGATCAATCTAGATTTTGCTGATGTTAAATCAGTTATGGAAAAACGTGGAAATGCACTTATTGGTATTGGTATTGGTGCTGGTGAAAATCGTGCAACAGAAGCTGCAAAACAGGCTGTTTCAAGTCCACTTTTGGAAACTAGTATTAGTGGTGCAACAGACGCTATTATAAATGTAACAGGTGGCGAAAACTTAACTTTATTTGAAGTAGAAGAAGCTGCCGAAGTTATAAGACAATCGGCTAATACAGATATAAATACTATATTTGGTGCTGTAATTAATGAAAACTTAAATGATGAAATAATTGTTACTGTTATTGCAACAGGATTTGAAGATGCTGAAAAATCAAAAGTTGCTGCAACTGCAACGAGAGAATCGATTAATTCAAGTATATCTTCAAGTGATGATGATGACGATGATAGTGATTTACCACCATTTTTAAGAAAAAGAGGATTTTAAAAAAATAACAAATCAGTTTTATACTGATTTTTTTTGAAATTTATTGACAGGGATACCCCCCTATACCCTATAATGTGTGTAGGTGATAAGAATGAAAACAAAATGTGAAAATTGTCTTAGAACAAAGCATAGGACTGAAGTTGAGAAGAAAAAACTTAAAAAGAAGACTTAAAATTATAGCTGGTCAAATAAACGGTATTGAGCAAATGATTGATACTGATAGATACTGTGATGATGTATTACTTCAAATCGCGTCAGCAACCAATGCCTTAAAAAGTTTAGGTAATGAAATTTTAAAAGGTCATATGAAATCTTGTATGATCGAAGATATTGAAAGAGGTAATTTAGAAGTTATTGACGATGTATTTGATTTATTTGGAAAATTAAAATGAAAAATATTTATGTAAAAATAGACGGTATGCATTGTACACATTGTGAGGATACTATTAGAGGATCTTTATTAAAAATTAGCAATATAAAAAATGTTGAATTTGATAGTTTTATTGCATGTATTACATATACTGGTAATTTAGATAAAGAAGAAATTAAGAAAAGTATTATTGATTGTGGTTATATAACAAAAGATGAATATATAAGTAATGACTTAAAATCATTAAAATACAACATTAAATTAAAAGAATTTTTACTAATATTTTTAATTATTATATTATTTATTTTTTTTACATATAAAATATTTGGTTTTAACGTATTTAATGTAATACCAAATATAGATAGTAATATAACTTATGGAATGTTATTTATAACAGGATTACTTACAAGTATTCATTGTATATCAATGTGTGGCGCAATTAATTTATTAGCAACAATTAATAATAATTCTAAAATCAATTTAAAAAGACCGATTTTTTATAATTTAGGAAGATTAATATCTTATACATTTATAGGTGGAATAGTAGGTTTCATTGGTAGTGTTTTTAAAGTTAATAATTATATATCTGGAACCTTAATCGTAATAGCGTCAATAGTAATGTTTTTAAATTTTTTAAATATGCTTGGAATATTAAAATTAAAACAATTAAAAATTTTTAAATATAAATTTAATCCTAAAAACTCATTTTTAATAGGTATTTTTAATGGGTTAATGCCTTGCGGACCATTACAGGCAATGCAAGTTTATGCCCTTTCAACTGGTTCATTTATTAAAGGGACTTTATCAATGTTTCTATTTGGACTCGGAACTATACCATTAATGCTATTTACAGGTATTTTTATTAATTTAGTAAAAGCAAAGAAAAAAATTATAATAAATAAAGTTGCGTCTATTTTAATATTGATACTTTCACTTATGATGTTAAATCGTGGTTTACTTTCATTAAATATTGATGTTTTAAAAATATTTAATAATTATGATAACTTTATAGTTGCAATAATAAAGAATGGTTATCAAGTTATTGAAATTGATTTAAGTTATGATAATTATGAAAATATTATTGTAAAAAAAGATATTCCTGTAAAAATGATTATTAATGTTAGTGAAAAATATTTAACAGGGTGCAATAATGAAATTATAATTAATGAATATGGAATAAAACAAGAGTTAGAGGTAGGAGAAAACATAATAGAATTTACACCAACAAAAAAAGGTAATATTACCTATACTTGTTGGATGAATATGATAAAAAATACAATTAAAGTAGTAGATAATTAATGTATAAAGGAGAATAATTATGCAAAAGGTAATTTTAAATATAGGTGGTATGAGTTGTAGCGCTTGTTCAAACGGTTTAGAAAAATATTTGAATAAACAAAGTGGAATAATAAGTGCTAGTGTTAACTTAGTTTTAGGACAAGCCTTAATTGAATATGAAGATAATTTAACACTAGATGATTTAAGCAAATTTATTAGTGATGCTGGGTATGAAAATTTAGGAATGTATGATGAGGTAAAACAAAACAAAAAGAAAAACAATATAAAATTGTTAGTAGTATTTGGAATTTTATCAGTTTTTATTTTATATATATCGATGTCTCATATGCTATACTTACCTACAATATCTTTTCTAAATATGGAGAAATATCCGATTAACTATTCTATATGTTTATTTATATTATCTATTCCGTATTTGATTTATGGATTTGATATATTAAAAAATGGTTATAAAAATTTAATTCATAAAATGCCTAATATGGATACACTAGTATCTATTGGTGTTATATCTAGTTTTATCTATAGTTTATTTGGAACAATAATGATTTTATACTGTAGAGTCGAATATGTAGAAAATTTATATTTTGAATCAGCTTGTATCGTAATATATTTTATTAAATTAGGTAGATTTATTGATTCAAGAAGTAAGGAGAAAACAAAAGAAGCTATTAGTGATTTAGTTCAAATAACACCTAAAAAAGCAATTTTAAAATTAGAAAATGGTTATAAGGAAGTAACTATTGATGAAATAAAAAAGGGTGATATTTTAATTTGTAAACCGGGAATGAAAATTGCGGTTGATGGTATTATTACAAGTGGTTTTTCTCATATTGATGAATCATTTATTACGGGAGAATCAACTCCTATAAAAAAGACTGTTTTAAAAAGTGTTGTGGCGGGAAGTTTAAATTTAGATGGATATATTGAATATAAAGCTGAGAGAATAGGTAGAGATTCAACTATTTCATATATTGTAAAACTTGTTGTTCTAGCTACTAATACAAAAGCACCAGTTGCCAAAATTGCTGATAAAGTAAGTGGAATTTTTGTTCCTTGTATTATGGTAATTGCTTTTTTAACTCTTATTGTTTATATTTTATTAGGATTTGATATAAATATAGCACTTACTCATTTTGTTACGGTTTTAGTAGTTGCGTGCCCTTGTTCTTTGGGACTTGCAACACCGCTTAGTATTGTTGTAAGTGAAGGTATTTGCGCTAAAAATGGTATTCTTGTTAAAACAAGTGAAACATTAGAAAATGCTCATAAAGTTGATACTATTGTATTTGATAAAACAGGAACATTAACTTATGGAAATTTAAAGATATCAAAAATTTTTAATTATAGTGATTATACTGAAGAAGAATTACTTACAGTATTAGCAAGTATTGAATCTAAATCATCTCATCCAATTGCGAATGCTTTTTCAAGTTACGCTAAAATAAATAAATTAAAATTAATTGCAATAAATGATTTTAAAAATTTACCTGGAATAGGTTTACAGGCAACTATAGATAAAAATGAATATTATATAGGAAATAATAAAATATTAAAAAATTTGAATGTAGATAATATTTATTTAAAAGATGAAGAAACTTTATCAAAAAATGGTAGCAGTATTGTTTATATGATTAAAAATAATCAAGTTATTGCTTTAATAGGTGTTAAAGACATTGTAAGAGACAATGCTTCTAGTGTTATTAGTGAATTAAAAAAATTAAATAAAGATGTCATTATGCTAACAGGTGATAACTCAGTAACTGCTAATGTAATTGCCCGTGAATTAGGTATAAATAAAGTTATAGCGAATGTTTTACCTAAAGATAAAGTCGATAAAATAAAAGAACTTATGAATAATTCAAAAAAAGTTATGATGGTAGGCGATGGCATAAATGATGCACCATCCCTAGTAACTGCTAATATCGGTGTTTCGGTTTCTAGTGGAACAGATATCGCATCTAATTCAGCAGATGTAATTTTAATGAATGATAATTTATATAATTTGCTTAATTTAATAAAAATAAGTGATAAAACAATTAAAAATATTAAGTTAAATTTATTCTGGGCATTTTTCTATAATATTTGTATGATTCCAATTGCTGTTGGTTTATTTAGTAAATTTAATATTAATATGAATCCAATGGTTGCAGGATTTGCAATGACATTAAGTAGTTTAACTGTTATTTTTAATGCATTAAGATTAAAAAAGGTAAAATTAAGGAGAGATTAAAATGTTTAGTAAAAGTGTAAGAAAAATTATAAAAGTAGAAGGAATGTCTTGTGGGCACTGCGCTAATAAAGTAAAGGAAGCATTATTAAAAATTCAGAATGTAAAAAGTGTTAGTGTTAATTTAAAAAAACAAGAAGTAACTATTAAAAGCTTAAACAATATTTCTGATAGTGAAATTAAAAATATAATAGAAAATCTTGATTATAAATTTTTAGGAGTTATTGATTAGTATGAAAAAAGTATTATTTATTATTTTTATCTGTTTATTTTTTTGTGTACCGTGTTCAAAAAACATAGAAAATAGTTATATAAATTTAGAAGCTAGTAATGGAAAAATTATTATAGATACAAAAGATATAACAAATGTAGCAACATACGCAAATTATGTTGTGGATGATTTTACTATTCAATTTATACTTGTGAGAGGAAGTGATGGAGTTGTCCGAATTGCTTTTAATACCTGTCAGGTATGTAATCCATCACCAAATGCTTACTTCGTTCAAAAAGGGGATTATTTTGAATGTCAAAATTGCGGGGCAAAATTTCATATTGACGACTTAGGTATTATAAGTGGTGGTTGTAATCCAACTCCAGTTATAGAAAAAACAGAAACAGAAAACAAAATAATAATTGATAAAACTTACGTAGAGAGTTTTAAAAATAAATTTGTAAATCGGAATTGTTCAGTAGATAGTGAAATTGGTTTAAAACAGCCTATAGAACAAATAGCTAAATTTTTAAAAACAAAACCAAATTGTCATTTTCATACTAATGCCTCTCAATCAATTGGCAAAGTAAAAGTTGATTTTACAGATGTTGATTTAGTTACAGTTGCACCACATAAATTTTATGGATTAAATGGATTTGGTATTTTAATTAAGAAAAAATCTATAAACTTAATTCCACAAATTAGTGGAGGAAGAAGTACAACTGTATTTAGAAGTGGAACACCTTGTTTATCCTTGATTACATCTTGTGATAAAGCTTTAGATATCGCTTTAAAAAATATTACTGAAAGATATGAATATATAAAAAAATTAAGTGATAAAATAAAAAATAGTTTAAGTAAATATGAAAATGTATTTATAAATAATACAGAAAATTCCATACCACATATTATTAATTTTAGTATAAAAAATATTAAATCATTAGATATTCAAAAAACTTTAGAAAACAATGATATTTATATGTATCAACCAAGATTTCTTGTTGTCCTATAAAAACTCCATCAAAACTTGTATATGCACTAACAAAAGATAAAAGTTTAGCAGCATCTTCTCTTAGAGTTAGTTTATCTCATTTAACAACTGAAGATGAAGTAAATACATTTATAGAAGTTTTTGATAAAATTTATAAGGAATTTAATAATAATGAAAAAATATAAAGAAATAGAAAGATCTATCATAAAAAAATATCGTAAGGAAATCTGGAGTAGGTTTATAAAATCAGTTTAAAGTTATAATTTAATATAAGAAAATGACAAAATAATGGTTTGTATAAGTGGTGGTAAAGATTCATTTTTAATGGCAAAATGTATTCAAGAATACTCTCGTCACGGAAAAATTAATTTTGAGGCACACTATGTAGTTATGGATCCTGGTTATAATGAATATAATAGAGATTTTATTATTGATAATGCGAAAATTTTGAATGTTCCTATAGAAATATTTGAAAGCAATATTTTTGATGTTGTTTCTAAAGTTGATTCAAAAAGCCCTTGTTATTTATGTGCTAAAATGAGAAGAGGATATTTATATAATAAAGCTCATGAATTAGGTTGTAATAAAATTGCTTTAGGACATCACTTTGATGATGTAATAGAAACAACCCTTTTATCTATGTTTTATGCATCTGAAGTTAAAACAATGCTTCCTAAATTAAAGAGCGATAATTTTGAAGGATTAGAGTTAATAAGACCACTTTATTTAGTTAAAGAAAATGATATTATATCTTGGAGAAATACTAATGAATTAACATTTATCAATTGCGCCTGTAGATTTACAGAAGGTTGTTCTTTAATTAATGATGGAACAAGTAAAAGAAAAGAAATAAAAGAACTTATAAAGAATTTAAGAAAAATAAATAAAAATATAGATTATAATATTTTTAAAAGTTTAGATAATGTTAATTTAAATTGTATTTTAGGATTTAAACAAAATGGAATATATAAAAGTTTCCTTGATAATTATGACAAAAAATAGTATATTTGATAACATTTTTATCCATATATAATAAGGAATTTGATAACAAGTAATATATTTTGTACAAATTATACATGTGAGAAAATCGGGTGAAAATATAATTGATTTTTTAAACAAATAATGCTACACTTGAATGGAAGATAGGAGCGTACAAAAGTGAAAAAAAGAAATTTAAAAAAGGGTTTTACGTTGATAGAACTGCTTGCAGTAATAGTAATACTAGCAATAATAGCTTTAATTGCAGTTCCACAAATAATTAAAATATTAAATAAATCAAGGTTATCAGCAGCAGAAGATTCTGTATATGGAATAGTAAAATCAGGAGAAACATATGTAACAGATTTTATGTTAAAAAATAAGGGTGAATTAGCTAGTACTGACTTAGAATTTAATTGTGATAGTGATGGATGTAAATTAACTACAGAATTAGAGGGTTATGAATTAACAGGGTTAGGATCATTAGATTTTAAAGGCACAAAACCAGAAAGTGGAAAAGTTGTTGTTAAGAGTGATGGAAAAGTAATAGCAACAGATATAGTAATAAATGGTTTTACTTGTAATTATCCGAATGGAGAAGGAAAAGTAAGCTGTAAAGGTAGTAATGAAGAGGAAGAAGACCCATTTGTATTAAGTTGTGATGAACACATTTATGATAAAGGGACAATAACAGTAGAACAATATAACAAAGTATGTAAAGATTATATTGATGAATCAATTTATACTTATTCAGATAATGAAAATGGAACAATTACAATAACAGGTTTTAAATCTGGGATTACAGCAGATGATAGAAATGAATTATGGGCATTACCTGCAACTATAGATGGAAAAGATGTAACAAGTATAGGTGAAAATGCATTCTTAAACCGAGAATTTACGGAATCCGCGGCTAAAAGGTACAACCTAATAATTCCAAGTAGTGTAAAAGAAATTGGTAGCATGTCATTTGCAGTTTCAAGGATAGATAAAGTGAGAATTCCAGATAGTGTAACGAGTATAGGAAAATCTGCGTTTGCAACAAGTGGAATATCGAGTATAAATAATATACCAAATAGTGTAACAAGTATAGCGGACTCAGCATTTCAAAATAATAAATTAACAAATATAGAAATACCAGATAGTGTAACAAGTATAGGAGATTATGCATTTTATAGTAATAAATTGACAAATATAAAAATACCAGATAGTGTAACAAGTATAGGAGATTATGCATTTTCTAGTAATAAATTAACAGATATAAAAATATCGGTTAATATAACAAGTATAGGAAATAATATGTTTTCTGATAATCAATTAACAAGCGTGGAAATACCAGTTAATGTAACAAGTATAGGTGACGGTGCATTTGGAAATAATCAACTAACTAGTATAGAAATACCGAATAGTGTTACATATCTTTCTGGATTTAATGGTAATCAATTAACAAATATAAAAATACCGGTTAATGTAACAAGCATAGGGCAAAATGCATTTTATAAAAATCAACTAACCAGCATAGAAATACCGAATAGTGTAACAAGCATAGGGCAAAATGCATTTTCTAATAATCAATTAACAAGCGTAGAAATACCGGATGGTGTAACGAGTATAGGAAATTATATATTTAGAAATAATAATTTAGCAAGTGTAAAAATACCGGATGGTGTAACAAGTATAGGGAATAATGCATTTTATAATAATCAATTAACCAGTGTAGAAATACCAAATAGTGTAACAAGCATAGGAAATAATGCATTTTATAATAATCAATTAACAAGCGTAGGAATACCTAATAGTGTAATAAGCATAGGACAAAGTGCATTTTATAAAAATCAACTAATAAATGTAGAAATACCGAATAGTGTAACAAGCATAGGACAAAGTGCATTTTTTAAAAACAACGTCTTTAAATCTAATATTAGTTTAACGGAAATTGTTAATAAAACAGGTAAAAGCTTTGATTGGGGTCTAATAATAAACAATAAAACTGGTTACAATTTTATAACGGGAATTGTAGCTAATTCACTAGGTGATGTAAAGATAGTTTCAAATGCTTCATCAGGTTCTTCTACTGATTTAGCATAATTAGAAAATAAGACTTACGTATCTGGAGAGGTAATAACAAATTTTGGTGGGTATATTGGCATGTAATAGGTGATGATGGAATAAATGTTACATTAATGATGGATGCAGATCAATTGGACGATAATAGTTATATGCCTTTCGTGGATGATAATCTTGAAAGTTATAGATGGAGTACTTTAATTGTTAGAACATATTTGAATGAAACATTATATCCAATTTTAAAAGCTAAAATTGACAATATGATTCCAGCTCAAATATGTGATGATAGTGTTAATTTAAATTCAAATAATGACTCATTTAAGGGTTTTGGTGGTTTAACAAAAAAAGAAATAGAATTATATGCTGAAACTACTGGTGATGGTTCAGGTGTGTCATGCCAAGATGGATATGTAAATGACTATGTGAGATTAATATCTAATCTTGAAGCATACAATTTATTTGTTAATGTTGGATTTGATTATCCAGATTTAAGTGGAATAACTTATATAGGATCGAGTGATACATTTTTGAAATGGTTTCCACATAATGATTATAATTCTACTTGGAATTTAAAAAGGAAAGATAGTTTTTTGGAATGGGACATACACAAGACTATGAAATTACATGTTTTACGTCAAAGTATTCAATGATGGATCCTTGTTTTTATATTACAGATAATGAGTATCCTATTTTGCCAGTAATTACAGTTTCAAAGCCATAATAATATATTAATTTAAAAGGAGAATTTATGAAGAATATAAAAAAAATAAGTATAATAATATGTCTAGTATTAGTAGTAATTATTACTGGATGTGGAAAAAAGAAAGAAACACAACTAACTAGTGCAATAAAAAATACTTCAATTAGTCAAAAAAAAGTAAACAGTTATAGAGCAAAAATAAGTATCAGAAGTGATCCCATAGAAGAAAATTATATAGTATATAATGCTTCTAATAAAAGTTATGAAATTAATTTTATTGATAACGAAGAGTATGAAACAGCAAAAATTGAAAACGGAAATACGACAGTTTTTGATAAAGAAAATAATGAATTAAATGTAAAATTAAAATATGATTATACTGATACAGATTTATTTTTGGTAGGTCTAGATGAAGTAGGAAAAACAAACTATAAAGAAGAGTTAATAGGAAAAGATACATATAAGGTATATGACTTTTCAGTTTCAAGTAAAACAATGAATAAAATATTAAAACCTTTTAATTTAAGTGTTGAGGAATCAGGTAATTGCAAGGTATATATTAATCCTGATAATCAAGTTTATTTAATAATTTATAATTTTAATAATATAAGTGTTAGCGTAAGTTATACGATGATTAAATAAAACTAATATTTTATATAGTTATAAAACGACATAATTTTTTATGTTGTTTTTTTATAATAATACTGGTGATAAAATGAAAATTTATATTGATTATGTTTTATTTATAAATTTTGCCTTTGATTTATTATTATTGCTTGGTGTATCAACTATTTTAAAAAGAAATACTAGTATTAATAGAATAATAATAGGCGCATTTTTTGGAAGTTTAACCATACTTTTACTATTTATTAAAATAAATAATTTAGAATTATTCTTATTCAAATTTATAATTAGTATTTTTATGATTATAATTTCATTTGGATATAAAAATATAAAGTATTTTTTAAAAAACTTATTATTTTTATACATATTGGGTTTTATATTAGGTGGTGCTTTATATGGAATTAACAATCAATTCTCTTATAAAAATGTTGGATTAATTTTTATAAATAAAGGAATAAGTATAAATATAATTTTTATTTTGATAATATCACCTATAATTATTTATTTTTATACTAAGGAGATGAAAAATTTAAAAAATAATTATAATAATTATTATAAAATTAGAATAAATTTAGAGAATAAGGAATATAAATTTATAGGTTTTTTGGATACGGGAAATAAATTAAAAGATCCGTATTTTAACCGGCCGATCATTTTATTAAATAAAGATAAAATAGATATTAAAAATTCAAAAAAAATTCTAATACCTTATCAAACAATTACAGAAAATGGATTATTAGAATGCGCTAAAATCGATAAAATTTATATTGAAAATGTTGGGATTAGAAAAAATATTTTATTAGGATTTATAAAAGATAATATAACTATTGATGGAGTTGACTGTATTATACAAGAAAAATTATTGGAGGGATAAAATGTTTCATAAAATACTTAATTTTTTTATTAAAATATTTAATGTAGAAAATAATATATTTTTTGTTGGAAGTGCTGATAAATTACCAGAGCCATTATCGAAAGAAGATGAAATAAAATATGTTGAATTATCTATGAATGGGGATATACTTGCCCGTGAAAAATTAATTGAGCATAACTTACGTCTTGTTGTTTTCTTATCAAAAAAATATGAAAATACAGGTGTTGACTTAGAAGATTTAGTAAGTATTGGAACCATTGGATTAATTAAGGGAGTAAATACTTATAAGCTTGATAAAAATATAAAACTTGCAACGTATGCATCTCGTTGTATAGATAATGAAATATTAATGTTTTTAAGAAAAAATAAAAAAAGAAAAACAGAAGTTAGTTTTGAAGATAATTTAAGTTACGATTCAGAAGGAAATGAACTTCATCTAGAGGATATATTAGGTACAGAAAATGATATTGTAACTAAGAGTTTAGAAGATGAAACAGATAAAAAAATATTATATGAGGAAATTAATAAATTAAACGAACGCGATAGACAAATAATGATTTTACGTTATGGACTTTTTAATAATGAAGAGTTAACTCAAAAAGATGTTGCTGATATGTTAGGAATTAGTCAATCCTATATATCTAGAATTGAAAAAAAAGTCATAAAAAGAATTCAAAATATTACCAAAATATGAAAAATATATTTATATATATTTTTTTTTATGATATAATTTTTCTTAGAATAGATAAGGGGAATAAAAATGGAAGAAAAAAATAAAAAAGATGAAGTTAATAGTACAAACAATATTAATGATGAAGTAAGTAGTTATGAAAATAATGGTATTAAAGATTATAAGTTTGCTATTATTTTACTTGCTGTAATTGCGCTTGCTGCACTTTGTATGCCACTTATTTCTGCAGGTGTCAAAAAATTAGAAGAATCAAATTTCATTGATAACTTATTTAACAAAAATGATACTGTAACTCCAAATGATGATAAAAAAGATGATAATAAGTTAGAAATTGTAAATTATGATAAAAGTGGAGCCAATGCACCAGTTTTAAAAAGTGGTATGATTCCTGTTAGATATAATTTTATAGAAAAAAAATGGGTTAAAGCTAATAGTGATAATCCTAGTACAAATGGTTGGTATAATTATAGCAATTCTGAATGGGCAAATGCAGTTTTAGTTCGTCAAAATGGTACTAAAACACGTGATTATTACGAAAAGGCATCTCCAGATACTATTATTAATAGCGAAGATATTTTAGCGTTCTTTGTTTGGATACCAAGATATAAGTATTCTCTAGTAGCAAGTACTGGAATTCAACAAATAGATGTAGTTTTTGAAGAAAAAACTGCTACTAAAACAACAGGGCCTAATTATATTACTCATCCTGCATTTACTTTTGATGGCACAGAATTATCTGGTATTTGGGTAGGAAAGTTTGAGGCAACTGATAGTATTAATAGTGTAACAATTCTTCCAAATAAAAAAGCAATTGTTAATCAAAATATTTCTACTATGTTTAATGCTTTACAAGGGTTTTATTCTGATATATATGGTTTAAAGAGTGACGATTCAAACATTAGATTACTTAAAAATACAGAATGGGGAGCAGTTACATATTTAACAAATTCTAAATATGGTATTTGTAAAAATAATGAATGTACTACTATTTCAAATTATAATTATGATTATGATTCTGAAATTGGTATTTTATCGAGTACAACTTCAAATGTTTATGGTGTTTATGCTATGAGCGGTGGAGTTTACGAATATGTAATGGGTAATAATAATGCTGTTATTGGTTCATCTGGATTTGATAGTGTATGGATGTCGGAAAACAAAAAATATTATGACTTATATACTGATGGTGCAAGTACTGACTATAGTCGTGGAATATTAGGTGATGCTACTAAAGAATTTGGTCCATTTGATAATGGTACAAGTAGTTGGAATGCAGGTTCAAGCTTTGTTGATAGCACACAACCTTGGTTTTTTAGAGATATAAATAATATATATTCATTTTCTGGCTATACAGGTGGAGCACATTATAATGTTGGATTTAGAATAAGTTTAAGTTAAAAATAAAAAATATTGAATAATTTTCAATATTTTTTTGATATAATAATGTTGGTGGTAAAAAATGTCTAAAATAACTGTAATGGATGAAATACTTGCAAATAAAATTGCAGCTGGAGAGGTTGTTGAAAAATGTGCTTCAGTTGTAAAAGAATTAGTAGAAAATAGTATTGATGCATCAAGTACGGAAATTAAAATTGAACTTATTGATGCTGGTACAAAGCAAATAAAAATAACTGATAATGGTTTTGGTATGGATAGAGAAGACGCTGTTTTAGCTTTTTCTCGTCACGCAACAAGTAAATTAAAAAGTGAAGATGATTTATATAGAATTGAAACATTAGGGTTTAGAGGTGAAGCGTTAGCGTCAATCGCATCTGTTAGTAAAATTACTTTAAAAACATCTACTGGTGGTGTTGGAACACTAGTAAAAATTAATGGTGGAAAAATAGAGAGTGTAACAGAAAGTGATGCTAGAATAGGAACTGTTATTAGTGTTAATGATTTATTTTATAACACTCCTGCTAGATTAAAACATTTAAAAAGTTTATATACAGAACTTGCAAATGTAACAGAATATGTTAATAAAATGGCTTTATCACATTCAGAGATAAAATTTATTTTATCAAATAATGGTAATGTAATTTTAAATACAGATGGTTCTGATAATTTACTTAAAACTATATCTTCCATTTATGGCATAAATGTTGTAAAAAAAATGTTACCAGTAAGTGCTATGGATAATGATTATGTTATTAGTGGATATATAACATTGCCTGAAATTATGCGTTCCAATAGAAATGGAATTATAACACTTGTAAATGGTCGTGTTGTAAGAAATGCAGAAATAAATAGAATAATTAATGATAGTTATCATGGATATAAACCAGATAATCGTTATCCGATTACTGTTTTAAAAATTGAAGTTGATCCAAGTTTAGTCGATGTTAATATTCATCCAACTAAAATGGATATTAAATTTGGTAAAATGCAAGAATTATTGCTTTTGATAGAAAAAATGATAAAAAATGCCTTAAAGCAACAACTATTAATACCTCATATAGAAGTAGAACAACCATTTAATGACCTAACGATAAATGAAGAATTTGAATACAACAATAACTTAAATACAGATATTCAAAATGATAAAAGTGTTGAAAAACCTAAATATGAAGAAATTGTTCTAGATTTGGAAAGAATTGGTGAGGAGGAACAAAGTTATTCTGTTAAAATAGATAACGGAAAAGAAAATGTAAGTCCTACCGATGAATCCTTATTGTTTGAAATAGAAGAAAGTGTAGAAAAATTACCAGAATTATATCCAGTAGGTTTAGTACACGGAACTTATATTATATGTCAAAATGAAAAAGGAATGTATTTGATTGATCAGCACGCTGCAAAAGAGAGAATTAATTATGAATATTATCGTGAAAAATTAGGTAATCCTCGTCCTGATTCAATACATATGTTAATACCATTAACTCTTGAATTACCAAATAATGAATATATGGTTTTAAAAGAAAATTTTCAGTTTTTACAAAATATGGGATTTGAAATAGATGATTTTGGAGTAAATTCAATAATTATAAAAGCGCATCCAACTTGGATTCGTATTGGTGAAGAAGATAGAGTAATAAGAATGGTTATAGATTTAGTTATTAATAAAGAAAAAGATTTTTCAATCGCAAAGTTTAATGAACACTTAGCTGCAACTGTAAGTTGTAAAGCTTCTATTAAAGCAAACGAAAATATAACTATGGAAGAAATGGAAAATTTAATCAGTGATTTAAGAAAATGTAAAAATCCATTTAATTGTCCTCACGGTAGACCTACAATAGTCTATTATTCAAAATATGATTTAGAAAAATTATTTAAAAGAAGTGGTTTTTAGTTAAAATAAGTTGATATTTTGAATTATTTATGTTAATTTAAAGTACGTGACTTGGTAGGTTGCTTTATGGGTGATGTTAATTTGGATTTAATCATAGACATTATTAATGGAACAAAAAATTCTATTGATGAAACAACAAAAGCCATAAATTATAATGCTAATGAACTTCATTTATCAAATTTAATCAATTTAGTAAATTTAGGTTTAATGTCAAAAGAGGATGTTATAAATGATTCCGTATATCAGTTATATAAAATGTCATTATCTAATGGTGAAGAAATTAGTAAAAAGTCATTAGTAAAATAATGATTTTTTTTAATTAATTGACAATAATTAATTGACAATATATATATTTAATAATATAATACGTTTTAATAAATTTTGGGGGTTATTATGAAAAAATGGGATATTTATAAATCAAAGCTTTTTAATTCGAATTTTTCTGATTCTGAGATTAATACTTTAATGAGTGAAAATATGAAAAATTATATTTTTGAAATTAAAGATTTAGAATTTTTAAACTATGTATTAAATTCTAATAATGATGAGTTAAAGAATTTTTATTTTAATGATAATACTATTGAGTTAGTCTTAAAATTAATTTTGGAAGCAAATAATTTTGATATATTAAGTAATGCTTATTTTTTTGATAATTTTTATAATAATACTAAATTTTGTATTTCATTAGCCCAATATGATTTAAAAGATAATAAATTAATGGAAAAATTACCTAATAATAATTATATTTTTTCTATATTGAATGGTTATTTATTTTTGAAAAATTATGAGTGGACTTTTTTGTGTTTACAAAAAATTTATGGATTAAATAAAACTGATTTAGATTATAGATATTTAATTAATATATTAAATAATCCTTTAATAATAAAAATTATTATGGAATGTTCTGAATATGATTTTTCATTAATATTAAAATGGATATATAGATTAGAAATTGATAAATTAACAAAAATTTATACAAGTAAAGAATTTATAAAATCTGTAAGAGAAAATGGTTTATTAAATGGTATATATGACGCGATTTATTATGTTTTAACTAGAATAGACAAGAATTTTTTTAATGTTGAAGAAATAGTTTTAGATAGAGATAATTTGAAAAATATCGGAAAAGTTTGCAATGAGGAAATTTTTGATATATTTGGGAGGGTTCATCCTGAGTGTTGTTTCCCTGGTATTCAATATGATCATGATAATGAAAGATTTGATTATAGTTCTTCTATTTCAGGGTTTGTTAAATTATTTAAATTTTATGCTAATGTTGAACTTAAATATCAAATATTAGATTTTTTTCTTATCAATGCTGAATACTGGGGGACTTTTGATATACTGAAAAGAAGAATGAATGAATCGTTAATACGTGATTATTTTAAGACAAGAAAAAATTTAATTGATGATATATTAAAAAATCAAAAAGATAATGAAAAATTTTTGATTTTATTTAATTTACCTCAGGATATTCTTAGTGAAGAATTAATATTAGAACGTGAAAATATTTTTTTAGATATTTCGAATTTAAATTATTGTAGAATGTATCATTATTATAAGTATAAGTTTAGTGATAAATTATTAAAAAAATCTGGTATTTGTTCTATCTTTTTAGATAATCACTGGTATGATAAAAATGGAGAAAGTGAAGTAAAGAAAATTACGGACAATGATATTTTAGCTCACAAAGTATTTATAAAAACAAAAAAATATAAATTGATGTATAAATTGTTAATGGGTAATTTAACTGATTCAGCATATGATTTTTGGGTATATTTAGACATGATAAAAAAATCGTCTTTTCAAGATATTTATGATTCAGAATTTATAAATGATATGAGGGATATTGTTTTTTATAGTAAACCTGAAAGAATTAGAGAAGTTTTTTATAAATATAAAAATGTTAATTTAAATAAAATGAAAGAAGATATATTAAAAAAAATGAAAACTAAATCTACAAATGATATTATTAAATCTTTAACCAATATTTCCAGAAGGGTAGTAACTAAAGAAGTGTTTATACTTGATAAAAAGAAAGTTGTCCTTCCTGTTATTTATTTTAGTGGTGAAAAATTTAATTTTCTTTGTAGAAGAATGCGTGATGGAGAACATTTGTTTAATGGAAATTACATAGAAAAATTTGAATCATATAGTGTAATATGTGATGAAAATCGTTCGGTATATTATGGTGATGATGGAATTAAATTTGGATATTCAAATATTAAACCAGAAGATATTGTTCATATGAATTCTCTTGACTCGATATGTAATAATTTTCATGAAAATAAATATCACCGTCCTGGACTTAAAACGCCAGAATGGTTATTGATGGGTGATTTAAATCATAGAACAAAATTAAATGGTACTTATAATGAGTTAAGAATAAAAGGGAAAAACATACCTGATTTTGTTATAAGTTATGATGAACCAAATGATGAAACTATAAGATATGCGTATAAACATAATGTTCCACTTGTTAAAATTTTAAGAAAATCTTATCTTAGTAGTATTGAAAATTGTAAAGATATTTATTCAAATTGGCAATAAGGAATTTTTATATTCCTTTTTTTGTCTTTTCATATCTTTTCATAGTATAATATTATAAGTGAATTTGTTGAAATGGGATGATTTTATGAAATTAAAAAATAACTTTTTTTATACTATTCGTGAAGATGTAAGAGATGAAGAATCTACTAGTGGTAAATTATTAGTTAGAAGTGGAATGATTAAAAAAAATAGTAATGGTATTTATATGTATACACCACTTGGACTTAAAGTTATACAGAATATTGAAAATATTGTTCGTAATGAAATGAATAAATCTGGTGCACTTGAAGTTTGTATGCCGATGATGATGCCAGAAGAAATATATGTAAATAGTGGAAGACGATCTATTTTTGGTGATAATATGTTTACATTAAAAGATAGATATTCTAGACCTTATGCCTTAGGACCAACACATGAAGAGTTATTTGTTGAAATGGCAAAAGTTCAAATAAAATCATATAAAGATATGCCATTTAACTTATATCAAATACGTACAAAATTTAGAGATAAAACAAGACCAAGATATGGTTTAATTCGCGTTCGTGAATTTACAATGAAAGATGCTTATAGTTTTGATGCTGATTTAGAATCGGGAATAGGAAGTTATTGTATAACAAATACAAATGATGTTAGTAGCTGTAATTTTAAAGAAACAAACTTAACACAAATAACAGAAACAAAAGAAGAATCGGGTACATATTATGCATTCGCAAAAGATAAAGCAGGTAATATTTCGATATCTAGTGAATTTGAAATAAGTGATAGATATAATTCAGGAGATGCATTAGAATTAGGTTGATATAACTGGCATGTAATAAGTGATGATGGAAGTAATGTAAATTACTTATGGACGTATGATAGAAATAATTTTAGACACTTTATTAGATACATTAAAGTTAATTCCTTTTTTATTGGTTACTTTTATTATAATCGAATATATTGAACATAAATTAAAAAATCAATCTATAATAAAAAAATCTGGAAAATTTGGACCACTTATAGGAAGTGTTTTAGGTGTAGTACCACAATGTGGATTTAGTGCTTCTGCAACAAATTTATATATTACAAGAATAATAAGTCTTGGAACTCTTATTTCCGTTTATTTATCAACTAGTGATGAGATGTTACCAATAATGTTAGCTCAAGGAGTTAATAATATGGTGATTATAAAAATTCTTTGTCTAAAAGTTGCTATAGGAATAATTATGGGATTTTTAATTGATTTCTTTTTTAGAAAAGGTAAAAAAAATGTGGAAATAAAAGATTTATGCGAACATGAGCATTGTCATTGTGATGAGGGAATAATAATGTCTTCTATAAAACATACATTAAATATTCCTTTATTTATTTTGGTTATAACTTTTATATTAAATTTAGGTTTTAGTTATTTAGGTGAAGATTTAATTGCTAAAATATTTTTAAAAAATAATATATTTAGTTCATGAATTTTATAATAGATTATTCAATAAATACGAAGAAATATCTGCCGAGAGTGAATTAATTAAACAAACTTACGATTCAAATAAAACTAAAGAATATCGCACAGTAATATCCTGTTTAAAATATAGGCAACCTTTAGCAAAAAATTTGTACCATTCTGTTTATAAATTTTTAGAAGAAAAGAATTATGATAAACTTTTGATAGTAAGACTATGTGAATATATAAGGGTGTATAATAAATCTTTCTATTCAAAGTATAGAAATGATTCTAATAAATATGAGATATTTAATATGATTAATGATGGTTATGAAATGTTTCCTAAAATATCTATTAACCCAAAAAAGGATATGGAAATAGACAAATTTATAAGTAATTTAGTTGAATCTTCTAAAGATTATATTGATGACTTTGAAACTTATAAACAGAGTTTGCCTGTATACGATCAAAATATATATGATGAAATAGAATACAAAAAGATATGTTATGATTTTTTGTCAAAGATCCAACAAGAAATATATGATACAGTTGCATTAATAAAAGAGGAAGACTTTTACTTTGATAATGATGTTAAAATAGATGTACTAAAAGAATATAAGAAAAAATTTAAACTATATAAAAAATGTAGAGATTTCTTTGATGATCAAATTAAAAACATTAAAGAAGAAAATTATTTAGAAGAAAAAGAAGAATTTATAGATGAAACTGTAGTTAAAACTAATTTTTTATTTGCAATGTCAAATGATATGTCTTACATAGAACGTGATTTAAAAACAGTCCCAGAGGAATATTATGATAAAATTAAAGAATTACTTTTACAAAAAAGATATGGATTAACTAAAAAAACTAATGATAAACAATTAATAAATAATGAAAAGTTGAAACAATTTCGTGAATTAAAAGAAGATCAAATTAGAATAATTTATAGAAATTCATATAACAACTCTATTATTATTTTGGGTGTTGGTGTAAAAAAAAGTGATGTAGATAGAAACTTATATGATAGATTAGCTAAAAGAAATAATTTTGTTAATGACAACACATTGAAATTAAATGATGATTCCAAAACTTTAGAAAAAGTTCTTGAAATATGTAATCAAAATAAAAGAAAGGGGAATAGATAATGAATAATAAATATGAAATGTTTAGAAAAGAATTATCTAATAATGTTGATATAGAAGAACTTTTAAAAAAATATACCTTTCAAGAAATAATGCAATACTATGAAAAAATAATAAATGAGGATTATGATAACTTTGTTTCTAATAGACAAAAAACAAAAGCAAAAAATATTGACACTAAATAAATAATATGATATGGTAAGGTACTTTATCAAAGAGGAGGTGCCTATGTCTATGGATAATTTAACACTATCTTCACTTAGAGATGCTATAAAAAGTAATACTGAAATGAATAGAAAATTAAAAAATGAATTACATGTAGCAAATTTATTAAAGATGGTTGAATTAGGCTTAATAGATGAAAGAATTATTTTATCAGATGAAATAATTTCAGATTACAAAAAAGAATTAAATAATAAAACTTATAAAAAGTCATTATAATGACTTTTTTCTTTTAATAAAATATTATTTGAATATTTTTCGACAAGAAAATTATATTTATTGTTGGATAATAATACTGGTGATAATATGAAATGGAAAACAATTTTGTCAGCAGTATTTGCTATTGTAGTAGGATTTTTGATGGGAAAATTTATGCTTAATCAATACGATTCAGAATATGAACTGGCACCAGTATTTAACCAAAATAGTGATTCATATTATTTTTTAAGACAGGGTGAGTATGATAGTTATGAAGATATGGAAAAAAATATGATGGGTTTTGATTATTATATTTATGATGTAAAGGATTCAAAATACCTAACTTATGTAGGAATTACAAAAGATTACGATAATATGATGAAAATACAAGGATTTTTTACAAATGCTGGATATATTATATATGTAGATAATATATCTGTTAATAATGAAGCGTTTTCTGTTGTTATTGATCAATATGATCAAATGTTAAGAGAAACTGAAGATAATCAAACTATTAAAGGTATATGCTCACAAGTTTTAGCAAAATATGAGGAGTTGGTTATAAATAGTGACAGTACTAATTAAAGATATTCCAAAAAGTGATCGTCCAATTGAAAGACTTATAAATAATGGTGCAGAATTTTTAAGTGATTCAGAAATTTTAGCAATTTTAATAAAAACAGGTACTAGAGAAAAATCCGCTAAAACAATAGCAGATGAAATATTAAAAAAATATAAAAGTTTAAACGAATTAAAAAACATAAATTTAGAACAACTAACAAAAATTAAAGGTATTGGCGTTACTAAAGCAGTTTCCATTTTAGCAGCGTTTGAATTATCAAGAAGAATAAATAATCAAATAATGTCTTTAAATGAAACAAAAATAACTAATAGTTCATTAGTTTTTGAGTACTATAAAAATAAAATAGGTGATAAAAATCAAGAATATTTTTATTGTTTATATTTGAATACGGCTAAAAAGGTTATAAAAGATAAATTATTATTTATTGGTACCGTTAATAAAAGCGTAGTTCATCCAAGAGAGATTTTTAAAGAAGCATACTTATTGAGTGCATCAGGAATTATTTGCGTTCATAACCATCCTGCTGGATCAGTATTTCCATCAAAAGAAGATATAAGTCTTACAAAAAAATTAGTTGAAATAGGCGAACTTTTAGGCGTAAAAATAATAGATCATGTAATTATTACAAATAATAATTATTATAGTTTTTTTGAAAATAATGATATAAGGTGATAAAAATGCGTAAAAAAAAGAATGAAAAGAAAAAAGTTATTTTATTAATAATAACAATTTTAGTAATTTTATTATCATTGGTTATATTTATTGATGACGATAGAAAATTAACTAGTGGAGAAAAAATAATCAAAAATAGCGTATTAACTATTAGTAATATATTATCTACACCTTTTTTTGCGCTAAAGAAAAATTTATCTTTTAATAAAAATTATGAAACTGATATAAGTAATTTAGAAAGCATTGGAATAAATATGGAACTTTTAAAAGAAAATGAAGAACTAAAAAAGACACTTGAACTAAATAATACATTAAGTGAAAGAAGTTATATAAATGCTACTGTTATAAACAGAAATATATCATATTGGTTTAATGAACTTACAATAAATAAAGGTTCTAGTGATGGAATAAAAGATGGTATGGCAGTTATAAATTCTGATGGATTAATTGGAAAAATAATTAAAACAAGTAATAATACAAGTGTTATAAAACTTCTGACAGATGAAAATATGACAAATAAAATATCTGTTAAAATAGAATATGATGGACGCTTTGTATATGGATTATTATCTAATTATAAAGACTCTTTCTTTCTAATTAATGGTATAAGTGATAATACAAATATTGATAAAGGTGCTAAAGTTGTTACTAGTGGTTTAACTGATTCTTTTCCAAGTGGAATACTAATAGGATATGTCGAAGAAATAAGTACCGATAATTTTGATTTATCTAAGACATTAAAAGTTAAAAGTAAAATTGATTTTAATGATATTTACTATGTAACAGTTTTAAAGAGGAATGTAGATAATGATTAAAATATTATTAATAATTTTTCTGTCATTTTTTTTAGAGTCAAATTTATCACTTTTTATACCAATTAATACCTTATTTTTTAATATATGTTTTGTTTTTTCATCATTAATTATTATTTCTAAAATGATAGAGAATAAAAATAAATATTACTTAATAGTAATTATTATTTCTTTAGTATATGATTTAATTTTTACAAATAGATTAGGTTTTAGTGTTTTAACTTTTTTAATAAGCTCAATTTTTATTAAAAATATTGATAAATTAATTTTTTCTAATTCAGATATTATTAAATATTTAAGTATTTTTGTAATTTATAGATTAATTAGTTACTTTATCTTAATTATTGTTGGATACTTACCTTTTAATTACATAGTTTTACTTAAAAGCATATATAGTTCTATAATATTTAATTTAGTTTATGTTTTATTATTTAATTACTTATTTATAAAAAAATATAAATAGTCTAATTAATATTTTTTTTCATATATATTATTAGGTGATTAAGGTGAAAAATGATATAGAAAAGATAAGAATGGAAATGAGACAAAAACGTCATCAAACTTTAAATAATAATAATAACACTAATAATAAAAATAGTATTTTATATAAATCTTTAGTTAAAGTATTGATTGTAATTTTATTAACTATATCTACATTAATTGTTTTAAAGAAAAATCCTAATTTTAAAGAAAAATTCTATGAAAATATTTATGAAAACAATATTTCATTTGCATCAATAAATCATATGTATAAAAATATATTTGGTAGTGCCATACCATTTAGTGATTATTTTGAAAGTAAAACAAAACCTGTATTTAATGAAAAATTAAAGTTTTACAAAAGTGAAGAGTATAAAGATGGAGTTAAATTATTTGTTGACAAAAATTATTTAGTTCCTAATATGGAAAATGGAATGGTTGTTTTTATTGGTGATAAAGAAAATTATCCAAACACAGTTATAATAGAGCAGGTAAATGGAATAGATGTTTGGTATTCTAATATTGAAAACATTAATATAAATTTATATGATTATGTTGATAAGGGGTCTTTAATTGGATCTACAATTAATGATGAACTATATTTAGTATTTAAAAAAGATGGAAAAGTGTTAAAATATAATGACTATCTTTAAAATTCATATTTTATATTGGGTAATGGCTTTTGTATGTGCTTTTTCTGGGCTTTTTAAAAATTTTCTATATTTTACTATATTAATTGTTATTCACGAATTAGGTCATTTTCTAGCTGCAAAAATGTTTAAGTGGAAAGTAGATAAAATAATTGTTTTACCGTTTGGTGGAATAACTATTTTTAATGATTTTTTAAGTAAAAGTTTACTTGAAGAATTTATTATTTTATTATTAGGTCCATTATTTCAGATTATATTTTATACAATATATATAAAAATATTTGGATTTAATGAAATTTTAAGAAATTATCATTATTCATTATTAATATTTAATATGTTACCGATATTTCCATTAGATGGATTTAAACTATTAAATATTATTATTAATAAATTTTTTTCATTTAAAAAAAGTCATTTAATCGCAATTATTACATCAATAATTACTCTTATAATATTTATATATATTTTGATTTTTTATAAATTTGGATTTATTATGTTTTTAGCAACTATTTTTTTACTTTATAAAAATATAGAAGAATTTTTAAATCACGATTTTATTTTTAATAAGTTTTTATTAGAAAGATATATATATAATATAAATTTAAAAAAAGTTAAAATCATTAAGTCAAATAAATTAGAAAAAATGAAAAGAGAATATAAACATATTTTTTATTATAATAAAAAATATGAAACTGAAAAAAATATTTTGAAGAAAAAATTTGACATTAAGAGTAAACAATGTTAGTATAAATCCCATATTAATTATTTGTTGTATGGAGAAAATGATATGGGAAAAAACAAAAAAACAATATATGATTATTTTGAAAATTATAGCAAGTTTCAAATAAATAATGTATTGTCTGATTTAACACAAAGAGAAAAAGCAATTATTATCGATAAATATGGATGTAATTTAGATAGTTTTATGACAAGCGATAATTGGAATCAAGAAGAAGCATATATATTTTATAAGAAAATTGTTCCTAAAATTAGAAAATTATTACAAAATGATATTTTATATGAAAAAAGTATAAAAAAAGATTTAAAAGAAATGTTAAAAGAAGAAAAAAGCAGTTTTGAAATATGTCAAGAACTTAATTTGAGTAGAAAAGAATTATATGAGGAATTGTTAAAACTTAAAAATATGGGTATTTTAACATCAAGAAAATATTATTCTGATGGCACGATTAAATATAAAAATATATCTGAAATAAGTGAATTTAATAAATATAATACAATGAATGTAAATAAAAGTGAAACTATTATTACAGATAAAGAAGAAAATGTATTAAAACTTCTTGTGATTTCTGATTTACATTTTGGTAATAAATTAGACCGATTGGACTTAATAGATAAAGCATATAATTATTGTGTTAAAAACAGTATAAATATTATTTTATGTTGTGGCGATTTAATCGATGGACCATTTACTAGAGGTGAACAGCACATAACTGATTTATATAAACAATTAGAATATTTTATAGAAAAATATCCATTTGATAAAAATATTTTGACATTTGCAGTTGGTGGAAATCATGATTATTCAGTATTAGAAAAAGATTCATTAAATATAGTTGAACTATGTAATAATTATAGACATGATGTTATTATCGGGGGATATAGTAATACACTAGTTAATTTAAAAAACGATAAAATTCTATTACACCATAATATACAAAATATGAACAAACAAATAAACTTTTTTAGAGCAGCTAAGATAATATTTCAAGGTCATTTTCACAGATTTTCGTTTGAAAGGAATAATGATAAAGTATATATTTGTGTGCCTACATTATCTAATATAATGCAGACATGTCCAAGTGCTTTGGAAATGATTTTATATTTTACAAATGGATCTATTAATAATATTTCATTAAAGAATATTTCTTTTGATAAATCTTATAGTATTTTATCACAAACAAATATTAATGGTTTAAGAGCATGTAAAAGAAATAAAATAGCTAATGTTGAACTATATAAAAAAATAAATAAAGATAAAGTACTAAAAATTAAATAAAAAATTGACATTAAGAGTAAAGTATGCTAAAATTTACTATTGTGTAGAGCCTCTCTCTACAACCGCACAGAAAAGGTTAAAAAACGTAAGTTACCTTAATGGCGAGTCTTAGATTTAATATAAAGGAGGTTAAGAATGAAAGCAGTAATCGAAACTGGTGGAAAACAATATACAGTAGAAAATGGAACAGTTTTATACATTGAAAAATTAGATGTTGAAGCTGGAAAAACTGTAAAATTTGATAAGGTTTTAATGGTTGATGATAAAGTTGGTACTCCATATTTAGATGCTACAGTAACAGCTGAAGTTGAAAAACATGGTAAAAACAAAAAAATCAAAGTATATAAATACAACCAAAAGAAAAATTATCATAGAACTCAAGGACACCGTCAACCATATACTAAGGTTGTTATTAAGAAAATTGAGTGTAAATAAAAATGATTAAAATTAAGTCAAGTTATTTAGATAATAATATAAATGAGATTATTATTGAAGGTCATTCTGGCTATCAAGAAGCTGGTAAGGATATAGTTTGTGCCAGTGTGAGTAGTATTTCTATAACTACCGTTAATGCCATATTAATGCTTTATAAGAATGCCATTTCCTATGAAGAAAAAGATGGATATTTAAAAATAATAGTTAGAGATCATAATGAGTATGTTGATACATTAATTATAAATATGTTAGACTTATTCAAAGAATTAGAAAAAAAATATAAAAAGTATATAAAAATTATGTAAGAGGAGGTGTATCATGAATTTAATGCAATTAAACATTCAATTATTCGCCCATAAAAAAGGACAAGGTTCTACTAAAAATGGACGTGATTCGATTGCAAAAAGATTAGGTGCAAAAGCTGCAGACGGAGAATTTGTAACTGGAGGATCTATTCTATATCGTCAACGTGGTACTAAAGTATATCCTGGTAAGAATGTTGGAATTGGTTCGGATGATACAGTTTATGCTAAAGTAGATGGCTATGTTAAATTTGAAAGAGTAGGAAGAGATAAAAAACAAGTTAGTATCTATTCTGAAAGAGCTTAAGATTTTGAAAGATTCAAAATCTTTTTCTTTACAAAAATTTAAAAATTGTGTATGATTATATAGAAAGTAGGTGAATGAAAACTGAATATGTTTTAAAGTTTTTATTCATCTTTTTTTGTTGGAGGTAGTATGAAAAAAATAAAAAATGAAAAAATTTTTACAGAAACTTATTTAAATGTCGATACAAATTCTAAACATAATTTGCTTATTTATGAATATTCTATCAATAATATTAAAAATTATAATATTGTTATTGGAGAAGTAACTGGTAATTTTGATAATTTAATTTCTTATTTAAAAAGAATTATTTATCTTAAAGTTACAAATAGTCATCCATTATTTATTTGTAGTTGTATTAAGGATGCAAAAGAAAATAATGCGTTTGATAATATAAAATTTTCTTATGATGGATATAATTTGTTATTTGCAGAAAAAAATTATGATGAAATTTATAAAAATTTAAGTAACAATTTAAAAAGTATAATAGTAGATCCAACTTCAAAAAGATTTAGTTCTATAAAGTATAAAGATGTATTTTATCCAATTTCATTCTTTGAGGAACTAGAGAATATTAATGTAAAACAATATCAAAAAGTTATTAATAATTAGCACTTAAAGTATCGCAACTTGCGATATTTTTTATTTAAGTGTATAATTAGTATTGGTGATTTTATGTTTCAAAAAAGTTTAATTATTACTTTAGTATGCGTATTAGTTGATCAAATTATAAAGTTAATAATATCTGGTACGATGGGGCTAGGTGGTTCTATTAGTATTATTCCAGATTTTTTCTCGGTATCATACGTAGAAAATGATGGAGCTGCTTGGAGTATTTTTAGTGGTAATAGAATTTTTTTGATTTTAATTTCAGTATTTGCCTTAATTTTGATATATAGTTATTTTTTTAAAATAAAAAATATAAAAATAGTAGAATTTATAAGTTATAGTATATTAATTGGTGGAATAATTGGAAATTTATGGGATAGACTCAAATACGGGAAAGTTATTGATTATTTAGATTTTAAAATATTTGGTTATAATTTTCCTGTTTTCAATTTTGCTGACATTTGTATTGTCATTTCTGTTATTTTATTGTTAATTGATGCTTTAATAGATAAGGGTGAAAAAAATGCAAAAAATAATGATTAATGACGACATTAATAAAAGAATTGATAGTTATTTAATTGATGTTTTAAATTTTTCAAGAAGTAAAATTCAAAAAATGTTAAAGGAAAATTATATAAAAGTTAATGACAAATCTATAAAAAATAGTTATTTATTAAAAAAAGGTGATGTAATAGAAATATCAGATTATGAAGAAGAAATGCCATCAATTGCGGCAGAAGATATGAATCTAGATATTGTTTATGAAGATGATGATGTAATTATTGTAAACAAGGAAAATGGTGTAGTTGTTCATCCCGCTGTTGGAAACGCTAACCATACTTTAGTTAATGGACTTATGTATCATTCTAAAAAATTAAGTGATGTAAATGGCTCATTTAGACCAGGAATTGTTCATAGAATTGATGCCTATACAACTGGATTATTAATGGTTGCTAAAAACAACGAAGCACACGATTTTTTAGCAAAACAATTAGAAGAAAAATCAACAACTAGAAAATACGTTGCTCTTGTTTGGGGTGTTATTGAAAATGATACTGGTACTATTGATGCACCTATAGGTAGAGATAGGCAAGATAGAAAGAAAATGGCAGTTACTGACCAAAATAGTAAGAAAGCAATTACACATTTTAAAGTTCTTAAAAGATATAAAAATGCTACTTTAATTGAACTTAAATTAGAAACTGGTCGTACTCATCAAATTCGTGTTCATATGAATTATATAGGACATCCTGTTGTTAATGATCCAGTATATGGTAGAAGAAAAAAAATTGACGAAACAGGACAATGTTTGCACGCTAAAACGATAGGTTTTATTCATCCTAGAACAAAAAAATATATGGAATTTGATAGTGAATTACCAGAGTGCTTTTTAAACATTTTAAATAAATTTGAATCGGAGGAGGTATAATATGAATACAGCGTTAAATGAATTAGATGAAAAAGTTATGAAACTGCTTCACTTTTTTATAACTGAACAGGGATATAATCCAATTGTATTACACGGAGCAAAAAATGAAATTTGGCTTGAAAATTTAGATTCAGATTATGAAATTGTTAGAATTGTTACTGATTATATACATAATGATGAACAATTCGATTTTGATTTATTTAAAACAAATCAAATTATGAAAAAAATTAAGAGAAAAACATTATCTGTTAATTTAAAAACTTTAAGTATTTTCTTAAATTTAGGAGATAATGTTGATGAATTAAGTAAAGATCAATATAATTTTGGTAATATTGATTGTGTTGATATAAAGGAAATTGATGATTTAAAAAGTTACAAATTTTTAGTAAATAGTTTTCCAAATATTACTGATGCAACTAATTTTAAAGAACAAGGAACTGAATTGTTATTAAAAATTACTCGTGATATAAATAAAAAAAATGAAGAAGATACTAAAAAAGCTGAAGAATTATTTAAAATGAAAAAACCATATATAACTATTTCTTTAATACTAATAAATGTTATTGTTTTTATACTTATGTATATTCTAGGTAATGGTAGTACAGATACTAAAACTTTAGTAGATTTTGGTGGATTAGTTCCTGGATTTTTAAATGGAAAATATGGTAGTTACGAATTTTATAGATTAGTTTCCTCAATTTTTTTACATAATGGAATTTTACATTTATTATGTAATATGTACGCTTTATATGTACTAGGTCCACAATTAGAAAGTTTTTTTGGAAAAGTAAAATTTTTAATTATTTATTTATTAAGTGGAGTAGCAGGAAATTTATTAAGTCTTCTATTTATGGCTGATAATGTTGTTAGTGTAGGAGCTAGTGGCGCAATTTTTGGCCTAATGGGGGCATTACTTTATTTTGGATATCATTATCGTGTGTATTTAGGTACAGTAATAAAATCACAAATTATTCCAATTCTAGTTATTAATTTAATTATAGGATTTTCCATATCAGGTATTAACAACTTTGCTCATATAGGAGGACTTGTAGGTGGTGTTTTAATTTCAATGATTGTAGGTATAAAACATAACACAAAAATGTCTGAAAGAGTTAATGGTATTATTATGAGTTTAATATATTTTGGATTTATAATTTATATGGCTTTTTTTAGATAATATGAATTATCAATTAAAACTTGAAGAAATAATAAAAGAAAATTTAGATAAAAATTATGTTCCAACGTTATTATTACATAGTTGCTGTGCTCCTTGTAGTAGTTATTGTCTAGAATATTTATCTAATTTTTTCAAAATAACAATATTTTATTATAATCCAAATATTACAGATGAGATTGAATATAAAAAAAGAGTCAATGAACAAAAAAGACTTATCAGGGAATTACCTCAAAAATATGAAATAAGTTTTATAGAAGGAAATTATAATCCAGATATATTTATGAATATGGCTTATGGATTAGAAAAAGAACCTGAAAGAGGAAAAAGATGTTATAAGTGTTATAAGTTGAGATTAAATGAAACTGCACTTGTTGCTAAAGAAAATAATTTTGATTATTTTGCAACCACTTTAACATTAAGTCCTTATAAGAATTCAAATTGGGTTAACGAAATAGGTGAGGAATTACAAAAAGAATATTCTATTAATTATTTATATTCTGATTTTAAAAAGAAAAATGGTTATAAAAGATCAATTGAGCTTTCTAAAATATACAATTTATATAGACAAGATTATTGTGGATGTATTTTTTCACAAAAGAATAATAAAAAAGACTAAAGATTTATTTCTTTAGTTTTTCTTTGATTTTTTCGGTATTTTTAAAACTTAGTTTAGCAATTTCGCTTAGTTTTTCAAATCCATATTTATTAACAATTTTAACTCCAACATCATCAACATTAGTAGAAGCTCCTTTAGGTAGGAGAATATCAACATATTTGCTTAGTTTACTAAATTCCTTAATAAATATATATCTACTTATAATAGAAGCACAAGCTACTGATAAACATTTATCCTCAGCTTTTGTCATAAACGTTATATTTCTTACTACGTTTGGAGTATTTTTTAGATAATTATAATATACGTATGGTTTAGCAAATTGATCGACAACTACATAGTCAACATTTTTTTCTTCATTTGTTAGGTTATATAATACTTTGTTATGTAAAATTGCTTTAATTTTGTTCATATTAATATCAGAAGAATATTTTTGATTATATTCTTTATTAGAAAATACTAAACTATTATATTTAATTCTTTTTATCACCTGTGGAACAATATCGAGTATTTTTTCATCTGTTAATTTTTTTGAATCTTTAACTCCCAATCCTTCTAAAAAAGGAATATCTTCTTTTTTTACATAAGCACTTGTAACGACAATAGGTCCAAAATAATCACCAGTACCAACTTCATCTGAACCAATTGAATTAGAATAATATATTTTTGAATCAATTTTTTCAATTTCTTTTTCTTTTTTTTCTTTTTTTTCACTATTTGTAGTTTCTATTTTTTTCAAAGGATTTAAGTGTCTTTCTCTTTCAATCCAAATATTAGCAGATATATCAGCACTAATTCCTTGAAAGACTGCTTTTCCAGATTCATAAAGTGTTACTACTGTATCAGCATCATCAGCTTGAAAAATTGCGTATGCAGGAGTCTTTTCACGCTTATAATCCTTAAAAAAATCAATCATTTCTTGCTTAGTGTTGTCGCTTACTTTTAAAGTTATAGTCATTTCTCCACCTCATCAATATTTTACCACGTTATTTATAAAAAATAAAATACTTTCTTTTTTATTAAATTTATAATATAATTATAATGGAAGGAATGAATGATATGAATATAATCGATATTATTATTATATTACTTGTTATTTCAGGGTTGTGTTTAGGTTATAAAAGGGGATTAACTAAGGAAGTAGTTTGTTTTGCTAAATTTGCATTGGCATTAGTTATAGCATTTTTACTTAAAAATCCTTTATCAAAATTAATGTATGAGCACTTACCATTTTTTGAATTTGGAGGAATTTTTAAAGGTGTTACAGCATTAAATATAATTTTATATGAGTTTATAGCGTTTTTACTTGTACTTGGAATTGTAATGCTTGTATTTAGAATTTTATTGCTTGCTACTACAATTTTTGAAAAAATACTTAATACAACAATTGTTTTAAGTTTACCAAGTAAAATATTGGGTATGATTGTAGGAGGAATTCATTATTATGTAATTGCGTTTATTTTACTTTTTGTTATCTCATTACCAGTTTTTAAGATGGACACTCAAATTGAAGAATCTAAATTAAGAGATCCAATTATAAATAATACTCCAATTTTGTCTGGAATAGTTTTAAAAACTGTTAATATTATTGACGAATTCAATGCATTAGGAGAAAAATACAAAAGTGAGATAAATACTGACGAGTTTAATCTTGAAACCATCGATTTATTCTTAAAATATAACATAATTACTGTTGATTCAGTTGAAACTTTAAATAGTAAAGGTAAATTAAAAATTAATCGTTTAGAAGGCGTATTAGAAAAATATAGATAGGAGAATTTTATGGAAATTATACACGGAAATGAATCTGATTTTGACTCTTTAGTTAGTAATGGCTTAGTTTTAGTTGATTTTTATGCAGATTGGTGTGGACCATGTCGTATGTTAGCTAGTCAACTTGAAGCTATAAAAGATGATAGAAATGATGCTAAAATTGTAAAAATTAATGTTGATGAAGCACATGAACTTGCTAAAAAATATGGAATTATGAGTATTCCTGCTTTGATGTTATTTAAAGATGGAAAATTAGTTGATAACAAGATTGGTTATATGCCAAAAGAATTAATTCAAAATTGGATTGATGAAAATAAATAGGTGAGTTATGATGAAAAATAAAGGCTTTACACTAGTTGAACTTTTAGCTGTTATAACAATTTTAGGTTTACTTGCCATAATAACTATTCCAACTGTTACAAATATGATGTCAAAACAAAAAGAAAAATTATATTATGATCAATTAAATCAATTAATTAGGGCTAGTCAAAATTGGGCAACAGACAATACAAAATTTTTAGTTAATTTAAATAATAAATGTAGTGATACTTACATAGTTTCGATAGAACAGTTAAAAAATAAAACTTATGATCCTACAAAAAATACTGAAGAATATGTTTCTTATTTAGCAGATGATTTTAAAAATCCAAGGACTGATGAACAGTTTAAAAACGATGAAATTAAAGTTAACATTTATAAACAATCTAAAAATTACTTATATTGTGTAGATACACCAGATTGTTCTAATGCATCATTTGATGAAAATAAAAATACAGCTTCTAAAATTTGTTGTGACGGAGCAGATTTTAAAGGTAGAATTGAATCTTGTATAATGCAAAATTAAAATAGTTAGAGAAAAAACTCTAGCTATTTTTCATTAAAAATTTTCATAAACCATTTTTTTATATTAAATCCTAATTCATCTAATGTGTAATTACTATTATTTCTAAAATACTTTAATATTTGACTAACAATTCCATCAACACAAAAATTCATATCTAATTCTAAATATTTAGAATTTATATTTAAATTTTTCAAGCAATTATAAGCAGCATCTATAAAAACTTTTCTTATTTTGTCCAAAAATATTAGTGGTTCATCAGAAGAAAGTAACATTTTATATGTATTTTCATTTTCTTTTAAATTTTTTATAATAACATCAATATAAACATTAACATCATTAATACTTTTTATATCAACATCTTCATTTAATAATAATTCTATTGTATCATTTTGGAATTCTTTTGCTACATCATAAATATTATCATAATGGGTATAAAATGTTGATCTAGTAATTCCAGCTTTTTTTACAAGATCAGTAACCGTAACAAATTGTAACTCACGCTTTTCGTGTAATAATTCTACAAAGTATTTTTTTATTAATTCCTTTGTCTTTTTAGAAGAAGCATTTAAATTTTTGACTTTCATATAATTCACCTCAAAATAATTATATCACAAAATTATGATAAATTTTGACAGTGTATGAAAATTCAAACAATTTTATTGACAGTGTATGAATTTATACATTTCGTATCCAAATGTCCTTTAATGTGTATGCATTATTGTACTAAAATATCTTTTGTCAAAGAAAGGAAGATATTGAATATGAGAAAAGTCACAGATTTTATTGTTGAAAAAAGAAATATTGTTCTTGTGATATTCATAATATTGTCTGCTTTTTGTTTGTTTTTATCAACAAAAGTAAATATTAATTCAGACATTACTAAGTATTTACCTGATGATTCAGAAACAAAAATCGGAAAAGAAATTATGGATTCTGAATTTGAGGAACAAAAACAGAGTGTATTAAATGTAGTTTATAAGGGATTATCAGATGATGAAAAAACTGAACTATATAATAATCTTTTAGATATTGATGGCGTTAGCAGTGTCGATTATGATGATACTACAAAATATAATAAAGATGAATATACTTTATATGTTATTAATGTTGATGATTATGCTTCATCAGATACATCAACAAATGTTTATAAAGAGGTTCAAAAGGAATATAAACCATATGCTACAAGTGGAAGTATTGATGATGAGAATAAAACAATATTACATTTGTGGATAGTAATTTTAGCTATTTCAATGGCTATGGTTATATTAATCATAATGTGTGAATCATATGTTGAACCATTTTTATATCTAATATCAATTGGTATGGCTGTATTTATCAATAAGGGTACAAATATAATGTTTCCTAGTGTTTCAAACATAACTGATTCGATAACAGCTATTCTACAACTTGCTTTATCTATGGATTATTCAATTATGCTATCAAATAGATATAGACAAGAAAGAGCCAGTGAAAAAGATAAAGTTAAAGCTATGAAAACAGCTTTATATCACTCATTCAGTTCTATTATGAGTAGTTCTGTAACAACAGTAGTAGGCCTACTTGCACTTGTATTTATGAGTTTCACAATAGGTAAAGATTTAGGTTTTGTTTTAGCTAAAGGTGTATTTTTAAGTTTGATAGGCGTTTTATTATGCCTACCTGCATTAATTCTTCTATTTGATAAATTAATATATAAGACTCACAAAAAATCTCCTAAATTCAATTTAAAATTGTTAGGAAATATGAATAGTAAAATTAAATTTATTCAACCCGTAGCTATAGTAACAGTATTTGTTGCAAGTTTCTTATTAAAAGGTAATTTACAAATTTTATATACTGATTCAGAACAAGATGAGGTTGCTAAAATTTTTGGAGCAGATAATCAAATCGCAATAGTATATGAAAATAAATATGAAGATTTAGTAAGTGATTACTGCAGGTCAATAAATGATCAAAATATTAATCAAGTATTATGTTATGGTAATACAATAAATGAAAAATTAAAATATAATGAATTAAATCAAAAATTAAGTGATTTAGGTCAAGATACAAGTATTGATGATTATTTACTTAAGGTAATTTATTATAATTATTTCAATAAAGAAAATATTAAATTATCATCTTTTGATTTTATAAATTTTATAAAAAATGATATATATAATAATGAAAAATTTAATAGTTTAATTACTGATGATATTAAAACTAATATTGAACTTTTATCTAATTTTACAGATAAAGATAATGTTTTAAATAGTAAAAATATTAAAGATATTTCTAACATTTTAGGAATAAATGAAAGTGATGCTTCTGATATCTTATTATTATATAATTCTAAAAATGTAAATACTAAGATGACTATAAGTGAATTTGCTAATTTCATTAATAATTATGTTTTAAATGATTCTAAGTATTCTAGTAGTATTAATAGTGATACTATAGAGTCTATAAAAAAATTATCTTTATTTTCAAATAAAGAATTTATAAATCAAAAATTAAATTATGAACAAATGTCAAATGTATTTGGTATAGATAAGGAATTAACAAAAAAATTATTTTTATTTTATAGATTAAAAAGCGATACAAATACAAAATTAACATTAAATGAATTTGCTAATTTTGTATATACATTAAAAAGTGATCCTACTTATAGTAATTTAATTAGTGATGATATAAGTAATACAATTAGTATATTAAAGCTTTTATCAAACAAAGAATTTATTAATACAAAATTTGATTCTAATACAATGAGTAATAATTTAAGTAGTTTTGGATTAAATAAAGAAACAATTGATAAAATTTATTTATACTATGCAATTAATAATGATTCAAGTAGTGAGATTTCAATAAATGAATTTGTTAAATTAGCGCTTTCCTTATCAAATGATTCAAATTATAGTTCATATTTTGATGCAGATACTATTAATAATTTGAATAAACTAGATATGTTAACTACATATTATGATAAAGAATTAGATAGTAATACTTTATATTTAATGTTTGGCAGTGACTCTTTAGATTTAAATACAATTAGTAATTTAGTATCGCTATATGGAACTAACAATTTAATGAAACCAATTGATTTTGTAAATTTATTATTAAATAGTGGGTTAGTAAGTGATGAAGCTTCCTTACAAAAATTAAATTATAGTTTAAATATTATGAATAATGCTCAATCAAAATTGAATTATAGTGATTTAGCTAATACTTTAGTGGTAAATCAAAATTTAGCTAAGACTATATATGGTATTAATGACTATAATAATGGTAAAATTTCTTTAAGTACAAAAGAATTAGTTAATTTTATCTTAAATCATAAAGACGATAGTTTATTAAGTAGCGCTATTACTACTTATTTACCAAGTTTATATTTAGCTAATAATATAATGGAAAATGTAGAAAATAGTTATACATATGGTGAATTAAGTGATTATTTAAATAGTTTAATGAATAAAGAAGTAGTTTCTAAAGAATTATTAAAACAAGTGTATTCGTTATATGATTATAATTCTGTTGAAACATTAATTACTCCTTATGAATTTGTTAATTTAATAATTAACAATCAAAATGATTCATTATTATCTGGTAATATTACAGTAAATACACTTAGTACTTTAAATTTATTAAATACCATTATGAATAGTACTATTAATAATATTTATTATAGTTCTTCTGAATTATCAAATTTAATTAATATGGATAATAATACAGTAAGTTTATTATATTCACTATATAATTCTTTATACATTAAAGAAAATATGAATATTTCATTAATAAATTATACTGACTTTATAATTAGTGATGTTATAACAAATGATGCATATAAAAATAAATTTGATGAAAAATCAATAGAAAAATTAAATACTGTAAATGATATTATGCATAAAACTATAAATGATTATAAATATGATTCAAAAGAGTTATATAATACTTTAAATAAATTAACTGATAAATTAAATTATGACTTAGTAGATATTTTATATATTTATTATGGAAGTATTAATAACTATGATGAAACTTATGAATTAACTGTTGAAAGTTTTGTAAATTATTTATATAAAGATATTTTAAATGATTCAAGATTTAAAGACTTTATTGATAGTGAAATGAAAGAAAAAATAAATAGTGCTAATGAGAATATAGGTAGCGCTAAAAACTTATTAGTTACTGATAAATATTCAAGAGCAATATTAAATACAAGTTATGAATTAGAAGGTGCTGATACTTTAGAATTTGTACAAAATACTTTAGATAAATTTGAAGGAAAAGAAGGAATTTATGTTATAGGTGATTCACCTATGGCACTTGAAATGAGTAAAACTTTTTCTAGTGAATTAGACTTTATAACTATTTTAACAATAATTTTCATATTTGTTGTAGTAGCATTCACATTCAAATCAATACTTGTTTCAATAATATTAGTATTAATAATTCAAACAGCTGTATATTTAACAATGGGTATATTATCTTTGATGGGTGGAAGTGTATATTTTATTTCCTTATTAATTGTTCAAGCAATTTTAATGGGAGCTACAATTGATTACGCAATTGTATATACTTCATATTATAAGGAATCAAGATTAACTATGAATATCAAAGATTCTTTAATTAATGCTTATAATAAGTCAATTCATACAATTTTAACATCTTCATCAATTTTAATTATTGTTACATTGATTGTTGCTAATTTTGCATCAGCAATTGCTGCAAAAATTTGTGAAACATTATCACAAGGAACATTGTGTTCAGTATTGTTAATATTATTAATTCTCCCTGGTATTTTAGCAGCATTTGATAAAGTAATTTGTAAAAATGGAAAAAAATAGAGTAATCTATTTTTTTTCGTTATTGACAAAGAAATATAAATGTTTATAATATTTGAAGAGGTGGATAAATGAAGAATAGAGAAGAATTAATTGCATTAATCGAAGAATGGAACTATAAAAAGCAACTAAAACTTAAAAAAAGCGTATTAGAAAAACTAATTTTTGATAATAAATTATGTTATTGTAAAATTCAAGATTACAACAATATAATTAAAACATGTAAGGTTTTCTCTGTAGATAAAAGTATTTTAAAAAAACTTGATTTATCTGAAGTCTCTTTTGATGACTTTTTAGCAGAAAATGTGGATTTTTCTGGATTATATGGTGTTAAGTTAAATCCTCAAAAAGTTTATTCTAAAAGTTTATGTTGCTCTGTATTAGATGGCGTAGAAATAACAGGTTCATTTGATGATGTAAATGTGGAAAGAACAAATTTTAAAGGAATTTTAGGAAACAACAAAATAAATCCCCAAACACTAAATTCAAAGTCATTATATGGTACAACCCTATCAGGTATTGAAATAATAGGCTCATATAATAATGTAAATGTGGAAAGAACAAATTTTAAAGGAATTTTAGGAAATAATAAAATTAATCCTCAGAAAATTTATTCTAAAAGCTTATTTTGTACAAAATTATGTGATATGGAAATAACAGGATCATTTGACGGGGTTGATTTAGAAAATACTGATTTTAGAGGAATAGTAGGAAATAATATTCTAAATCCTCAAGCAGTAAAACTTAAAACACTGCATGGAACTATATTAGAAAATATTAATATAATTGGTTCTTTTGAAGGTGTAGATACAGAAGAAATGAAAATTATATACAATAGGCAAAAAAAGTTAAATAAATAGAATTAGAAAAATAGAGTAATCTATTTTTTTGTTACAAAAATAGACAATATTTCAAAAATTTGGTAAAATACTTATAGGTGAAGATTATGAAAATAAGTGATGTAGATATAAATAAAGTTACCCCAATGATGCAACAATATATTGAAATAAAAAAGAATAATCCCGATGTAATTATATTTTTTAGATTAGGTGATTTTTATGAAATGTTTTTTGAAGATGCCATAAATGTATCACGAGAATTAGAATTAACTCTAACAGGTAAAAATGCTGGATTAGATGAAAAAATTCCTATGTGTGGTATTCCACATCACGCTGCTAATATATATATTGAAAAATTAGTTGATAAAGGCTATAAAGTAGGTATTTGTGAACAATTAGAAGATCCTAAATTAGCAAAAGGAATTGTAAAACGTGATTTAATTCAAATAATAAGTAAAGGTACAATTATTGATAATGAGTCACTAAATGAAAAAGATAATAATTATATTGGAAATATATTGGATTTTGATCATGCTTATGGGTTAAGTTATGCAGATATTTCAACTGGAGAAATTTTTGTAATGTTGATAGAGCACAATATAACAAAAATAGTAAGTGAAGTAGTAAGTATTGGGATAAAAGAAATAATTGCTCATTCTAAAGTAGATTCTGCTATTATTTTACTTTTAAAAAATCAATTCAAATTAACAGTAACTATAAATGATGAAATTGTAGATAATAAGGAATACAATTATATATATGAAAATATAGGTGATGTACGTTATATTGAAACAATTAAGCATTTATTAACTTATATAACTTCTACACAAAAAAGAAATTTATCACATTTACAAGAAGCGGTTATTAAAGAAAATAAAAATTATTTAAAAATGGATATTCATACTAAGAGAAATTTAGAATTAACTGAAACATTACGGTTAAAACAAAGAAATTATTCACTTATATGGTTGCTTGATAAAACAAAGACGGCAATGGGTTCTAGAATGCTTAAAAGTTTTATTGAAAATCCATTGATTAATAAAAATGAAATTAATAGAAGACTTGATACAGTAGAAATTTTACTAAAGGAATTTATTTTAAAAAGTGATTTACAAGAATTATTATTTGAAGTATATGATATAGAAAGATTAAGTGGTAGAATTGCTTTTGGAAATGCGAATGCTAGAGATTTATTACAACTTAGAAATTCTCTAAAAGTTTTGCCAGAAATAAAGAATATTTTAAATAAAATAAATTTTTATAAAAATATAGAAGAAATTCCTGAGTTATATGACTTACTAGAAAAAAGTGTATATGAAAATCCCCCAATATCAATAAAAGAAGGGTATTTAATAAAGGAAGGCTTTAATAGTGAGTTAGATGAATTAAAAGATTTAAGAAAAGGTGGAAAAGATTTTGTAGCAAGATTTGAAGCAGAAGAAAGAGAAAAAACTGGAATAAAGAATTTACGTGTTGGATATAATCGTGTATTTGGTTATTATATAGAAGTTTCAAAAGGAAATACTAATTTAATAAAAGAAGAATATGGTTATGAAAGACGTCAAACTTTAGCTAATTGTGAAAGGTATATAAGTCCCATATTAAAAGAAAAGGAAGGTTTAATTTTAAATGCCGAAGAAAAAATAATTAATTTAGAATATGATATTTTTACAACTATTCGTGAAAAAATAAAAGAATATATTCCAAGGCTACAAAATATCGCAAAAGTTATAAGTGAGATAGATGTACTACAGTCGTTTGCTACTGTTACTGAAGAAAATAATTATGTACGTCCTATTATAAGTGATGAAAGACGTGTTTCTATAATTGATGATAGACATCCTGTTATTGAAAAAGTTATTCAAGATGAGTATGTTCCAAATGATATCATAATGGATGAAAATACTAATATTTTACTTATTACAGGACCTAATATGGCAGGTAAGTCAACGTATATGCGACAATTTGCAATTACCGTAATAATGACACAAATCGGTTGCTTTGTTCCAGCAAATAAGGCAACATTACCAATATTTGACGCAATATATACAAGAATTGGTGCAAGTGATGATTTAGTAAGTGGTGAATCAACTTTTATGGTTGAAATGAATGAGGCAAATAACGCAATTTCAAATGCTACACAAAATTCATTAATTTTATTTGATGAATTAGGTCGTGGCACTGCAACATTCGATGGTATGGCACTTGCACAATCTATTATTGAATATATTCATGATAAAATAAAATGTAAAACTTTATTTTCTACTCATTATCATGAATTAACAGATTTAGATAATAATTTGGAAAATTTAAAAAATATTCACGTTAGTGCGGTAGAAGAAAATGGTAATGTAACATTTTTGCATAAAATAGAAAATGGAAGTGTCGATAAAAGTTATGGTATTCACGTTGCTAAATTAGCTTCCCTTCCAGATTCTTTAATTAAAAGAGCAGATCAAATTTTAAAAGTTTACGAAAATAAAGAAAGAAAAAGAGATATAAAAATACAAGAATCATTACCTATTGATGATTTAATTAGTGAAACTAAAAACGAAATAGAAGAAGAAATTAAGGCGTTAGATCCATTATCTATTACTCCAATAGAAGCTATGAATATCTTATATAAATTAAAAGAGAAGGTAAAATAGTTATGGTAGATGATTTAAAGAATTTTAATTTGATTAATATTTTTAAAAATTACATTATAGTTTGATTGATGTAGAAAATAATTTTTTAACTTTGGACCGTTAGATAATATATATTGTAGGACAATTAGTTCTTCTGATGATTCTAATATACTTATATTAGTTACTGAAAATAAAAAATTTATATGAAAATAATATATGGATAGGATGGTTATTATGAATATTTTAAAAAAAGAAAATTGGTGGATATGGTTATTACTTATGTTTTTTTCCGGTGGTAGTGATGTATTTTGCCTAGGCGCATTATGTGATTGTTATAATAAGGACGCCTGGTATGCTAAAGGCAGAAATTGGGCTATAGGATTTTTGTGTTTCATAGTACCAGGTTTAATAATGATTAGTATTTTTCACATTCAAATATTATGTCAAACTGCAGCTAAGTTAAAAGTTAAGGGTAGTGAAATATATTTATCCTATTATATTTGGTTATTATGTTTAATAATTCCTATATTCGGATGGATTTTCTTGTTGGTTATGTTTATTTATTTACACATTTATATTATTGTTGCTCTCCATGATGGTCATGGCGAGGAGTTAATTAAGGAGTAGTTATGAAAAAATATTTTATTTGTAGTTTAGTATTCTTAAGTTTAATTACAGGTTGTGGTAAGAAAAATGAAGAAGTAAAGAAAAATGATAATGATATTAAAGATGAAGTAGTTGAACCTGAAGAAAATAAAAAAATAAGTATTATAGATACTGAGTCTGATTCTAGACCTGTTGCAGTAATGATCAATAATCACCCACTAGCAGTACCAAATCATGCTGGATTACAAGATGCCTATATAACTTATGAAATAGTTGTTGAAGGAGGATTAACAAGATTAATGGCTGTATTTAAAGATCAGAATACAGCTAGAATTGGTTCAGTTAGAAGTTCAAGGCATTATTACTTAGATTATGTTTTGGAAAATGACGCTATTTATACTCATTTTGGATATTCTGATATAGCAAAAAATGATATTAGTGCACTTGGTATAAATAATGTAAATGGTCTTACAGATTCTGGATTTTTTAGAGATAATAGCTTAAATGTTCCTTATGAACATACTGCGTTTACTAGTATGGAAAATATTTTAAATGTTGCAAGAAATAAAGGATATCGTATGACTAGTAGCAAAAAAACACTATTAAATTATAGTCCAACTTTAATTAATTTAGAAAAAGAAAATGGTAGTATTAAAGCATATAATGTTAGTATAAATTATTCATACAGTCAAAATACTAGTTATACCTATGATGAAGTAAATAAAAATTATAAAAGGTTTATTAATGGTAATCCTCATGTTGATGCGATAACAAAAAATCAATATACTTATAAAAACATAATCGTTCTAAAAGTAGAAAATTATTCTTTAGATGGTTATTTACAAAATTTGAATAATATTGGTACAGGAGATGGTTATTATATAACTTGTGGTTATGCTATTCCTATTAAATGGAATAAAAAAGCTAGAGATGAACAAACCATTTATACTGATTTAAATGGTAATGAAATAAAAGTTAATGATGGAAATACATTTATACAAATTCAACCAATAAATGAAACATTAACAATAAATTAAATAGAAAATACTATTTAATTTTTTATATTTATGATAAAATGATGGTGGTGATAATATGGAACAAGTAAGTAGAAGTGAATTAAGAAAACAAATAATGACAATTTTATATCAAATAAATATATATGATAATGGTAAAATGAAATATAATGTTGATGATATAATTAAAGAGGTAAGTCCTATCGAAAATGAATTTATAAAAGATACTGTATATGGAGTAATTACATATAAAAACGAAATCGATGAACTTGCAAACAAGTATTTAAATAACTGGTCAATTTCAAGGCTTGGCAATACTGATCAAGCTATTTTAAGAATGGGTATATATGAACTTTTATATACTGACACTCCAGAAGTTGTTTCTATAAATGAAGCGATTGAACTTGCTAAAGCATATAGTGATGATGACGTAAGAAAAATGATTAATGGAGTTTTGGATAAAGTATATCATAACAAATAGGAGCATTTATGAATAATGATAAGTATTTAAGTGTTACCGCTCTAACAAAATATTTAAAGTATAAATTTGATGTAGATGAACATTTAAAAACAGTTTACTTAAAAGGTGAAATATCAAATTTTAAATCTCATACTACAGGACATTTATATTTTTCTATAAAAGATGAAAATAGCAAAATTAACGCGATTATGTTTAGTGCTAATGCTAAGAAAATAGTATTTACACCCATTGATGGTATGAAAGTTTTGGTCAAGGGACGTATTACTATATATGAGGCAACAGGTAACTATCAAATATATATAGATGAAATGTTAGAAGATGGTGTTGGAAATTTATATATAGCATTTGAACAATTAAAAGAAAAATTATCGAAAGAAGGATTATTCGATTCAAGGTTTAAGAAGAAAATACCCAAAATTCCTTCTAGAGTTGGTGTAGTAACTGCTCAAACTGGTGCCGCAATTAAAGATATTTTATCTACAATTAAAAGAAGATATCCAATTTGTGAAGTAATTTTATTTCCAAGTTTGGTGCAAGGTGAAGCTGCAGCTAGTGATATTGTAAAAAATATAAAAATGGCAGAAAATTATGATTTAGATGTCTTAATTGTAGGTAGAGGTGGTGGATCAATTGAAGATTTATGGCCTTTCAATGAAGAAATAGTAGCACGTGCAATATTTGAGAGTAGTATTCCAATAATTAGTGCAGTTGGTCACGAAATTGATTATACAATCGCAGACTTTGTAGCCGATTTAAGAGCTCCAACTCCAACAGGAGCAGCAGAATTAGCAGTACCTAATTTAGTAGATTTGAAAAAACATATAGGACAGTTAAAAATACGTTTAAATGAAAATGTTTTAAAAGTAATTAATTATCAAAAATTATATTTAGATAGTTTAAAAAATTCTTTCGTAATTAAAAATCCTTTAATTATGTATGATAATAAAAAACAGAAACTTGATTCTATTATAGAAAAGTTAAATAATATATTAAGAATTAAAATGGATAAAAATATTGATAAATTAAATTTTTTAAAGAATAGTTATATTTTAAAAAACTCTGATCTTTTATATAAATCAAAAAGAGATGATTTAAATAATATAATAGAGAAATTAGAATTAATTAATCCCTTAAAAGTTTTAAAAAGAGGATACAGTGTTGTATATAAAGATGATTTTATTATAAATAGTGTAGATAATTTAAATAAATCTGACAAATTAAAAATTAAATTATCTGATGGTAACGTAATAACTAAAATAGAAGAGTTGGTGAAAGATAATGGCTGAGAAAAAGCAAAAATTTGAAGATAAAATAACAGAATTAGAAACAATAATTAATGAACTAGAAAATGGAAATATTCCATTAGAAGACTCAATAGAAAAATACACTAAAGCAATGAAATTAGTAAAAGAATGTGATGAAGAGTTAAAAAGTGTAGAAGAAAAAGTTAATAAAATAGTATTAGAAAATGGTACTTTAGAAGAATTTAAATTAGAAGAAAACAATTAAAATAATTGTTTTTTTGTATAATTACATCAGAGGATAGGAGTTAGTTATGAGAGAAATTGATATAATATTTAATTTTGGTGAAACATTTGTTGAAATAAAAGATATTATATTAGAAGAAATATTAAAATATTACGATAAAGAAGAGCAGGAAAATCTAAAAAAATAGGATTGATAATACTTTATTTATTTTTTATGATGACAATAAATTAAAGGTACGAATACTTGAAAAAGAAATTTTTAAATATGAAGAGACATTATTTGCAGAATTAATGAATAAAGTAAAAATTTTAAAAGATAGCATAGATAATTATATTTTATCAAATGAAAAAGAAAGTAATATAAAATTAAGATAGTTATTTAATAAAAATTAGGTAAATTTTTCCACCTAATTTTTTATTTTATTTAATAGACACAAACAAACATTCGTGATATAATTTTCAAGGTGAAATGTATGAAACGTGTATATGCTTGTATCGATTTAAAAAGTTTTTATGCATCATGTGAATGCGTTGAAAGAAATCTTGATCCATTAACAACTAATTTAGTGGTTGCAGATTCATCTAGGACAGAAAAAACAATTTGCCTAGCTATAACCCCATCTTTAAAAAAGTATGGTTTATCTGGTAGATCAAGATTATTTGAAGTAGTGTCTAAAGTAAAAAAAATAAATTATGATAGAAGAAAAAACAATTCATATAAAAATTTTGCTTCTAAATCTTATAATGATATTGAATTAGAAAGAAATAAAAACTTAGAATTAGACTATATTATAGCTCCTCCAAGAATGAAATTATATATGGAATATAGTACTAAAATATATGGTATTTATTTAAAATATTTATCTAAGGATGATATATATGTTTATTCTATTGATGAAGTTTTCTGTGATATAACATCGTACTTAAAACTTTATAATCTTTCTTATGAAGAATTAATTACTAAAATAATTAAGGATATATATGATACAACTGGTATAACAGCAACAGCTGGAATAGGCGATAATTTATATTTGGCTAAGATTGCAATGGATATAGAAGCAAAACACGAAAATGCTAATGAATTTGGTGTTAGAATAGCATACCTAAATGAATTTTTATATAGAAAAAAGTTGTGGAATCATACACTAATTACTGATTTTTGGAGAGTAGGTAAGGGATACGCTAAAAGATTAGAACAATATCAAATTTATACTATGGGTGATATTGCTAGAGTTTCAATTGACAACGAAGACTTACTATATAAATTATTTGGTGTTAATGCAGAACTATTAATAGACCATGCTTGGGGATATGAACCGTGTACAATTATAGATATAAAAAATTATAAACCAGAGTCAAGTAGTATAAGTTCTGGTCAGGTTTTACACTGCCCTTATAATTATTCTAAAGCTAAATTAATTGTTTTAGAAATGACAGAATTATTAACACTAGAATTAGTAGAAAAAAAGTTAGTAACAGATCAATTAGTTTTAAATATTGGTTATGATATTAGTAATTTAACAAATACTAATAATGTTAATAATTTTGAAATAGTAGTTGATCAATATAGTAGAAAAATACCTAAACCTACTCATGGAACTATAAATTTAGATTTTAAAACATCTTCAACTAAAATAATATTAGAAAAAATAGAACAATTGTATGATAGAATTGTAAATAAAAATCTTTTAATTAAAAGAATAAATATATGTGCAAGTAGAGTTTATGAAGAAATAGAAAAAATAGAGATTAAAGAACAGTTAAATCTTTTTGATTATAATAAACCAAATATGCAGAGTATTAATCATAATTCTTTAATCGAAGAAAATAAACTTCAAAATATATTACTAGACATTAAGAAAAAATATGGTAAAAATTCAATTTTAAAAGGTATGAATTTGTGTAATGGTGCTAGAACTATAGAAAGAAATAATGAAGTAGGAGGACATAGAGCGTGAAAAATTATGAAGACATAATTGATATAAAATATAATGGTATTAAAAATCACAAAAAAATGTCTATTTCCAATCGTGCCTTTCAATTTGCCCCTTTTCGTGCTTTAACGGGTTATACTGAGTCTATAGAAGAAGAATCTAGAATCACTAGCAATAAATGTATTTTAACCGAAGAACAAAATTATATTATAAATAAAAAAATTAATATCATAAAAAAATATATTAACAAAGAAAAATTTAATTTTATATATTTTATTAAAGATAAAATCAAAGATGGAGGAATTTATAAAAATATAAATGATTATGTCATTAAAGTAGATGAAGTAAAAAATTTAATAATATTAAAAAATAATATTAAAATTAATTTTAATGACATTATAGACATTAATAGTAATATTTTTGATGATTAATTTTTGGAAGAAACTTACTTTCATATCTATAATAAATCTATACATAATAATAATGTGGTCTATATTGAATGAAAAGGAGATGTTAAAGTGTTTTTTAAAAAACTCAAAAAAACATTAACTTGCTTTCTTCTTTCATTATTTATTATACCAAGTAGTGCCTTAGCTTATTCAGATTATATAATAGCTGGTGGAGAAAATATTGGGATTGAACTTAATAGTAAAGGTGTTATTATTGTTGGAACATATAAAATTGGTAATAATGATCCATCAGCTGTTGCAAAATTACAAATTGGCGATAGATTAGTTTCAATTGAAAATGAGGATGTAAATAATATTCAGGAAATGGTTGAAAAGATTAACAATTATAATGAATATGATACTATTGAAGTTGGATATATTCGAGGTAAAAGCCTAAAAAAAACCAAATTAACTTTATATAAAGATGATAACAACGTAATAAAAACTGGTCTTTATGTAAAAGATAGTATAACAGGTGTTGGAACATTAAGTTTTATTGACCCTGAAACTAAACTTTTTGGAGCTTTAGGACATGAAATAATCGAAAAAAATAGTGGACAAATATTAGAAGTTAAAGACGGCAAGATATTTGAAACTGATGTAACAAGTATTCAAAAATCAGAAAATGGTAATCCAGGTGAAAAAAATGCTAGATTTTATACCGATAAAGTAAATGGTGATATATTTGAAAATACAAAGCAAGGTATTTTCGGAAATTATCTAAGTACTATACCTGATAAAAAACTTTATAAAGTTGCAAAAGTAAATGATATTAAAAAAGGAGAAGCAAAAATATTAACCGTTTTAAATGATTCTAATATCAAAGAATATTCTATAAATATTTTAAGAATTTCAAACGATGATCAAAAAACAAAAAACCTTATGTTTGAAATAACTGATAAAGAATTATTAGAAAAAACAGGTGGAATTATTCAAGGAATGAGTGGTTCTCCAATTATTCAAGGTGATTATATAATTGGTGCAGTAACTCACGTAGTAGTAGATGATCCAACTAAAGGATATGGTATATTTATTACAAATATGTTAGAAGAAGCTGAAAATTAAAGAGTGATTTATTCACTCTTTTATGATATATAAAATTTTTGATTATAATAGATACTTTTTATTAGAATTTTGTTATAATTATTTTAGGTGAAATGTGATGAAAGAATATATTGAAGATTTAAAATTCATGATTGAGAAGTATGAAGAAAATTTTGTTGCTCCATACTATTGCTTTAGCAAAGAACAATTAAATGATTATATTGCTGAGTATCTAAAAAATAATATAATAAATAATGATTTGGATTTTTTGTATTTTTTAAAATGCATTATAAAAAAACTTAATGGCGTATTAGATGAACATACTGTAGTAAAACGTAAGCGTCAATTCTTTCCATTTATATTTAAATTATTGGATAATGAATTATATATAATAAACACCACCGAAGAAAATAAAAAATATTTATATTCAAAATTAATTTCAGTAAATGATGTACCATATAAAAATCTTATAAGTGAAATAGATAAAACAATTTGTTATAGCACAGATGGATATAAAAAAAGAAATTTGGAAAGGGAATTTGATGAGTTATTTTCCTTACTATATTTACCATCTATAAAAACAACTAAAAATGAAATAAATTTAAAATTCAAGGGTTGGGACAACAATATACTGAATTTTAGTTTTAGTGAAAATGATATAACAGCATGTATTGAATTAAAAAATAAAAACTGTAGTTTTAATGTTGAAGGTAATACTATTCACTATATATATAATAGCTGTTTATTATCTTATAAAAATGATGTAATTAATTCAGTTAAACAATTGAAAAAAGAATTAGCTAAAAATGAAATAAAAAATTTTATTCTGGATTTAAGAGATAATAGTGGTGGAAGCTCTTTATTAATAGAACCATTAATTGAATTATTAAGCAAAAGCACACTAAATTTGTACGTATTTGTTAATAGATACACATTTTCATCAGGAGTTTTTGCTCTTATGGATATGCTAAAATTAGGTGCTATAACAATTGGAGAAGATATTGGGTCAACAATTAATCATTTTGGTGAGTTAGTTGCATTATATAAACTGCCAAATACAAAATTTGATTTTAGAATAACAACAAAATATTTTTTATATAATAAAGATAAATTTAAATTTGAAGCAATAAAATCGCAGGAGGAATTTAAATCAATGGTAACGAAACAAGATTTAATTCCTATATATTTTAAACCAGACTATTTTGTCGAAGAACATATAGTAGATTATAAAAATGGTAGAGATATTTATATGGAAGAATTTAGAAAAATAAAGGATAAAAAGAAGTTAAAACACTAATATTATAAAAGTTTATGTTATTTAACATATATATGAGATAATATATATTTAAGTAATAATTTATTAAAAAGGAGAAATGAATATGAAAAAAGTGTTATTAAATACTTTAATATGTATAACTATATTGCTTAGTATTACAGGATGTAAAGCAACAAAAAATGAAAATAATGGTGATATTGAAAATAATACAAAAAATGAAATAATAAAGGGTAATGAGAATAATATAAATTATTCTAAAACAATAGATAATATTAAAATTGACTTAAATATTCCAAGCGATTGGAAATATGAAGAAATAGAAACTGATTTAGAAGATGATTTTTATAAATTTGCTCTAAAACTATATAAAAATAATGAAAATCAATATGCAATGTTATATGTTTATAATAATCCATTTAGTGTTTGTGGAACTGGAAGAAAAACTGAAGATATAGTTTTAAATAATGGTGAAAATGCGAATGTTGGTTACTATGATAATTCTAAATATTGGAGTGATATATCATTTTTTAGCATAAATGAAAATATAGCTGTTATAAATAATAATTTAAAAGATAATGAAGCAGATGAAGTAATTAATTTTATTAAAACTTTAAATATAACAGAAGTTAATTAATAAAATTAAGATAATGAGGATTTATGTATAAGAAAATATATTTAGAAATAACTAATAATTGTAATTTAAGTTGTAATTTTTGTGTGAAAAATAAAAGAACAAAAGCTTTTTTAGATGAAGAAAAATTCCATATAATATTAGATAAAATTAAACCGCATACTAAATATTTATATTTTCATCTTATGGGAGAACCATTACTACATCCTAAAATAAATGAATATATAGATTGTGCCAGCAAAGATTTCTTTGTAAATATTACCACAAATGGTTATTTAATTAATAAGATCAAAAACAATAAGAATATTAGACAATTAAATATTTCACTTCATTCATTTGATGAGTTTAATATTACATTAGAAAAATATATGAATAGTATATTTGAGAGTATAGATATCTTATCAAAACAAACATATATATCGCTTAGATTATGGGTAAAAAATAAAGATACAATAAATATACTAAATTTAATAAATAAAAAATATAATTTAAGTATAACATTAGAAGATTTAGAAAACAAAAAATTCATAAAAATAAAAGACAATGTTTTTATAAATAATTTTCACGAATTTATATGGCCTAATTTGAATAATAAAAAGATTTATCAAAAGGGTACTTGTTATGCACTAAGTGATCACATTGGTATACTTGTTGACGGAACTATAGTACCATGTTGTCTTGATTCAGAAGGAACTATAAATTTAGGAAATATTTTTTCATCTGATATAAATGATATAAAAAATACTAAAAGATATATAAATATGTTAGAGGGTTTTAAAAATCATAAAAAGTGTGAATTATTATGTAAAACCTGTAATTTTTTGGATAGGTGATTTTATGTTAAAAATAAAAAAATATAAATTAATCAATAAAAAAATTAATAATAAACAAAAAATATTATTAATTGCGGATATTCATTTATGCAATAATTATAATATTAATATTTTAGATGATATTATAAATAATGTTAAAATTCAAAAGCCAAACTTTATTTGCATATGTGGTGATATTATAGATGAATTTAGTGTTTTAGAAAAAAAAGAAAATGAAATCCTTCTATTAAACTTTTTAAATGAATTATCTAAATATGCTATTACATTACTTACAATAAGTAGTCATGATTATTGTAATTTAAAAAAATATAAAACAGGTAATATTTCTAGTGAATCCATTAAATATTGGCATAATATGATTAAAAAAAATAAAAATAATCGAGTAATTTTACTGGATAACTCAATATATGAGAATGATCTTTTTAATATTATTGGTTATACGCCAAGTAGAGATTATTTTAAATCTCATGAAAGTGAAGAAGTATTAATTAAAGAAATAAATTGTAAATTTAAAAATATTAATAAAGATAAATATACAATTTTGATGTGTCATTCTCCACTTAAAATAAAGAAAAAAACATTAGAACAAATTAAAATAATAAATTCAGTTGATTTAATTTTATCTGGACACATGCATGATGGATTGTTATTTCCTTTTTTGAAAAAATTACCTACTACAATTGGTTTAGTAAGTCCACAAAAAAAATTTTTTCCAAAGAATACAAGAGGTAGGAAAGAATTCATTATTAACAATAAAAAGATAGTTTTAATTATAACTGGTGGAATTATTAAATTTTCAGCATCATCTCCAAAATTTTTACAAAAACTCAACCCGTTGTATTATAACGATATGGATATTATAGAAATTGATAATGTAAAGTCTTAAAAAAATTATTAAATTAGTATATTGATTACTAATTTTTTTGTTATAATGATATTGAGGTAATGATATGAAAAGGAAAAAATCAAAAAAAGCAAAAAAATTACTATTATTATTTATAATTTTTATAATAGTTGTATATATTACGTTTTGTGGAATAAAAATTTTATTTAACTTATTTCCTAAAAAATATATTATTGAAACAGATAATGTGGCATTTATTTCAGAAATTTATATTTATGGAAATCATCTAAATATTAAAGGTAATGTAGAAGAAAATTTGAGTTTTGATGAAATTAATTTATTATTTCATTCTGAGGAAGATACAAAGGTACCACTTAATTATGAATTTGAAAATAATAATATTAATTTTTACCTCGGTGATAAAATAAATAATGGTTATTTAATTGATAACTTAGATGTAGGAAATTATAACTTATATATAGAATTAATTAATGGAAATGATATTATATATTATAAATTAAAAAATAATACAAATTACGGAGAAACCGAATATTATTCAATTAGAAAAAATAATATTCAAAAAAAATATAATTTTCAAAATAAAAATGATACTATAAATCTTAATGTAAAAAAAGATAATAACGAAGAAGTATATGATATTGTGTTAGATCCAGGACATGGTGGTATTGATAAGGGTGCTTGTGGTAATTCTTATTGTGAAACTGATTTTACTTATTTAATTAGTTCTAAAGTAAAAGAAGAATTAGAAAAAAACGGACTTAAGGTTAAATTAACTAGAGGTGATCTAAGTTCAGAAGAAAGGCTGCCAAATTATGGAAAAAATGGAAGAGTTAATATAGCAAATGATAGTAAGGCAAAATATTTGTTTGCAATCCATTTAAATAGCAATGATTACAATGATTCTGGACTTGAAATATATACATCTTATAATATTGATTATTCGTTTGCGTCTTCTTTAGCTAGTAATATTGTAAAAAGTTCTGGAACAAAATTTTCAACTAATAATTCTTTCAAAGTTCAAAATGGTGTTTATACAAGAACACTTCAGGATATTGATTTACGTGAAGCTAGTGAAACAGCTAAAACACAAGGGTATAAACCTTATGATATAGACCTAAAAACTACATATTATTTTATTATTCGTGAAACTGGAGGATATATGAGTGGTGCTTATAAAGATGGTAGGGATGGTACTGCTTATAACTATTATTACAATTCAAATGTAGGAATGGAAAGCTATTTATTAGAACTTGGTTATTTAACAAGTAAAAAAGATGTTACTAATATTAAAAATAATAATGATAAATATGCTAAATCTATTGCACAATCTATTTTAAATGAATTAGAAGGGAATTAACTATGAAAAAAATTATACCGCTTATTCCATCATTTAATCCCACAAACTCATTAATTCAGTATGTTAAAGACTTATATAAAAGTGGTTTTTTAAAAATCTTAATTGTTGATGATGGATCTAAAGATAAAAAAATATTTGAAGATTTAAAAAATTTAAAGTACTGTACCATTTTAACTCATCAAATTAATTTAGGAAAAGGTGCAGCATTAAAAACTGGATTTAGATATTATATAAGAAATTTAAAAGATAAATATGATGGAATTATAACCTTAGATGATGACTCGCAACATTTAATAGAAGATACTTTTAAATTAATGAATTTTTTCGATAATAATAGTTTAATATTAGGTGTTAGAAATTTTAATTTAAAGATTGTTCCATTAAAATCTAAACTTGGAAATAAAATTACATCAAGAATGTTTAAAATATTCTATAAAAAATATATATCAGATACTCAAACAGGACTTAGAATATATCCAAATAGTTTAATTAAAGAGTTATGTTATTTAGATGGTAATAAATTTGATTTTGAAACTAATGTATTAATTTATTGCATAAAAAAACATATTAACATAATTGAAATTACTATTAATACAGTTTATATAAATAAAAATAAACATTCAAGATTTAATCCAATAAAGGATTCTATAAAAATTTGTAAGATATTTTTTAAAGGACGTAAAAAATATAATTCTTAAGCGAAATTTGTTGAAATATGTCGTATAAAATGATAAAATTAAATTGTTTAAGGGCTAGTACAGACTTGAAAAGTTTTTGTAGTAGCTTTTTTATTAAGTTGAAGACATAAAAAAAGACTGCTAAACAGTCGAACACATAATGTGAGCATTTAGGCTTAAAGCTTTATTTTAACTCTCTATGTCATCTTAAATGGTATTAAAACAATTATCTACAGACTGGTCTTATTCGATATGTTTTAGATCTATGTCATCTTAAATGGTATTAAAACAGTTCTTTAATTCTTTTTAATTGTACTTTAGTTTTAAATCTATGTTATATTAAATTGTATTAAAATTTAAACAAAATTAAGGAGGATATATATAGTAAAATGGGAACAATTTTAATAATAGCACTTGTTATTTGGTGTGGTTTATGTGATTTTGCGAAAAAAAGAAAATAATAATTTAGAAATATGAAGCTAAATAATTATAAAAAATTAAATTTAATACCTGTATTTTAGAATATAGTATTAAATTTATTAATTTGTTTGGGTAACTATTGTAAAATAGTAATTTTTATTGACTTTTATACATAAAAAATATATAATAATACCTCAAGAAAGAGGGATTATATGAAAAAGGAAAAGGGTAGTATAAATATAAGCATTGGAAGTAAAGATGAATCTAAAAGTCAAATAGTTTATAATAATGTATTAGCCAATATGGAAAAAATGCAGTTGACTAAAGATGAACAATTAGATTATCTTAAATTAAGAATTACTGAATTAGAGCAAGAGCACAAAAACAAATTACAATTAATTATTTTATCAATAACATTTTTAATCTTATTAATTTTCGGACTATTTTTAATAATACAAGGATTTTCTACACTAGGAATTATTGTATCGATTTCATCATATATATCCGCATTAATTACTATTTATAAAATATCTAAGAATTATAAAAATGAAATAGATGATAAATATGAGGAAATTGAAGCAATCAGAAAATTAATTAATTCAAAGTTAAAATAAGATTATAAGTAGGAATAAATTAATATCTTAATATTTGTTAAATAAAAAACTGATACAGAGAGTAAAGCTCAAAATATCAGTTTTTTATTTAACCACTTTGTTAGTAGTTTTTTAATTTTTTTAAATAAATATTAAAGATGATACAAACATTGCAATAACAGCAACTAGCATAAAAATTACCATAGCTTTTTTAAATTTTTCGTTCATGATAACACCTCAACATAAATTATACTATATATTTTAATTTTTTGGAATATTAATTATAATTTTAAATATTATTTTATAGGTGATGATATGAAAAAATTATTGGACAAGATTAAAAGCAATATTAAAACTAATAAAAATATGTTAATTTTTCTAAGTATAATTGGAATAATCGGAGTAATTATTGGCACAATTTTAAACATTGCCTTAAATTCAGATGATAGTAAATTAGTGAGTGAATTTTTAAATAATTTTATTTATAATATTCAAAATAATAGTTTAGATTATAATGCAAGTTTTATCAATTCGATAATATCCAATGTTGGCTATATTTTACTTATTTGGTTATTAGGAATTTCGATAATTGGACTTCCTATTACTATATTTATATTTTTTTCAAAAACATTTATAATGGGGTTTTCTATTGCTAGCATAATAGTTAATTATAAATTAAAAGGTTGTTTATTAGCGCTTGCCTATATATTTCCGCATATGATTATAAATATTTTTGTATATATTTTTCTTGCAATGTATTCTATATCTTTATCATTAAAGATGATCCAAACAATTATAAAAAAACAAACACTTGATTTTAAATTTATAATGAATAAATATTTGAAGGTATTAATAATCTGTTTAATTTCTGTAATATTAACATCAACTATAGAAATTTTTATAACACCACATATTATTAAATTAGTAATATCATTTTTGTAAAAAGCCTTATGGCTTTTTTATAATTTTACATATATTTCAAATAGTGCTATAATAATACTGTAAATTTCTAGTGAAGGGAATGATTGGATGAAAACCGTAGTAGTAGGTATGAGTGGTGGAGTAGATAGTAGCGTTGCTGCTATTAAATTAATAGAGGAAGGTTACAATGTAATCGGCTTATTTATGAGAAATTGGGATAGTTCTATAAATAATGATATTCTAGGAAATCCAACACTAAATAATAATATTTGTCCTCAAGAACAGGATTATAATGATGCTTTATCAGTTTGTAAAAAACTTAACATTCCTTTACATAGAATAGATTTTGTAAAAGAATATTGGGATTATGTTTTTACATATTTTCTAGATGAATTAAAAAAAGGAAGAACGCCTAATCCTGATATTATGTGTAACAAATATATTAAATTTGATGCATTTGTAAAAGAAGCAAAAAAATTAGGTGCTGATTATATAGCAACAGGTCATTACGCACGAGTTAAAGACGGTAAACTATATAGAGGGTTAGATAATAATAAGGACCAATCGTATTTTTTATCACAATTATCTAACAAACAATTAGAAAATGTATTATTTCCAGTTGGGGAATTAGAAAAACCAGTTGTTAGAAAAATAGCTGAAAAATATGATTTAATAACTGCTCACAAAAAAGATTCAACAGGTATTTGTTTTATTGGAGAAAGAAATTTCAAGGATTTTTTAAAAAATTATTTGCCGAATATACCTGGTAAAATACTAAATATTGATACAAATGAGGTAGTAGGGGAACATATTGGATTAATGTATTATACAATTGGTCAAAGAAAAGGATTAAATTTAGGTGGAAATAATGATAAATTATTTGTTGTTGGAAAAAATCTAGATAAAAATATTTTATATGTTGCATTTAATGAAAAAAATGATTATTTAATCAGTACTGAAGCAGTTATTGAACAAGTAAATTGGATAAGTGATCATAAACCACTTGAATGTACTGCAAAATTTAGATACCGCCAAACAGATAATCAAGTTAAATTAGAATATTTAGATAATTTTAATATAATTGTTAAATATCCACAAGGAGTTAAATCAGTTACACCAGGACAAGCATGTGTTTTTTATGAAAACGATGAATGTTTAGGTGGTGGCATAATAAAAGAAGTAAGAAAAAATGGTCAAAAACTATGGTACTTATAAAAAATTACTAGACTAAAGCTTTACACTTGACATTTGACATATAAATGATAAAATGATATTAGGAGGGTACAAGATGAATAGACTAAATGATATATTACACGAACTAGGAATATCAAAAGTTAAATTAGCAAAAGTATTAGGTGTATCAAGACAAATGATTTATAATTATTTGGAGTTAGATGATATTAATAAATGGCCAAAAGATAAAAAAGTTTTATTACTAAATTTATTAGGGGTTAAATCAGCAGAAGATGTTCAGAATATAAAAGTAGACACAGATTATATTTTAAGTGTCGAAACAAGGTTAAATAGTTTATTTGATAATTCTCAAAAAAGTGAAGTTGTAGATAGTAATTTATATAATGGAATTGGAAAAAAGCAAAAAGAATTATTGCATAATATAATTGAATTATTAAGGGAAAATCTTGATGATGATAATGATTCAGATACATATAATGCTTATAGATATTTGTATTATTATTTACAAACTATGGAAACAAGTAAAGAACTAAAATATATTTTGGCTTATATGGCTAAAGCTACCGGAGCAATTAAACCAACTGAATTTGCATTTAATGAAGATGAACAATTTATTTTTGAAAGTATAATGTTCTCAGCAATGTCCTTATATAATAATGGTGGTGCTTCTAAAACTAGATTGGCTGAATCTCATAAACGTTTTGTAAATCAAATTGAACATAAGATGGAAGAAAAAATGAGTCGTACACTTGAATTAAACACAATAAAAGTTCAAGCATTAAGAGAACTTGGTTATAATGAAATTAGTAGTCAAAATGCAGCAGAAGTTTTTGAAAAAATAGCTGAAATTCAATCTAGAAAAGTAAATTAATAGAAAATAGGGGAATTATATATAAATGTCCCCTATTAGTTTTTATTGATGTTTTACTAGAGTTTTAACAAAATAATTATTGTAGTTGAATTATAATACATCTATTATATTAATTATATTAATTTAAATGATATTTAGCAGTAAAATTTGTTAAATAAATATAGTATTTTATGAATTATTATATACATAGTAAGATATTAATATTATGTTCATAATATATAATTTTATTAAAAAATTATATATATTTATATAGTAATATTAATTGGTTTTATATTAATGATTTGATTAACATATATATATAAATGATTATATTATTTACTTCGTATAATTTATATTATGTTAACTAATGATAATAAGGAAGATTTAAAAATGGAATATATTAAAAGTATTATACGTTCTAGTGTAGGAAAATTATTGTACGCCTTTTTAGCATTAATTATAGCAACAATAGTCATTACAATTTTAATTTTAATTTTATTTGCATAAAAAATGAATATTTAATTGATAATGGTTAATAATATTATTGGGTGATCAAGAATGAAAAAGAATAGTAAAATGCAATCAAAAGCTACTAAAAATAATAAAATTAGTAACACAGCTAACAGTAATGCTCGTCATAATGACAATGTTGGATTTACTAATGAATCAAACAATATAATTACTAACTGCAAAAACAATAATTTTGATAATAAAGATTGCAGATAACCCAAATAAAGAGACAAATGTCTCTTTTTATTATTCCCTACTCTATTTTAATTAAAAATTAAATGATTAATAGTCATAAATAATATTCCAAAAATAAAAGAAAAAATAGTTATTTTTTTATTATTTAGTTTTAATGACGTTGGAAATAATTCGTATAGTGATATGTGCATCATTATACCAGCAATTATAGAAAATAATAATCCCATAATTATATCGTTAATAAATGGTTTTAAAAAAAGATATGTTATTATTGCACCAAATAATTCTGATAATCCAGATAGAGCAGTATAAGATATAGCTTTTATTTTACTATTTGTTGCATAATAAATTGGTACTGATATACTAATTCCTTCTGGTATATTATGTAAAGCTATTGCAATAGTTAATGAAATACCAAGACTAATATCGGTATTACTCGCCATAAATGTTGCCATACCTTCAGGAATATTATGTAAAATAATTGCTAACATCGAAATTATCCCTACTCTATATAATTTTTTATTATTTGTTTTTAAATCATTATCAGGTAAATATTTATCTATTAAAAAAGATAAAATTAATCCTAAATTAATGCCTATCAATAATAAAATAATAGAAAAAATTGTTACATATTTTTCTCTAAAAAGACTAAGTGCTGATGGAATTAAATCAGTTAATGACACAGTTATCATAACAGCAGATGCAAAACTTAATGAAGCACATATAATTTTATCTTTATCATATTTTTTTATAAATATAATTAAACTACCAATAATTGTTGATAATCCTGCAATAGTTGTAAGCAAAAATGAATAAATTGTAGCTTTGTCCATAATATCACCAATTAATTATATGATTTTATAAAAAAAATATTAGAATAGAACTAATATTTCGAAGTTTTTATTTTTATAGAATTAAAATTTCTTGTTTGATAAGCGATGTCATAATTATCTATTTTTCTTTGTAAATCTTTATAAATAATTAAATCATTTTGTTCAATTTTACATTCTGCTACTATGTAATAATCCTGCGTAGAATATAAAATTGTATTGCAAGAATTATCATTATCAATAATTTTATAATCTCTTTTTAAAAAAGGTTTAAGTAAACCTATTAGAGAAAATGATATGAATATTACTACAAAAAATATTAATATATTTTCTATTATTTCTCTATATGTAATAAAAATATAGTCCTTTTCTTTCATTTTATCAATGAATTTAATAATTTTATATATATATATTTTCATTAGTTTTAAACACAATAATAAACCAAAAAAATATACAAGAAATTCTTCATTTTTAGAATTAAAAATTGCTGTATTTTGTATAAAAAAGAATGTATAAATGACAGTAAATAAAATATATGATTTAATTCGACTACTGAGTTTTTCTTTATAATAAAGATTTTTAAAATATTTAATAAATGGAAACAGTAAAATTAGTGTAACAAAAAAATAATATATTAGGTTATTTGTAATGTTTGATAAGTTTTGATTAAAAAAAGCTTTATCTATACTCCAATAATCAAACCATATCATTTGACTTATATAATCTATAAATGTACAAAATAATGTTAATCCTGTTAATGAAACTGTTAAAATTTGTAATATAGTAGCTATACTTAAATCTAATTTTTTCTCTTCCATAAATACCTCCTTAATTGCTAAAATCAAAATTAATTTTACCTTCATTATCCAAAACTAGAACTCCAGAAAAAGGTTTGCCATCTTTTGAAATAAAGCCATTTATTTTAAAGGTTTTTTTATTTTTTAATAAGTCAATAGCCATATTCTTAGAAATTATTCTTTTACATATGACAAAATTAATTTTAAAGTTGCATCCTTCCCTATATCCTGTACATCCGTAATTAAATCGTGTTTTAACGACATTTTTCCCACATATAGGGCAAATACCTATAACATCATTAAAGAATCCTGTATCTGTGTTTAAACCGCAATTATTACGTTTATCAAATACTTCATTTATTTCTTTTTTCGTTAGATCAACTACATCATTTATAGTTATCTCTCCTCTATAAACTTTTTTAAGTCCTTGACCTAATGTACTGGTTTTATATTTATCCATATTTATATTCATTTGCATCAATGAATCAATTAAATATTCTCCACCTGGTAATATATAATAAACATCTTTTTTTAATTCAATATACTTACTATTAATCGCATTTTCAATAATTCCAGTTCTTGTAGCTTCTGTACCAAGTTCTAGTCCTTCAAAAATTGCTTTATAATCTTCTGTATCATCATCATTTTCTTCATCCAATTTAGCCTTATCTTCTTTAAATGGATTTTTTAAATAATTATTTAGAGTTTCTATTGTATAGTGTTTTGGTGGTGTTTTTTTCTTTTCTTTAGGTTCAAACTTAATATTGACTTCATCATTAATATTTAAGTTTGGTAATATTTTATCATTTTTAGAATATTCATCATATTTTGTCCATCCAGCTTCAATTATAACATTTCCTTTTAAAACAAATTCTTCTAAATCCCCTACTTTAATTTTTATTTCTGTTTTTTCTATCTTACATTCTTCACTACAAAAAACAGCTACAAATCTATTTAAAACTGATTTATATACAATTTTTTCATCATCTGTTAAATTATTTAAGTTCGGTAATTTATATGTAGGTGTTAAAGCAGAGTGTGATTCTATTTTTGAATCATCAAATATTGTTTTTTTATCTTTAAATTTAATTGGATAGTTAAGTTTTGATATATTTTCTATTATTTTTTTTATTTTATCTTTTTCATTTGTTGCTAAATACTCAGAATTGGTTCTTGGGTAAGTTAGATATCCTTCCTCATAAAGTTTCTGTACAATAGAAAGTGATTTATCCATTGGCATTTTATATTTTTTTCCTAAGTAATTTTGCAACTTAGTAAGTGAATATAGTTTTCCAGGTTGTAATGTATCTTTTTTTACACTTTTATTTGTAACAATAGCTTTTTCGTTATTATATTTTTCACATAAATTAATAGCTTTTTTTATGTCATTTTTATCAAATTTTTCTTTAGAATTTAATTCAACAACTTCATCTTTTGTTTTTTCTTCTGAAGAAATTCCATAATATATATCAGGAACAAAATTCTTTATTGCTTTATCTCTATCATAAATGGCTTTTACAATAGGGACAATTACTCTACCTACTCTTAATAAAGTTCCTGTTTTAAGTGTTGCAAAACGGGTTAAATTAACACCATATAACCAATCAATATAAGTTCTAGCAAAACCTTCATTGGCAAGATTATTATATTCTATTTCATCTTTCATTTCTAGTAATCCTTGTTTAACTGTTTCTGGTGTTTGGTCTGGTAACCATAAACGAGTTAATTTTTTTTCACTATTTAGAGCATTTTCAATACAAAGTCGTACAATAATTTCCCCTTCTCGGTCCGAGTCGCCAGCATTTACAATTTGAACAACATCTTCTCTATTACATAAACTTTTAATAATATTAAACTGTTTTAAAATACCTTTATCAATTTGTTTTGATTTGTCTTTTTTTAGTGAAAACTTAAAAGTTTCAGGATAACAAGGAATATTATCTAAATTCCATTTAGGATTTTCACACTTTTTTTCACTATAATCTTCAATATCATATAATGTAAATAAATGACCAAATGCCCAAGTTACAATATATTCTTCATTTTCAAAATATCCATCTAGTTTTTTCATTGTACCAATTCCTGCAACAATATTTCTAGCAAGTGATGGTTTTTCAGCAATTATTAATATCATTTATTCACTTCCTTATACATCAATTATATCAAATATATCAAAAAAATTAGTCATAAAACTAATTTTTATTTTAATTTATCTAAAAAACTTTTTCCTATTTTTGGCATTTCAACATTAAAATTATCAGCTATAGTAGCACCTATATCAGCAAATGTTTGCAAATATGGTAATTCTCCTCTTTCTTTAAAATTTCTAGAAAAAATTAGCACTGGAACATTTTCTCTTGTGTGATCAGTTCCTATATATGTAGGGTCGTTACCGTGATCGGCAGTAATTATTAATAAATCATCTTGTTTTAGAGAATTAACTATGTTTGGTAAATATTTATCAAAAAGTGCTAAAGCATCAGCATAACCGATAGGATCTCTTCTATGACCATATTTACTATCAAAGTCGTTTAAATTAGTAAAACTAAGTCCAGTAAAGTTTAATTTCATTAATTTAACAAGTTTTTTTATACCGTCAAAATTATCTACAGTTCTAGTTGACGCAGTTATACCTTTTCCATTAAAAATGTCACATATTTTACCAATTGATAAAACATCATAATTTTTTTCTTTTAAACTATCAAGAACTGTTTTTTCTGATGGGTCTAGAGCGTAATCGTGTCTATTGCTAGTGCGTTCAAAAGATCCAGGTTTACCTTTAAATGGACGAGCGATAACACGACCTACTTTCCATTCATCTTTCAAAGTTAATTTACGAACAATTTCGCATATACGATATAATTCTTTAACAGGAATTATTGATTCGTGAGCCGCAATTTGTAAAACAGAGTCTGCTGATGTGTAAACAATTAATGAACCAGTTTTCATATGTTCAACACCTAGTTTTTCTATTATTTCAGTTCCAGAAGCTGCACAATTACCAATAACGTGTCTATCAGTTTCATACTCAATTGCTTCAATTAGTTCCTTAGGAAAACCTTTTTCAGTAAATGTTTTAGGGGCAGAACTTGTTTTTACTCCCATAATTTCTAAATGTCCAGTTAATGTATCTTTACCATTACTAATAGGTATTGCTTTTGTATAATATCCAAGTGTTTTTTGCTCACTTAAATCCAAAATATTAAGTAATCCCATTTTTTCTAAGTTAGGTAATTTTACTTGAGTTTTTTCAATAACATGACCTAATGTATTAGTTGGACCATCACCAAATTTATCCGAATCTTTAGCGGAACCAACTCCAACAGAATCCAAAACAATTAGGAAAACTCTTTTATATTTCATAATTAACTCCTCTTTCTATTCTTTAGAATGTGGATGACTATTTAAGTAATCATCACTTATTTTATTTTTAGAAATATGTGTATATATTTGAGTAGTTGAAATGTCTGAATGTCCAAGTAATTCTTGAATAATTCTTAAATCTGCTCCATAGTTTAACATATGTGTAGCAAAAGAGTGTCTTAATGTATGAGGTGAAATATCAGTTTTAATATTTTTTTCACTAGCAATTTTCTTTATAATTTTGAAAAAAGCTTGTCTAGACATTTTAGTACCTCTAACAGATAAAAACAAATAATCCGAATTTTGTTTTAATAATTCCTGTCTATAATTAAATATATACTTATTTAAGGCATTTAATGCACAATCGCCAATTGGCACAATTCTTTCTTTAGAACCTTTACCAAAAATACGTACTAATGCTTCAGAAAGTGATACATTAGAAATATGTAAGTTAATTAATTCACTAATTCTAAGACCACTTGAATACATAAGCTCTAACATAGCCTTGTTTCTAGCAGTATATTTATCAATTACTTTAATATCCAATAACATATCAACTTCTTCAACAGATAAAACATTTGGTAGTGTTTTTTTTATCTTTGGTAAGTCAATAAAAGCAATTGGATTACTAGAAACAAACTTATTAATTATTAGAAACTTATAAAACGATCTTAAAACAGAAATATTATGTGCGATACTTTTACTACTTAAGTTCTCATTTTCCAAAAATTTTAAATATTCTCTAATTTCTTCTCTTTTTATATTATCTATTTTTTTATTTTTAAAAAACATATAGAATTTATCTAAATCATTTTTATAAGAAACAATTGTATCATTGCTATATTTTTTATCAATTAGTAAATAATTAATAAATTCATTTATAAAAACATCTAGCTTATTCATATACATCACTATTATAATTATAAACTGAAAGTAATAAAATGTCAAAATAAATTTAGAAATCAATATTGATATTTAGAAATTAATATTGATATTTATATATTTAAAACATAAATATTTTCAAATGTCATTTTTTTTGATAAAATTATATAGGTGATTGTATGGAACCTTTAGCAATAAAAATGCGACCTAGCAATATAGATGAAGTAATTGGTCAAAAACATTTATTAGGGGAAAATAAAATATTAAGAAATTTAGTTAAAAATCAAAAACTTTTTTCAATGATATTATATGGTAAACCTGGTATCGGAAAAACAACTGTTGCTTTAGCTTTAATAGGAAGTTTAAATTTAAGATATAGACTACTTAATGCTACTATTAATAATAAAAAAGATTTTGATGTTATTATTGAAGAAGCAAAAATGTATGGAAATATGGTTGTAGTAATGGATGAAATACATAGATTAAATAAAGATAAACAAGATTTACTCTTACCATATTTAGAAAGTGGTTTAATTACATTAATAGGTATGACTACTTCTAATCCATATCACAAAATTAATCCTGCTATAAGAAGCAGATGTCAAATATTTGAATTAAAAGAGTTAACAGCTGATGATATAAATAAGGCCATACATAAAGTTGTAGAAAAAAATGTTTTAGAAAATTTAAAAATTGATGAAGATAGTATTAATTTAATAAGTAGGCTTTCTAGCGGAGATTTAAGAAGTGCTTATAATCTTTTAGAAGTTGCTTATTATTCTACAAGTGATTTTAATATAACAGTTGATGTTATAAAAAATATAAATAGTAAACCAGTCTTCTTTCACGATCAAAATGAGGATGGCTATTATGATGCGATTAGTGCATTTCAAAAATCTATTCGTGGTAGTGATGTAAATGCAAGTTTACACTATTTAGCACGATTAATAGAAGCAGAAGATTTAGATATAATTTATAGGAGAATGACTGTTATTGCTTACGAAGATATAGGACTTGCTAATCCTATGATGGGTGTTAAGGTTGATGCTGCAATTAATGCTTGTGAAAGACTTGGATTACCTGAAGCTCAAATTATTCTAGCAAATATTGTAATCGAACTTGCCCTATCTCCAAAATCTAATAGTGCTTATTTAGCTGTAGATTCTGCTTTAAATGATATAAGACTTGGTAATACTGGTAATGTACCTAATCATATAAAAACAAATTCTAGTGACTATTTATACCCTCATAACTACCCTAATCATTTTGTTAAACAACAATATTTACCAGATAATTTAAAGGGGAAAAAATATTATTTTCCCAATAATAATGCTAATGAGAAAAAATTAAAAGAAATAATGACAAAATTGGAGGAATTAAGCAAATGAAAATAACTGTTTTAGGTGCTGGTGCATATGGTGTTGCACTTGCAACTATTTTAAATGAAAAAAACGACGTAACTGTTTATTCAGTAATTAAAAGTGAAATAGATTCTTTAAACGAAACATATAGAAATGAAAAATTATTTCCAAATATTGAAATATCAAGAAAAATTAAATTTACAAATAATATAGATGAAGCTTTAAATGACACAAGTTTTATAGTAATCGCAATTCCTACAAATTATTTAAGCGATACAGTTAATCTTCTTAATAATAAGATAAATAAAGATATAAATATTTGTATAGCTTCTAAAGGAATAAACAATAAAGAATGTAAATTCGCATACGATATTGTTCACGATATTTTAAAAACGGACAATATATCTGTTTTAGCAGGGCCAAGTTTTGCGATTGATACTATAAAAAAAGAAAATATTATTCTTTCTTTAGCAGGAAATAATATTAAAGATTTAAAAAAGTTTTTTCCATCGTTTATAAAGATAGAAACCACAAGTGATATTATTGGTGTAGAACTTTGTGGAACTTTAAAAAACATTTTTGCAATATCGTGTGGTATATTAGATGGTATGAATACATCAGAATCGACAAAGTCTTCTTATTTAACAAAAATTATAAATGAAACTATGAATATAATTTGCAAGTTTAATGGGCTAAAAGAAACAATTTTATTATCTTGTGGCATTGGTGATATAATTTTAACTTGTAGTAGCAAAAAAAGTAGAAATTTTTCACTTGGTTATTTAATAGGATCAAAATCAGATAAGGATAAAATAGAAGACTATTTAAAAAATACCACTGTTGAAGGATTAGACGCAATAATTTCTATCAAAAAAGTTTTTGAAGAAAAAAATATTAAGTCAGAAATAATTGACTTAATATATGATATTATTTTAAATAATGATGATCCTAAAAAATTATTAAATTATATAGTAAAATAACAGTTTAACTGTTATTTTATATTTCTAATATAAATTGCTCTAAGGCTATATTTTTATCCATATTACCCATTTTAATTTCTTCATCAATTCTTGATAATTTTTTTAGTATTGACAGTAATTCTTTACTTGGAAATTTGTAAGAAATTTCAAGAGCTTTTTTTACTCTATAAGGGTGTATTCCAAGGATATCGGCAATATCTTTGTTTGAATAGCCTTTTTTTGTTAATTCTTTCGATTGATATATAATTCTAAATTGATTAGCAAGTCTTATAATTATTTGTAATGGTTCTTCTCCTTGTTTAATTAATTCATTATATATTTTTAATGATTTACTTATATTTTTAGAAACGATCGAATTTGTTAATTCATTCATATCAACATCAATTTGTTCAGAACAAACATTAAACACATCATCTTTTGTTATAATTTTATCATCATTTTTATATAATTTTAATTTTTCTATTTCTGATGTAATAATTGCTAAATTATCTCCTACTCTATTTACAAATGAGTTAATTGTAATAGCGTCCATTTTATAATCATTTAACTCATTTTTTATAAAAGCATCAATATTTTTAACTTCATTAAATTCTATTACATTTCCATTTATTTTGATTAATTTAACTATTTTTTTTCTATCATCAATTTTTTCTTCATTGATTACAAAAATTAAAATTGTATCTGGATTTGGATTTTCTATATATTTATTTAATAAATCTATATTATGATCTAATCCCTTTTTTCTTACAGATGGAGTAAATATATATGAATTATCTACTATAATCATCTTTTTTTGACTAAATAAAGATAAAGTAAGCGCATCATCTAAAATATTATCTAAAATTGTATTTTCTAAATTATAATTGTTGACATCAATACTTTCTATATTATTTTCTAATTTTATTTTTTCTATTTCTCTTTTTATTAAAAAATAATTAGTTCCATATAATAAATAAATCATACTCTTACTCCTTTATTAATAATTACATTATAAGTATATCATATTTTTTATTTTATGATAAACCAAAATGTTGTGCCACTTCCCTTTTTTGTATCAACACCATATTCAAAATTATGATTTATTAATATGTTTTTTACAATTGATAGGCCAATTCCTGTTCCATGAACTTCTCTTGTATAACTTTTATCTACTTTATAATATTTATCCCAGATAAATTTTAAATCTTCGTCACTAATACCTGAACCATTATCCCTAATCTCTACAAGAACACCGCCATTTTGATTTTTTACGTTTATATATACTTTTTTGTCAGCACCTGTATAATTAATTGCGTTATTAATTAAATTATAAATTACTTGCTCTAATCTTTTTTTATCAGCTCTTACAATATTATTAGTATCATAGTTAAAAATTAATTCATAATTTTCAGTTGTTTTTAAATAATCATATCTTTTTATTATTGAGCTTATTAAATCAATTAAGTTAAACTGCTCAATATTTAATTTTTCTACATTTGCTTGAACTTTTGATAACTCTAAAATATCATTAACTAATAAATTTAATCTATCAGTTTCTTCTATTATTGTATTTAAGTTATCAGTTCTTTTTGTTACATTTTTATTATTTAAATCCCTAGCCATTTCGGCATAGGCCTTAATCATTGTAAGTGGTGTTTTTAAATCGTGGCTTACATTAGCAAGAAGTTCACGACGTAAATTTTCTGTTTTAGAAAGTTCGCTAGTTGTTTCATTAAGGGTTTTAGACAATTCATTTATTTCTTTTATATTAGTATCAGTTTTAAAAACAATTTCGTAATTTCCTTTACGCATTTCTTTGGCACTTTCATTGATTTGAATAATTGGTTTTGATATTTTTTTTGAAATAAAATACGCAACTATGAACGATAACATTAAAACTCCTATTGTAACATATACAAGCTGACTTGCTAAAATGTTTACAGTAGAATCAACTGGATCTAGTGATGCAGTAATAAATACAATGAAATCGTTATTTATTTTCTTACCATAAATTAAAGTTTCGTTATTAAATCTCGGATTTTTTGTTTCATACCTAAATGTGTTATTATTACTCTTTATGAAATTTAATTTTTTATCAATATATTTAAAATCATTTACATCTTTATCTACTAAACATCCTCTAATTTTACTATTAGAAGAATATAAAAGTGATGCATTATCAATTATTTCAATACATACATTATTGGAAAATGATAAACGGTCTATCAAATCATTAAATTTATCAGAATCATAATTTTCACCATAATATTCACCTATAGAAGTTATGATATTATCTATTTCACGATTTTTCATTATACGATAGTATGTTTTTAAAAATACTACTTGAAAAAACCATAAGGATAACAAAATAATTACTGAAAAAATAATAAGGTAAAACCAAATTTTTGAATTAAGTGTTTTATTTCGTTTCAAATTTATATCCCATTCCTCTTACAGTAACAATTAAGTCCCTATATTCTCCTAAAGTGTTCCTCAACATTTTTACATGTGTATCGACTGTTCTATCATCGCCAAAAAAACTATATCCCCAAATCTTGTCAAGGAGAGTCTCTCTTGATAAAGCAATATTTTCGTTATTTATAAAATAAACTAATAAATCATATTCTTTAGGAGTAAATTTCAAATATTCGTGATTTATGCTAATAGTATGTGCTTTAAAATCAACAACTAAATCTTTATAGACAAATTGATCTTTAACTGAATTATTTCTTTTTAATATTACTTTAATTCTAGCCATTAACTCTTTTGGACTAAAAGGTTTCGTTACATAATCTTCTATTCCTAAATCAAAACCCATTAATTTATCAAATTCATCAGTCCTTGCAGACAAAATAATAATAGGAATATTTTTATCTTTAATTTGTTTGCACAAAGAAAAACCATCTAATTTAGGCATCATAATATCTAATACAATTAAATCGATATTCTCTTTATTGATAATTTTTAAAGCATCTAATCCATTACTTGCTTCACAAACATCATAATTTTCATTTAAACAATATTCTTTTATTACATCACGTATTAAAACTTCGTCATCGACAATTAATAATTTCATTTTCTCACTTCCTTAGGTTATTTTATTATTTATTTATGTAAATTTTGTGAAAATTTTTAATTTATACTCATCTTTATAAATGAATCAAACAAAGGATGCGGTTTAGTTGGTCTGCTTTTAAACTCTGGATGAAATTGGCAAGCAATAAAATGTTTATGTTTTGGATATTCAATTATTTCAACCAGATTTGATACTTTATTAATTCCTGAAAAAACTAATCCATTTTTTTCTAAAATTTCTCTATATGAATTATTAAATTCATATCTATGTCGATGACGTTCTAATATATGACTTGTTTTATAGTCATCAAAGGCCAAAGTATTTTTTTTAATATTACACTCATAATTTCCTAAACGAAGTGTCCCACCCATATTTACAATTGATTTTTGATCAGTCATTAAATCAATAATTGGTTCTTTACATAATTGATCAAATTCAGTAGATGAAGCATCTTTAATATTACATACGTTTCTCGCAAATTCAATTACAGCTAGTTGCATACCAAGACATATTCCTAAAAATGGAACATTGTTTTCTCTAGCATATTTTATTGCATTTATTTTTCCCTCTATTCCGCGACTTCCAAAACCACCTGGTACAATAATTCCTTTAGAATTTTTAAACACATCACTTAAATTAACATCACTTTTTTCTAAAGATTCAGAATCTATCCAATTTATATTAACTTTAACATTATATTTATATCCTGCATGACGTAACGATTCTGCAACTGATAAATATGCGTCATGAAGTTCTACATATTTACCTACTAAAGCAATTTCTACCTCATCTTTTAAATTATCAACGCAGTTTACTAAATCAAACCAATATTTAATATCTGCTTTTCTAACTTCTAACTTAAATTGTTTTAAAATTATTTCATCAATTTTTTGGTTGTAAAAATTAATAGGAATCTGATAAATATTTTTAACATCAACAGCATTTATAATGTTTTCTTCTGGTACCGAACAGAAAAGAGATAATTTTTTTACTATATTTTCATTTAATTCAATAGGAGTCCTACATACAATAGCGTTAGGAGTAATTCCCATATTTCTTAAATCTCTTACACTATTTTGAGTTGGCTTAGTTTTTAATTCTCCAGAACCATAAATATAAGGAATCAATGTTGTATGAACAAAAAATGTATTTTCACGTCCTAATTCATACTGAATTTGTCTTAAAGATTCAATAAAAGTTTGTGATTCAATATCACCAACAGTTCCACCTATTTCTGTAATAACAATATCAGCTTTTGAACTAACACCTGCTTCATATACCTTGTTTTTAATTTCGTTAGTAACATGAGGAACCATTTGAACAGTAGCTCCTAGATATTCACCTTTTCTTTCTTTTTCAATAACCGATGAAAAAATTTTACCACTTGTAATATTTGAAGTATAATTTAGTTCTTCATCAATAAATCTTTCGTAATGTCCTAAATCTAAATCTGTTTCACATCCATCATAGGTAACGTAAACTTCTCCGTGTTGTATAGGGTTCATAGTACCTGGATCAATATTAATATAAGGATCAAACTTTTGCATAAAAACTTTATAACCTCTTGATTTTAGCAAAAGCGCTAATGACGACGCAGTAATACCCTTACCTAGTCCAGATACTACACCGCCAGTTACAAAAACATACTTTGTCATAAAAAACCTCCACAATAACAAAAAAAGCCATAGAGAGTTTCTATAGGCTCTCTTAAATTGTAACATAATTATTTTTAATAAACAAGAAAAAATAATTTAATTAAATAGCAAGTTTTTCTCTAAAAAAAAATAAAACACTAAATATGTTTTATTTTATAACATTAAAAATACTTATAATATTGTCTTTAATTTTTTTAGCACCATTTTTTAAATTAGGAAAAGCATTAATAAGCCTTTTAAATAAAACGGATTTTTTTGCTAATGTTTTTTTTACTCTATTTGAAATTTCCTCAGTACTATCTTTTGTTAAAATATTTGTAATGTTTTTAAATTTTACAATTACATTAAATGATATAAATAAATCCAAGGTAAAAATGATTCCCAATACTAAACAAATAACATTTAAATCTGGAACATTTTGTATAATGAATTTTACTACAAATGGATTAGCAATTTTTACAATAAATACACCAGCAATACCAAAAAATATACTATTTTGCAAACATACTCTACCATTTAAATTAAACTTATAGCAAGAATAATCCCACCATCTAGCCTTAAAAATTTTTTCGAGTAAAAAACTTGTAATATATTCTAAAATTGTACAAATTAAAGATGCACTAAAAAATAAAATTATATAACTATCGGTAATACCACTTAATAATAAAACCATAAGTAATGCACCAATACCATGTACTGGACAATACGGTCCTATTAAAAATCCTCTATTTATAAATCTTTTTTTTCTATAAAATTGGTCTAAAACTTCTATTATCCATCCTATCATAGAATAAAAAATAAAAAGTATAAATATTATTTTTATATTATATATATTTATCATTATTTCAACACCTAACTACTTATTAATAAATAAAGTATCGATTTTTTTATTTGGAAGCATAATCTTAATTCCTTGAACAACTTTTATTTCAAAAGTGTTAGTATTTTCTTCATACTTTTCACCATCTATACACCATTTTTTACGGTTTAAATCATTAAATGTAATCTTTAAATTATTAGTTTTATGGAAATAAAAACCAGGTACCTTAGTAATATCATGCATTTTTAAATAATATAAACTTTTAATAATGTCTTTTTTAGTTGATAAGTTACAAAACAAAACCTCAAATTGATCATCATCAAGTTTAATATCTTTGAAAAAATTATTAACTCCTGCAATTCTATTAGCATTAGAAGCTATCATAAATGAATATAAGCCCCTATAAATTTCTCCATCTATTTCGTAAGTTATATCATATAAATTTGTTTTAGCTCTAAAACTTTTGACTCCTTCTAAAATATAAGCTAAATATCCATACTTTTTCTTTAAATCACGAGATGTTTCATAAGGAACATTCATAAATTTTCCAAAGCCCGCAACGTATACAAAAGGTTCTCCATTTATTGTGCATATATCGATTTTCTTTACTACACCACTATTCATAATTAATTTTAAATTGTTTATAGGGTTTTTAGTATATCCAAACATAGAACCGATGTCATTTGTAGTACCAAGAGGAATATGAGCCAGTAAAACCTTTTCCTGTCGTTTGAAGTTTCCAGTCATTACTTCATTAAAAGTCCCGTCTCCACCAACTGAAATAACTAAATCAGGATTATCCAATTTTTTTACAATTTCAATAGCGTGTCCATGATATTTTGTAAAAAAAGTCGTAACTTCATAATCATAACTTTCCAAAACTTGTTTATATTGTTTTAAAAAAATATCTTTATTTTTTTTACCACTATTAGGGTTATAAATAACAACACACTTTTTCATTTTAACACCTTTTCTGTATACACTTATAAGTACATTATATCATAAATTTTTACTATTTTAAAATGATATTACCACAATTAGGACAAATATGTTTAAATCTAATATTATTTTTAAAAAAATAACCACAATTTTTACATAATATCACATTTCTTTTGATTTTTCTTTTGGTATAGTTTATAACTTCAACTTCTTTTAAATCTAAAAATTCATATATATAAGGTGATATTTTATCTATATGGGAAAAAAGATAATTATGACCTCTCGTTCTGGTAAGGGCCACATAAAATAGTCTTCTCTCCTCCTCAAAATAAAAGTTATCTTTGTTTTTTAATATAGATAATTCTAAATTATCAACAATTTGTGATGGAAAACCATAAATATCATCATCCATATCTAAAATAATCACCTCATCAAATGTTAATCCTTTTGATGAATGAGCTGTTAAAAAAGTTACATTAATATTCTTTTTTAAACAAACCAATCGATTATTTTTAAAATCAAAGTATTCTTTATCAATTATTTTATTTATACTAAATTTATATCTTCCAATTATTAGGATATTGCTATCAACACTTTTATTAAAGATATTTAAAATAACATCATATATAAGTTTTGATATATTGTTTTTTTCATCAAAAAAATTAATTATTATAGGCTTATCTAAACTTTTTCCCGATCTTAATTCTTTTTTTAACTGATGATTATTTTTCATTATAAAATTACCAGAAATATCAATCAATTGCTTACTGTTTCTATAAGTATTTGTTATTCTTAAAACCTCACAGTTTTTAATTATCTTAGGAAAATTTATAAACAAATTTACATCCGAACCCGCAAATCCAAATATTGATTGCCAATCATCACCGCACGCAATTATATTTGTTTTATATTTACTCAAATATTTAATTATTTCTAATCTATTTTTTGAAATATCTTGAAACTCATCTATTATTACATATTTATACTTATTAAATTCTTCTTGTTTTAATTTTTTTATAGCTTCATTAATAATATCATTAAAATCTAGAATATGATTGATTTTATTATGATTTATGTAATATTTATAAGCATTAAAGATTACATTTAAAAATAAAGATATTTGATAATTTTTTTCATATTTTTTAATTAAACTAATTAAAAAATATTCATTAATATTATTTACTTTATAGCAATTTATAAAAGAGCAACACACATTTAAAAACTTTATATATTCAATTTCATTGTTTTCAATTATATCATATTTATAAACACCATTTTTTTCTAGTATTTTTCTTATATTAAAAATCACATCATTATCTTTAACAATATTATAAATATTCTTTTTTGTCTTTTTTCTTTTATATTTATTTAAATAATTTATAACTACAATATTATTTTCTATATACAATATAAATTTTGAAATTATATTATTAAAATTTATAATTTTATATTTAAAGTTAATCTTTGTTAAATTTAAAAAATTTACAATTGCAATTTCTTCTAAACTTGTCACTGAAATTTTATCATTTATTTTAAAATAGCCTTTATTTTTAATGTAAACAAAGGTATATAAATAATTTAAATAACTCAAATAATCGGGAGTAAAATAAATATCTCTCAAAAAATAAATACTCAATATATTTTTCAAATTATCACATATCTTATATGAATTATTTTTTCCGATAATAGAAAGTGCCAGTTTATGAAATGTTTGAATAATAATTTCAAGGCTTAACCCATCAATTATTTGCCTTTTTAAATCATTAACAGATTCTCTTGTAAACGAAATAACGAGTATTTTACTTGGCTCAATTTTTTTTATATCTATTAAGTACTTTACTTTAGCACTTATTACAGTAGTTTTTCCACTTCCGGCACCTGCAACTATCAAAGAATTTTTAGAATCGTTTAAAACAACTCTCTTTTGCTCATCATCCAATTTAATGTTTGGATTAAACTCATTAAATATATTGTTTAAATAATCGTTATACATAAAATCACCTAATTAATTATTTACAATTAACTAGGTGAAATCCTTTAAATTCTGTTAAAATAAGCAATTTTTACATCAAAATTATTATCAATATCAGGGTATGTTATAGGAATATCTATGAATAACATACCATTATTTACTACAACCGATACATCACCGATTTTACTATTTTTAATAAGTTCAAACTCATAATCATTATAACTAATTGTATTATTTTCTTTATTATAGCAAATATTTCTACTTCCATACTGAAAACTTATATTATAACAATTACTAACCATATCATTACTAACACTAATTATATCGCCTAAATTACTAACAATTAAGTCGCTATTAATCATCTGATTAATATTTGATTGTTTTAATATTAAATTTGAAATAATTAATTTATGATTATAAACATTTTTTAAAGTAATAATTAATTGAAACAAAAACAAAACAATGATCATAGTAAGCGCAAAAGACACAATTACTTCTACAAGAGTAAAACCTTTATTTTCTTTCATACATTTCACCTTTTCTAATCAGACATTTTTAAAGTTGCAAATTGATTATTTTCAAATTCAATAAAAATTCTATAGTCATCATTTTGATTATTACTGTTTTTAGTACTTTTGTTTATGTTTTTTATAAAATTCACAAAGTTTGGACTTTCTAATTCTTTATAATCTGAATCCTTTAAATCAACAGAATTCATCACAAACAATATTTGTTTTATATTATAAAAATTAGTTAAACTATTAAATTTTTCGCATAAATTTACATTATAAGCCTTGTGATCGATATTACTATTATCACACGTTGTAAAAATCTTTAAATAAAAACTTTGATCATTTTCCAAATTTTCATTTAAAAACTGTTTCAAATTTAAATAAAATTCACCATTGTTATCTTGTAGAATAAAATTTTTTACATTATTTGCAGCATATAAGTTACTAGTATTATTATAATTGAAATTTTTATCAAAATTATTTACAATATTATTAAATTGAACGTATAGTACAACTAAAATAGTGGAAACAAGTGTTGAAACAATTAGAGTTTCAACAAGCATAAAACCATTTTCATCTTTTTTCATAAACTTTGCCCCTTTATTATTGATATTATTTCAAATATATTATATAATATATTTATGGTAAAATCTAGTCTTATCGAATAAAAAGGGGATGAAATTTTTATGTTAAAAATATATGATTATGGAAAAATGCCAGTTGTAGAGGTTGTAAATGATATCCTAGTAGATGCTTCTAAACGTGGAGCAAGTGATATCCATTTTGATCCTATGGATAATCACATGAAAATTAGAATAAGAATTGATGGTCAATTAATTGATTATACCGATGTTCCAAATGAAATAAAAAAGAATTTAGTAACTCGTATTAAAATAATTGCAGGAATGAATATAACTGAGTCTAGATTACCACAAGATGGTGCCATAAAAGCTACTTTGCAAGGCGTTCCACTTGATTTGCGTGTGTCATGTTTACCAACAAATGAGGGTGAAAAAATAGTTATCCGTATTTTAGATTATAGTATGAGTTTAAGTGGAATTGAAAGCTTAGGTTTTTCAGAACAAAACTATAGAAAAGTTTTGGAAATGATTAGTACTCCCAACGGAATTATTTTAGTAACTGGAGCAACTGGTAGTGGTAAATCAACGACTGTTTACTCAATGTTGCAAAGACTTAATAAAGAAGATACAAATATTATTACCGTAGAAGACCCAATCGAAATGAATATCGAAGGTATAAACCAAGTTCAAACAAACAGTGAAATAGGATTAACCTTCGCAAATGCATTAAGATCAATTTTGCGTCAAGACCCAAATGTAATAATGATTGGAGAAATTCGTGATACAGAAACCGCACAAATTGCTGTTAGAGCATCTATTACAGGTCATATCGTCTTGTCAACACTCCATACTAATGATTCACTAACAACTATTGAACGTTTACTTGATATGGATGTTCAAAGATATTTACTCTCTAGTGCATTAACTGGAATAATATCACAAAAACTGGCACGTAAACTTTGTCCACATTGTAAAAAATTACGACCTACTAATGAATATGAAAAAGACATTTTTAAAAAAGTACTTGGTAAAGACATTAAAGAGATTTATTCTAATGAAGGTTGTGATGAATGTTCAAATGGATATCAAGGACGTATCGCAATACATGAAGTACTCCTAATTAATCAAGAAATAAGAGACGCTATTAGTTCTAACGTTAGAAAAGATAAATTGAGACATTTAGTTTATAAGTCTGATGTTACTACCCTACTTCAAGATGGTTTAGAAAAAGTTTTGCAAGGTCAAACAACACTAGAAGAAATTTTAAAAATTGTTGAATTAGAAGATGACGAAAAAGAAGAGGCATTTGATATAATTGATGAAAGTGAAGAAAATAACGATTTACAAATAAAAAGCGCAATTGCAGAAAGACCTCAAAATGAAACAATACAATTTGAAATGCCTACACAATCTTCAAACCAAATATTTAAACAAAATAATTCATTAAATAATAATCAGAACACTCAAAATGCTCAAAATTCATTGATAAATGATTCAAATCAACAACTTGATTATTTAGAAGATTTAATTAATAATAAATTTTAAAAATTAATCTAAAATTTTTAACAATCAATATGATTATTCGGTAAATACTGAAAATCAAAAGGTAAAACAAAAAACACTTAAGAAATTTTAAGTGTTTTTTTATGGATTAAGTCTTGTAGGGCCTCTATAAATAAATGTTGCTTCTCTTATATTATCAAGTTCAAATATTTGCATCATAATTCTGGCAATACCGATCGCAAATCCACCATGTGGAGGACATCCATATTTAAAGAAATCTAGGTAGAATTCTAATGATTCTGGATTAACATCTTTTTCAATCATTTGTTTTCTTAATATATCTACTCTGTGTTCTCTTTGCGCACCAGTAGTTATTTCAATTCCTTTAAATAATAAATCGTAACTGTTTGTAAGTCCATCTTCATCTAACATATGATAAAAAGGTCTTGCTGCAAAAGGAAATTTTGTAACAAATATGAAATCACAATTATATTTTTGTTTAGCATACTTACATAATAAATTTTCCTCTTTTCTTTCAAAATCGTCTTCTTTTTCTCCAATATAATTAAATTCATTTTTTAATATTTCTTTTGCTTCTTTAAATGTAATACGAGGAAATTTAATAGTTGTATCACTTATTTCTACATTAAATAATTTTTTAATTTCTTCACCGTATTTTTCTTTTACTTTAGAAAGTGCATATTTAATCCATTCTTCCTCCATATCCATTACATCGGAAAATGAATCGATCCAAGAAATTTCAACATCAGCCATATTAATTTCAGTAGCATGATATGATGTATGAGAATTTTCTGCTCTAAATGCAGGACCTATTTCAAATACTTTATCAAAACCGGCAGCCATTGCCATTTGTTTATAAAATTGTGGTGATTGAGAAAGACATGCAGTCTGACCAAAATAATCTATTTTAAATACCTCTGCACCACTTTCTGCAGCTCCCGCAGCAATTTTTGGAGAATGAATTTCAATAAAACTTTTATCTACACAATATTCTCTAAATGCTTGTTCAAGTATTGTTTCACATTTAAAAAACAAATTATTTTCTTCTCTACGTAAATCTAAGAAACGATAATCTAATCTTGTTTCTCTTAAAGAGTTATCTTTACTTTTTATGTCAAGCGGTAATTCTGGAAGCGATAAGGAAGTAACTGTTATAGAACTTGGAATAACCTCAATACCACCCATTTTAACTTTTTCATTTATTAAAACTTTTCCTTTAACTTTTAGCGTACTTTCTTGTGTTAAATTATCAATTATTTCTACCATTTTGGCATTTTCTTCATTTTTTTCAATTGTAATTTGAACTTTCCCAGTTGAATCTCTCAATATTACAAATTGTACATATTGTAAATTTCTTATTTTATCAACAAAACCTTGTAATACTACTTCTTCATTTTCATAGTTTTTTAATTCATTAAAATTTATTTTCATAATTTACTCCTATCTATATTTTTTATAGTAATATGGATTTAGAAAAACTTCATGTTCTAACGGTTTTTCCATATTATATTCCATTATTTTATATAAAGTATCTAATTGTTCATCAGTTATCTTTTTATCATTGTATATTGGATCTGGTGTTATAATAATTGGTTCATTAGTTAAATGATCATGGCTGTAATAAACAAATCCAAAAATTTGTATCAGTATATCTTGTTTATCTCTCATTTTAGAAAGCGTATAAATCATACTATAACTAGGTATCAAGATAGTTTTTAATTTTTTTATATCTTGATTAATATATTGCTCAGCCCAATTGATATGAGAACAATTTATATCGTAAGAATGTCGCACTTTTACTTTATAAAATAATCCATCTCTATCTATAAATCCATCATAACCTATTATATCTTTTAAATTTTTATAACCATTAAAATCGAACTTATTCATGATAGTCATCAATCATCTCATCAAAAAATTCAATTATATCTTCTTCACTAACTTTAAATTCTTCTTTTGTATTATTATTTTTAATAGTTAATTGTTTTGTTTTTATTTCGTCTTCACCAACAATAATAACATATTTTGCCTTTAATCTATCAGCTTGGCGAAAATTACTTTTTATGTTTCTTGACATATAATCTATATCACAACTAAAACCATTCATACGAATATTATTTAATATATAACTTGAATATCCTTTTGCTTCATCGTTCATAGGAATTATATATATGTCTAATTCATTATCTATTGGTAATTTAATATTTTCATAATCTAGAGCTGTTAATAATCTTTCAATTCCAAGTGCAAATCCTACTCCAGGAGTAGAAGGGCCTCCTATCGTTTCCACTAATCCATCGTATCTGCCACCAGCACCCAAAACATTTTGACTACCAAATCCAGCAACTGAAGCTTCTACCTCAAAAACAGTATGAGTATAATAATCAAGTCCTCTAACAATGTTAGGATTAACTACATACTCTATATTTAAACATTTTAAATATTTTTGTACATCTTCAAAATGCTTTTTACTTGTTTCATTTAAATAGTCATATATTTTAGGAACATTTTTCATTATATCTAAATCATGATCTACTTTACAATCTAATATTCTAAGTGGATTTTTTTCAAATCTTTTTTTACAGTCTTCACATAATGAATCAATATGTGGTCTAAAATAATTCAATAAAGCCTCACGATATTTGAGTCTTGATTCTGTATCACCTAGTGTATTAATATTAACTTTAATGCCTTTAAGTCCAAGTAATTTATAAAAATTAACTGGTATGCTTATTATTTCAGCATCAATCATAGGATCATTACTACCAAATGTTTCAACACCAAACTGTAAAAATTCACGATATCTACCAGATTGTGGTCTTTCGTAGCGATACATTGGACCAAAATACCATAATTTTATAGGCATACTACCTTCACCATACATTTTATTTTCAATAAAACTTCTAACTACACCGGCAGTTCCTTCTGGTCTTAAAGTCATATTACGATTTCCTCTATCGACAAAATCGTAAGTTTCTTTTGAAACTATATCACTAGTTTCACCTACGCCTCTATGAAATAATTCACTAGATTCAAAAATAGGTGTTTTTATATATTCATAATTATATTTATTCATTACGCTTTCAAGTAATTGTTTTAAATATATTACTTTTTTTCCATTTTCACCAAATAAATCATAAGTTCCTTTTGCTTTTTGTATCATAAACTATACTCCTTTTTAAAATTTAATAAAAAAAATCCATAAAATATAAGGACGAATTATCGCGGTACCACCTTATTTTATAGATAACTATACACTCATTCTTTAACGCAGAAAACGATTATCTAACATTAGTGTCTTTCATAATATTTGATTTAAATACTTTCACCAACCGTATTTTCTCTTAAAAATAAATATTATTACTCCTCTAAATCAATAATTAATATACTTAAATTATACGAAAAAAAACAATAATAGTCAATATTTTATATAAATACTTTTTATTTTATTTTTAAATCCATATATATTTTCTCTATAATATTTTATAATTGTCACAATTATTATTGTTAAAGGAAGTGATAAAAACATACCTAGTATTCCGCCTAATATATTACCCCATATACAGGAAAAAATAATTATAAGTGGATGAATTTTATTACTTTTACCATAAACATAAGGATTTATTACATATCCATCAATAATAGAAAGAATAATAAGTACTACTAAAGTTTTTATAAAAAGTGGTATTCCAATTGTAAATGACGTTACTAAAGCTATAATATTTGTTATTATACCACCAAAATATGGAATAATCCCTAATAGTGCAGCTAAAACACCTAAAATAATTGCGTTTGGATGACCAATAGCTATATAACATAAACTATATTCAAAAAAAGATATAATAATAATTTTGAAGAAAGCGATAAAATATTTTCTTAATTCAGAATCTATTATTTTTACACATTCAAAATTTCTATAATTATTTTTTAATAATCTTTTCAATATTTTTCTTATTTTTTCCATATCTATTAAAAAATAAATACTTAATGTTGAAACTACAAATGTTTGAGTTATATATCCTATAACACTATTTATAACTAAAACAGCGCTACTAGAAATATATTTTCCTAAATATTTTATAATTTCATATAAATATTTTTCAAAATCTAATAAATCAATATTATATTTTATAGAAATTCTATTTATAAATGTAATTATATAATTAATTAACGAAACAATTTGATCAAATAATGAAGGAAAAATTAAGGAAAATGTAATTACTATAATTCCTAACGCTATAATAATTATTATAATTATTCCAAGTGGTAAAGGAATTTTTTTTGATTTTAAATAATTTAAAAATGGATAAATTATATATGATATAAAAAAAGCAGAAATAAATGGTAACAATATTTTGTAAATTGTTTTAAATATAATTAACCATAAATTTCTGCATTTATATACCAAATATATTATTACACATATTAAAGCAAGATTTATTAACCGATAATTTAACTTGTTTTTCACAAATACATTACCTACTCTCTTAATTATTTAATACTTCTTTCTACTTTAATGATATGTGGAATAGTTCTAATTTCATTCATAAAATTTTCTAATTTTTCAGTATCAGGAACCAATATTTTGATTTCATACATAAAATATTCCTTAGAATTTAATGAGTTTATACTTTGTACTTTAATATCTTCATTAGATGTTTTAGATATGATGTTAAGTAAAATATCAGTATCTTGATCAGCACTAATAAGAATATTAGTTGAATATTTGTTTTGAATTTCAAAATTCCAATGAACATCAATTAATCTTTCATTAAATTCAAAAACATTTGGACAATTGGTTCTATGAATATTAATACCATATCCTTTTGTAATATATCCAACAATTTTATCACCAGGAATTGGAGCACAACATGAGGCTATATTTACTTTAATATCATCTATACCTTCAACAACGACATCATTTTTATTTATTTTATTTTTTGTGTTTGTGTTATTTTGTGCCTTCTTTAAAATAATTTCTTGCTTAGTTATTGAATCATTATATAAATAATTCATAATTTGACCAATCGCAATTTTATTATTTCCAAGTGATATATGCATATCATCAGCATTTTCTAATTTGAATTCATTTAATATCTTATCAATATTTTCTTGACTATAGAAATCATTAACACTAATTTTTCTTTTTCTTAATTCTTTAGTAATTATTTCTTGTCCTTTTTTTAAATAATCATTTTTATCAATTTTATTGAAAAATGCTCTAATTTTATTTCTAGCTTGAGTAGTATAAACGATATTTAACCATTCTCTACTTGGACCAGGCGAATTTTTATTTGTATTAATTTTTACAACATCATTACTTTGAAGCTTATAATCAATTGGAACAATATTACCATTTACTAAAGCTCCTACCATTTTATCTCCTACATCAGAATGTATTCTGTACGCAAAATCTATAGGAGTTGAACCGTTAGGTAATTCAATAACATCACCACCTGGTGTGAAAACGTAAATTGTATGATTAAAAACTTCTTCTTTTACTGAATCAACAAATTGTTTGTCACTTTCTTCTTCATCTCTAAGTTCGATAATTGATCTGAAAAATTGTAATTTTTGTTCCATGGTATTCTGCATACTTGCAGATACATTACTGCCTTTTTCTTTATATGACCAATGTGCCGCAATACCTTTTTCAGCAATTCTATCCATTTCGTGAGTACGAATTTGAATTTCAAAAAAATATCCATCAAGCCCAATTACAGTTGTATGAAGTGATTGATACATATTTGTTTTTGGCATCGCAATATAATCTTTAAATCTTTTTGGTAGTGGATGATATATTGAATGAATTAAACCTAATGCTTGATAACATTCACTTACATTATCAACTAAAACTCTAAGTGCTAATAAATCATATATATCGCTAAACTTTTTACCCTTATCAAGTTTCTTATATATACTATAAATACTTTTTGATCTACCTTTAATTTCATATTTAATATTTTGACTATCTAAAAGTTCAGAAACTTTTTTTACCATAGCTTCTACAATTGAATCTCGTTCAACTTTAGTTTGATTTAGTTTTTCTACAATTGAAAAATATACATCTGGTTTATAATAACGTAGTGACAAATCTTCTAATTCACTTTTAATTTTAAACATACCAAGTCTGTGGGCAATAGGTGTTAAAATATCCAAAGTTTCCTTGGCTTTTTCCTTTTGTTTTGCCTCACTATGAACCCAAAGAGTACGCATATTATGAAGTCTATCGGCTAGTTTTATTATAATAACTCTAACATCTTTAGAAAGACCTACCAAAATTTTTCTATGATTAGCAATCATTACCTCTGTATCTCCAGAAAAATTTAATTTATTAATTTTTGTAACACCATCAACAAGTGTAAAAATTTCTTCACCAAAATGTTCTTTAAATTCTTCTTCGGATACATTGCAGTCTTCGATTACATCATGCAAAAGCGCTGCGCAAATTGTTTGATAGTCTGCATTTATATCCGTCAAAATATATGCAACATTTAAAGGATGTTCAATATATTCTTCACCTGTTAATCTTTTTTGACCAAAATGTTTTAGAGCAGCATAGTTATAAGCATCTTTGATTTTTTCTATTTCTTTACTATCAGTTATATAATCACTAACTGCTCCAATAATATCATCTATTGTTAATGAGAAATTTTTCTTTGTCATATAACCACCTTCCTAAAGTTATGGATAATAGACAAAGATAAACTTTGTCTATTATTTATAAATACTTTTTCAATTTAATTTTAAGTTTATTTATATTATTAATGTTGTTTTCTTGAATACTTTCCTTTAGATTTTGGGTATTTAATACATAATTTAACAAATCTAATTTTTTTAGTTCACAATAAATATCTATCCTTTTTTTATTTAATTTACTTACTACAATTTTTTTATATAAATATTCTAGCTTTGCTTTTTCTATTAAATCATTATATGTAATTGACCATAATAATGAATTTTCTATCATTTGTCTATCAAAATTTTTTAAATTTTTATTAATCATTTTAGCAATTAATTCCCTTTATCTTTTTTTCTGATACATCATTATCATCTTCATACCATTTTTTCTTTGCAGGTTTACCAATATTTTTCTTTTCTAAAAAATAGAAAACCTGAGTTGCAATAAAGATTGAAGAATATACGCCAGATACTAAACCAAATAATAACGCAATGTTGAAATTAAATATCTCGCCAGAGCCAAATAAAACTAAGCATACAACTGGAATTAATGTAGTAAATGTTGTAATTAAACTTCTTAATAAAGTTTGAGCTAAACTTAAATTAATAACAGATTTTAAATCATCTTTTGTATTAATTTTTCCTTTATACATTTTATTAATATTTTCTCTTACCCTATCAAATGTAACAATTGTGTCATTTATAGAATAACCAATAATTGATAATATTGCAGCAATAAATATACTACTTACCTCAAGTTTCAAAATACTGAATAAAGCAACTATAAAGAATGCATCCCATATTAAAGCAAGAATTCCACCAACAGCGTAACTAAAACTAAATCTTAATGATACGTAAATAACAATACCAATAATCGCAATTGTAAGTGAAATAAAGGCATTTTTAACTAATTCTTGTTTTACAACATTTGTAACAACACCAATAGATACCTCAGCATCATATTTATCTTTAAAATATGATTTTACAATCTCTTTTTCATTATTGCTTTCACTTTGATCACTTAATTCATCACTAATTGTGATAACAATACTATTATCAGCTAAATATTCGATATTACTTAAATCATAATTAAGTGATTTAATATCATCTTCTAAGTCGGATTCTTTTATTTTCTCGTCACTTACTAAAGTTATAGAAGATCCTCCCTTAAAATCAATTCCTAAATTTAATTTATTTACGCAAAGAGATATAACACTAACGGTCATAAAAATAACAGTAAATATTATTATCATACGATGTTTTCCAACAAAATCAACATTAGAGAAATTCTGTTTTGTTCTTTTTTCGCCTTTTTCAAGACTTGGTATATCACTCTTTTTAACCCCAATAAAACTTGTAAGTTTATTATCGAAATATCCTGTTTTTACAAATAGTCCTAACAACCATCTTGTTAAAAATACCATTATAACCATCGTTACAAGTGTACTTATTATTAACATAGTTGCGAATCCTTTAACACTACTTTCACCAAAAATAAATAAAATTATTGCAACTAAAAGAGTTGTTACATTTGAGTCAAAAATTGACATAAATGAATTTTTATTACCATTTTTATAAGCCATTTGTAATTTTGTACCTTCATATAATTCATCCTTAATTCTTGAAAAATTAATTACATTAGCATCAATTGCCATACCTATTCCTATAATCATAGCAGCAATACCAGGTAAAGTTAAAACCCCACCAATTAACCAAAATACAAATAATGTAACACAAGTATAAATCATCATTCCAACACTTGCTACAAATCCTGAAAAACGGTAAATAGCTATCATTAAAACAAAAATTAAAGCAATACCAATTACACCAGCAGTAATTGTTTTTGTAAGAGAATCTTCACCAAATGAAGCTGTTACAACTTGAGAAGAAATCTCTTCTAATTTTGTTGTTAAACTTCCTGAGTTAATTAAATCAACTAAATTTTCAACTTCTTCTTTTTCAAAATTGCCTTGAATTATAACGTCATCTGCAAAGCCTTCACTAACAGTAGCACTAGATAAACATTTAATACTTGCGATAGCATCTTTACTATCTACTTTTCCACAAGTAGTTTGATAATTTGCATATTTATCTGTTGCTTCATCAAAATCAAGCCAAATTACTATTCTATTATCTGTCATTTCACTTACACTCTTAGTAACTTTATAAAATTTTTCTTTATCAGCTATACTAAGACCTACAACATAATTTCCGTATTGGTCTTGACTAACTTTAGCGCCACCACTTTTTAAAACATCACTTGTCATAAGTAAATTATCACTAGTATCTCTAAAAGTTAAAGAAGCGGCACGATTAAGCATTGAAATAGCGCTATCTTGATCATAAACACCAGCTAATTTTACTCTAATTCTGTCACCTTCAATTGAAAGTTCTGGTTCAGATACGCCTAGTCCATCAATTCTTCTTAAAAGTGTTTTGTAAGTACTTTTTACCATGTCACTTGTTACTTCTTCTCCGTCAATACTCTTAACTTGGTAAAGAATTTCAAAACCACCTTGAAGATCAAGTCCAAATTTCATATCTTTAAACAAACTAATTGAAATAAAACATACTAAAAACAAAGAAATAATGATAAATATTAGATTTTTAATAAACTTATTCTTCATGTACATCATCCTCACTATTAAAATATAAATTGCGATTTTTTTGATTTAATTTTTCTTTTAAGTAAGCATCAATCAAAACTTCATCACAATTAAATACATCACTTACCATTTCATGTAAACTCAAATTATTTGAATTTTTCCATTTACTTTCTTTAAAATAGTTCCAAATATCTTCCTCTGTTATATAACTATAACCATTTCTTATCATTTCACATTTTCTAGCATAAAGAGCAGGTTTTATTCTCAAATATAATTCTTGAAGTGAATTAAAGACAATATCGCTATTATTTTCTTGCATAACTACCCTCCAATAAATAATTTTTAAAATACTTACATAATATATTATATATTAAAAATATCTATTTTTAAAGGAGAATTTATGAAAAAAAGCAAATTTGTTAAATCAACTATAATTTTAATAATCGGAGGATTTATAACAAAAATATTAGGTATGCTTATAAAGATAGTAATGACTCGTTTAATAGGAACTGAAGGAATTGGACTTTACATGATGATTTCACCAACATTTATGCTACTTATAACAATTGCTCAATTAGGTTTTCCAGTAGCTATCAGTAAATTAGTTGCAGAAGACAAAGGTAATAATAAAAATATAGTTTTTTCTATACTACCTGTCTCTATTATAATAAATATAATCATAATTATATTTTTACTATTTTTTAGTGGATTTTTATCTACAAATTTACTAAAAGATCCAAATTTAAAAACACCATTATTATGTGTAGGACTTGTTTTACCTTTTATTAGTATTTCAAGTATTTTAAGAAGCTATTTTTTTGGCAAACAAAAAATGTTACCACACGTTGTTTCTAATATAACAGAAGACATTATAAGACTTATTACACTGCTACTTGGAATTCCTATTTTTATACAAAAAGGAATTTATAGCGCAATTAGTTTTATTGTACTATCAAATATATTAAGTGAAATAACATCAATAATTGTATTATTTATATTTTTACCTAAAAATTTTAGTTTAAAAAAAGAAGATATTATTCCAAATAAACAAAATATTAAAAATATATTTAATATAAGTATTCCATCTACAGGAAGTAGAATTTTAGGTAATATTGCTTACTTTTTTGAGCCAATTATTGTTACAAATATCTTACTAAAAATCGGTTATACAAATAATTTTATTGTAACTGAATATGGAATTATAAATGGTTATGTTATGCCACTACTCATGTTACCATCTTTTTTCACATTAGCTATTTCACAAGCACTCTTACCTGTAGTAAGTAATTCATATTGTAATAATGAATTAAATTATACAAAAAAGAAAATTCGTCAAGCAATTTTTTTCTCGCTAATTATTGGAATTCCAGCAACAATTGTTTTTATGATTTTTCCAGAATTTTTACTTAAAACAATTTATAATACAAGTGAGGGAATTACTTATATAAGAGTTTTAGCTCCAATATTTATTTTACATTATATCCAGTCCCCACTTACAAGCAGTTTACAAGCTATGAATAAAGCAAAATGCGCTATGATGGGAACACTTATAGGAATTATAATTAAGACAGGTGCTCTTATAATTTTCTTAAATTTAAGAATTGGATTATGGGGTCTTATTATCGCAACAAGTTTAGGAACAATTTATATAACGCTTCATCACATTTATTACACAAAAAAATATCTGAAAAATTAATCAGATATTTTTTCTGCAATATCACACTTTGCTTTTATAGAATTAAATTCAGAATCAGTATAATAATATTCACTATATGCTTCATCACAATATCCAGCAACATATTGATTATATTCGCTATCAAAATAAATCACAATTTTAGCATCCATTTTTTCACTACTATCCAAAGGATTTTTTACATCTTCTTTTTTAAGCAAACCTGCCTTTTGTAAAGTGTCAACCGTGATATAAACTGCACTACTTCCTGTAGGAAGTGAATTATCATTACTAGAGGCCCAACTATCAGTGGCATCCAATATTCTTTTAACTTGTTCTTTATACAATTTTTCTTTTGAACTATTAATTGATTCTATAGCTGTCGGAAAAACGATTAGTCCTATTACCGCTAGTAAAATAATAACAGCCATCAATTCAATAAGTGTAAAACCTTTATTATTTTTCATATAACCATCTACTTTCTAAATATTATGATAACATTTATAATATTTTTTTTCAAGTTTTTTTATAACAAATCACTTTTCTTTATAATAAAAGTTTTTTCCTTAGTATGAAATGCATAAAATATATCCTGGAGTTTTAAATTTTTATCTTTTAAAATTTTCATTACCCAATTTGTATTCTTCTTCATATCTTTTAAAACCTCATTGTTAATAACACCATCCATTATGATAGGCATCGGGTAATCTTTTGTATTTTGAAAAACAGAAAGTTTTCCATCATTTTCTAAAACCGCATAACTTACCTCTTCAATGCTTTTTATACCTTGTTCTCTTAATTGAGTTATTAAATCATCAAGACTGTAACGTAATTTTGTCATTTCATTAAATTTTATTTTGCCTTCTCTTATTATAACAGTGGGACTTCCTTCAACGGATTTTCTAAAATTAGAATTTTTTAGGGATAAAAAACTTAATAATACTTGTATAACAACTAAAACAAAAATTGGTACTATTGATCTAAATATTGAAAGATCAGTATCTTCAATTGAAATTGCTGCCAATTCAGCTATCAATAAACTAACAATTAAATCAATTATACTTAATTGACCGACTTCCTTTTTTCCCATAATTCTATATGCCAAAATAATAATAAAATAAAGTAATGTTGTTTTAAAAATTATTTCAAAATACATATTATCACCTATTTTATTATGATAAAGTAATATTTTTTTATACAATTAATAAATTTAATTAGGAGGAATTTTATGGAATTTTTAAAAAAAAGTTTAAAATCATTATTATATATTTTTTCAATTATTATAGTTTCAACATTCTTAGTAACAGCTCTTAATTATTTTAATATAATTGGTCCAAAATTGCTTACAATTTTTAAAATTTTAATAATACTGTCTTCAATGTTTACAGGTGGTATTATTATAGGTAAAAATAGTAAACAAAAAGGATGGTTAGAAGGTATTAAATTAGGATTAATTGTAACTGTAATATTAGTTTTATTCAAATATTTAGGATTAAATCAAAAATTTTTAATTACAAATATAATTTATTACATTATTTTAACAATAAGTTGTACACTTGGAAGTATGATAGGAATTAATAAAAAAAGGAATGACTAAATATTTCTTTTAAGCCATTCCATAATTAAATCTACTATATATTTTTCCTCATCAGAAGATAAATCTCTACCAGGTTCAATTTTGTGCCACTTATATAAACAATTTCTACAACACGTAGCTGTAGCATGTTGAGCGATAAAAACAGGGTGTCCTTTCATTGGAGTTTGTTTGCCATCATTTAATATCACACTAGGTGATATTCTTTTTTTTATAAAATCATATGCATGTTTTTCTATAGTATCAAAGCCTTTAGTATTTATGTATTCTATATCTTTATTTTTTAATTTAAAACTATTTCTAAATTTTGATTTTGATAATTCACTCAAAATAATCTCAATATCTCTATTAACCATAACTTCCTTTTAATCACCATTACGCATTGGATTATGGTGATATGAGTTTCTTACCTTTATTAAAGTTTTATTATATGGATAATTGTAAATCGTTTTTTCTTTATATTTTTCCTCATCGAAAATTTTTCCTTCAATTATAATATATCCTAAATTTTCATAATAATTCTTAATATATTCTTTATCATCATTTACAACTGATGGCAAATAACAATAAAATTTACCACGGTAAGCACATAACTTTACTGCACCTATATAATTCATTAAAAAATCTTCTTCATCTATCACCTTTTTTTCTTCCAATAAAGTGTTAAAAATATTTTGAAAATTATACCTATTTATCCATTCAGACGCGGTTTTTGAATGACTTTTACCTCTTTCTAATTCTTCCCTCCAATATGGATTAATTATTATATAACCTATTCTAATTTTTGATTCTCTCATAAATACACCTCTTTAATTGATTATAAAATAACATATTTTTAATAATTAATCAAATTTCTTTTAAATTTTTTAATTTTTTACCTAAATAATAAGTATTATTTTTATCAATTTTAATCATATCTTTCATTATTTCTTTATTATTTTTTATATCATCACCTGTATAAACTAATAGTTTTGGATTAATACTTAGTACATACCTAGCAAGTTCTATACTATTTCTAGCATAAGAAGATAAATGTATGTAAATTAAAACATTATCTGATAAATATTTTTTAAGACAGTTTATATACAAGTTATATATATTTTTGTTTTTTAAAAACTTTGTTTTATTTTTTGTAATATATGAATCTTTATAGGCATAATCATCAACATAAAATTGATCACCACAAGTATCATTACAATCTAAAACAATATATCCATCAAGTATCGCTGAGGCCTTATAGTTTTTCTTTAAAACATTTAATAACATTTTGTTATTTATTTTTAAGACTAAATACAAGACATTCGGATTTAAAATTGCAAGTTCTTCAATTTCATTTTCACTAGGATTATCTAAAAAGTTAAATATATAATAATTATTTGTTATGTATTTTTTTATCAAATCAAAATCAAAGTTTAATTTCTTTTCATTACAATTATTTATATTTTTTTCTATAAATAACCTATGTTTATTATTTTCAAATTTATTATTAAAATATTTTCTATCAATAAATATTTGATGATTAATATTTTTTAAATAACAAAGATCGTTATTATTTAATTTTAATTCATCAAGTAAAATCATAATTTCGTCTAAACATAAATAATAATCATTAAATTCATCATAGAAAAATAATTGATAAGCAGCTTCTATTTTTAATATAAGTTTTAAAAGCAATTCATATTTATCTTTTATCATATATTGTTACCTCATTTTCTACTATAATTTTCAATACAACTCATTATTTTTTTATACGATTTATTAAAGTTCTTATGATCACTTTCTATAACAATATAATTTATTCCTAATTTTTTTAATATTTTATTGTTAATAAAATCCCTATATACATAATCAGCAGGATGATTTTCATCACTTTCATCAACAAATTTTATATTTAGATTTTCAGCTATATATTTAGTAGTTGTACTCTTACCAGTAGATGGTAATCCTTCCACAATTATAATTCGATTTTTCATATAAATTCTCCCCAAAAAAAATACATCTTATATTATTATATAAAATTATATTTATCAAAGTAAATAGATTTATATTTATTTTCTTTTTAAAATCAAAGATTTATTTGTTACCCATTTTTCACTCATTTCATAAGATTCAAAAAAATTTGCATCAACTGTATAACCTGTTAACCACTTAATTAATCTTACATCTGAAATACTAATAATTTCTGGGATATGAATAAGATTTCCATTTATATTACTACAATCATCAGTTGGAAAATTGCAGACACCAGATTTTTTTAAAATGCATTCATGTTTTTTCTTATTAATAATTTCATATTGAAAAGGAATTATATTTGATAAATTAACATTTTGTGACAAACTATTCTTAAAATTTTGACATTTATTATTCATTACACAATTATGACAACCCATTTCATTAGGTCTATAATAATGAGCATTATAGTCTCTTTCTAAATTATGAACATAAGAAAATAAGCAAGAAGTTTTTCTAAATATTGGTACATTTTTCTGTTGTGCCATTTTTTCAAACAAATTTATAACTTTTTCGTCGATGATTTTTTTATGACCAAACTGAAATCCAGGGTATGGACTCAATTCAATTTTATCTCTTTCCCAAATTTTAACACTTTCAGGTTTGCCCTGTAATCCTGAATAACCTATTGCTAAATCATATTCACTTGCAAGACTTAATATCCTATCAAATACTTCATAAGAATCATTAATATTATAGATAATTGGTCTAAATTCTATTGAGTATTTATAATTATTTTTTCTATTTTTTGTTTCTTTTAAATTATTTATAAATCTTTCCATGGTATTACCATCAAGTTCTGAATCTATTCCAAATGTAGAAAAAGCTACATGCAAATCTAGATCAAATTTTATATCTGGAAATTTTTTAAAATCACCCTTTGTTATAATTATAACAGGTCCTTTATGTTTAACTTTTTCTAACATTTCCAAATAATTTATTGTATTCTCAATTTGTAATAAAGGATCACCATAAAATAAATTTATCGCAATCGGTATATTTGTAAAAATTGGGTTTATTTCACTTGGCAATATATTATAATGTTTTTCGGTACATTTTTCATAATTCAATCTACAGTATTTGCAATCATAACAAAAATTTAAGCTATCTCCTAGCAAATAAAATGATTTTGCAAATAACGCAATATTTGTTGTTTTATTTCTTTCCATGTTTAACACCTCAAATTAATTATAACATCACAACATAATATAAAATCCTCTATAATATTCATAGTTATCATGAAAAAAATTCATATAAAATTATATATGAATTTTTAAATATTCTTCTATAAAATATTTAGGAGCAATAGTTAAATATTTTTCTATATAAACTAAATTTATTTCTGTTTTCGGTAAATCTTCTATAAATTTTATAATTTGAAACTCACCATTTTCTACATTATCTTTAATTACATCATAAATTATGTAGCCAATACCTAAATCCTTTTTTATTGCGCCAACTATCATTTCACTAGTATGAATATTAATAACATTATTAGGTTCAAAATTGTTTTTCTCAAAAAATTTATCGAGTTGTCGTCTATTATATGCACCTTTTACTGGTAATACTAAAGGAAATTTTTTCAAATCATTAATATTTTTAATATCCTTAATATTAAATTCAGTATCCTTTTTTACGGCAAAACAACTTTCAACTTTCTTTAATGGTTTAATTACAACATTATCTATATTTGTATTAATTGGAGATGTATCTATTATGAAATCAAGTTCGTGTTGTTCTAATAATTTTAATAACTGAGTAGTGGTTTTACTAATAATTGTAATTTCTATATTTGGAAACTTTTTATGAAATTGTGTAATATTTTCAAAAATAAAGAAAGATCCTATTTGTGATGGTACACCTATAGAAATTTTTCCTTGATTCAAAGATTTACTTTCAATAATTGCCCTTTCTGCAGTAATTAAATTATTAAATGCTTCTTTAACATAAAAAAGAAGTTGTATGCCTTTATCAGTTAATTTAACACCATTTCTATTTCTATAAAATAAGTTAGTATTTAAATCTTCTTCAAGTTTTTTTATAGCTTTACTTACTGCAGACTGTGTTATAAATAATTTTTTAGAAGCATCAGATATACTTTCACTTGTTGCTACTTCGTAAAAAATTTTGTATGAGTTAAAATTCACATTGCTTTTATACATATTATCACCAACTAATTTCTTATTTTATCACGTATAATGTAGGTAAGTAAATTGAAAAAGTTGAAACTTTTAACATTTGTCATTCAATTTAGGCAAATTATATCAGGAGTTATTATATTCATTTCCACCTAACTCATTTTTATTGTTCTAATTTTTGAATATAAGGGTTTGGTACTATATAACAGGCGTGATGAAAAAATATGAGATACAAAGAGTTCAATCGCTTGAATTGATAAAAAGTAACCCATATAAGAAAAATAGCACTCAATCTCATAGATTAAGTACTAATAATTAAAAAACTTTTGACAAGCCTTTTATATCAACATGGCGTCCCCGATTGGAATCGAACCAACGGCCTAGTGCTTAGGAGGCACTCGCTCTATCCTACTGAGCTACGAGGACATAAGATAAATTTATTTAATAAAATTTATCAAAAACAACAAATATATGTTAGTAGCATATTTGAACTTAAACTTAAAAGACAATTTCTTAGAAAATTCATAAATAGCAGCACATTTATCAACAAAACTAACAAGCCAACTTTCAGCATATTTAGGAATTTTAAAATTTATTGGAAACATATGACTACCAATTATATCAATTTCTTTTGTAGAAAGATTAAAGTTTAATAAAGAATTCAAAACACAAACCTTAGGATGCTTAAAAACTGATATAAATCTCTCTCCTTTTGTTCTATTTTCACTACTAAAAAAGAAATCATGAAGTAATCCTGCTCTTGCAACACTTTTATAGTCAAGTCTTAAAAATCTTGCTATTTTGTATGAATAATAGGAAACACGAACGGAATGCTCAAATCGAGTTATACCGTGATGTTCAATTTTCTTAATTTTAACAAATTCTTCATTATTATATATATCATATATTAAATTCATATATTTATTATCAAAAACAACATTTTTCATTAACTAGAGACACCTCGTACTAATACATTATATCACATTTTATAAATAGTGAATAATTTTTTTACATCAAAAAAAGAGAAAAATTCTCTTTATTCACTTCTTAAAGATTCAACTGGATCTTTACGACTTGCAACTCTTGCTGGAATTGCACCACCAATAACCGTTAATAACACACTTATTACAATAAGTAAAATTGCATGAACCGGATTTAATTGAGCAACATCTTTTAAATCAGTTAAATTTTTTATAATTATATTTGCAGGTATTACTAGGATTCTTGCTATTATAATTCCAAGTGTTCCAGAGCAAATTCCGATTATAAATGTTTCTGCATTAAATACTCTTCTTATGTCTTTCTTTCTAGCACCTAAAGCCCTCAAAACACCAATTTCTTTAGTTCGCTCTAACACTGAAATATAAGTAATTATTCCAATCATAATAGATGAAACTATTAGTGATATAGAAGAAAATGCGATTAAAACAACTGTAATTGCTGACATAATACTACCAGATAGTGAAGAAATCATTTGTCCCATATCAGTATATATTATTTTTTCTTCATCACTTTTAGATTCATTATATTTATCAAGATAAGAAATTATTTCATCTTTCGAATCAAAATCTTTAGGATAGATACTAATTGCAAGTGGGATTATATCAGCTCCTAGGTAAGATAACATATTGTTTTTTTCACTTTCAGCATCATCGCCCGCAAATTTGCTGCCAGTTAAAACATTATAATCTACATCGCTTTGTTTTTTTACAATATCAGAATTTTTGTTTTTTTCAATAACATAATTAACTAAATCTTCAGTATAACCTAAGCCATATCCAGACGCAACCAACATATTTCCTTCACGTCCACGACCAATACCAACAATTTTTAGTGTTTCAGAATTTTCACTATTATATAATTCTTCATAATTAGTATTTAAAGTATAAAAATCACCAACTTGTTTATAGTAGTCATTATTTAAAACTAATTTTAATTCTTTATTTAAAATATCATCAAATTTTATTTTTTCTTCACTAGCATCTAAATTAAAATAAGATAAAATATCCGTTGAAATTCTATTTTTACTATCAACTACCAAAATAATTTCATTTTTATTTTCTGGTATTCTTCCAGCTAATATATCATAATTATCTTCTATAACACCATTAGTAGAAGATTCATCTAATTTTCTTGGAATAGATACAAATACTCCCATACTTGTTGGCACTTGCATATATGTTCCATTTACATTACCAATAACATTTAAAGCTGTAGCTCTTGTATATGATATTCCTGATATTAAATCATTATCTATCTTTTCTATATAATCAATATAATCTTTATCAAATAAATTGGTATGCATAAATGTTTCTGTTGCAGGTTTTGTAGGGTATATATATTCTTCACTCGAATAAGATTCTAAATCACTAGTTGTATCATTATTTATTTCAGCCATCTTTTCTTCAGTTAATTCCATAGATTGCTCAGAAATAATAATTGGCAATGACGATAAGGTATTTCTTTCAAATTTGTCTATTTGAATATCAAATCCATTCGATAAAGCTAAAATTAACGCAATTCCAATTATACCTATACTAGATGCAAAAGCAGTTAATAAAGTTCTTCCTTTCTTTGTTTTTATATTATTAAAAGATAAATTTAGTGCAGTTCTAAAATTCATTGCTGTTTTTTTAATATTGAATTTTTTATTATTTTTTTCTTCTTCCTTAATTGGATTAGAATCGCTTATAAGTTCACCATCTTTAAGTTCAATTATTCTTGTTGCATAATTTTTAGCTAACTCTGGATTATGAGTAACCATAATAACTAATTTATCTTTAGCAATTTCTGAAATCAATTCCATAATCTGAACACTTGTTTTAGAATCAAGTGCTCCAGTTGGCTCATCTGCTAATATAATATCTGGATCATTTGCAAGAGCACGGGCAATCGCAACCCTTTGCATTTGACCTCCGGATAATTGATTTGGCTTTTTATGAGCATGTTCCTTTAAACCTACTCTATCAAGTACCTCGAGTGCTTTTTTTCTTCTTTTTTTGGCACTAACTCCACTTAAAGTCATGCCCATTTCAACATTTTCTAATACCGTAATATGTGAAATTAAATTATAACTTTGAAAAATAAATCCTATACAATTATTTCTATAAGCATCCCATTCAGTATCTTTAAATTTTTTGGTTGACTTATTATTTATAACTAAATCACCCTCATCGTAGCGATCAAGTCCACCAATAATATTTAAAAGAGTCGTTTTTCCACTACCACTTGGTCCTAAAATAGCTACAAATTCATTTTTACGAAAATCTAGACTCACACCTTTTAATGCATGTTGTATAAATGTACCAGTTATATAACTTTTTTTTACATTTTTTATTTGCAACATAATATTCCTCCTATTAATTTTATTATTTCTAATTATAATTATATATAAAAAATAATTTATTTCCTTTTTTTACAAGAATAATTATATCATTTAGGTAAAATATGTCAATTAAGTATAAATAATTATATAATTTAACATAATCAAAATTACAAATATAAATTTATACTAAAAAACATAATCTATAAAAATAAATTATGTAATTTACCATATTTAATATTTATAAAATTTATTATTTCTTTATTGTTATTACAGGGCAAACATGATAAATATTTTCACAAGCAGGATTGCTATAACACATCATAATCTACAAGCATATATGCTATTTGTAAAATTGTAAAGTATAAAATAGTTTGTAGATAAAAATACAAAAAGAAAGACTTGATAAAATGTATTGAACAAAAAATAAAAAAGTTTTTTCATATGACTATGGTATCAAAAAAAACATAGCAAAATAATTAAAAGCTTAATAATTGCCTATTTATGTATATTTATTAATATATTTGGAGATATTTAAAACTAATTAATACTTAAATTATAAATTTTCTCTTAAATTTCAAGTATTCGTCCTTTCACTTAACTTTTTCTCAATAAAACCATTATTACTAATTTTATAATATTTATAAAACAAACCATTTATTGTAATAAAAGAATATACAGATGATAAAAGCATACCAATTGATGTACAAAATGGAAATTTAACAAACGAAAAAGCTGATCTTACAATGGATGACATTAACTCATTAATAGTAGTTTTCACTGCCGACCATTCAATTTGTAAATAAGATATCTTTAAGTCGTATAATGGTGATATTAAGAAAACTATGACATCAAATAATAAATATAATATAGTTAAAAAATAATTTATTTTATAAAACCAACATAGTGTTATAAACAATAAAAAAATAGAACTTAATAATATTGCAACCAATTTATATGCATTTTTTCTATGTTCCTTATAATTAAAATTGCCTTTGCTTATATCTATTTGTGCAACTATAGTTATAGCATTAAAGGTATCCAACTGTGTATCTGTTATTAATGTTGCAAATGTTAGTGCTGCTACATATTTTTGGCCAAATTCGAATGTATTACTAAAACCAAGTAAATAAACAATTAATAAGAATATATTGCTAGATAATTCTACAGAATTATATTTTATACAATTTAAAATATTAAGACTAAATTTAAATTTATGATTCTTAAATGTTTTAAAAAATACAAAACCTACAAAAACACTTAAAAAAAATAGAGTTACAATAATTATTAAGAGTTGATTTTTTGTAATTAATGATATAAAAACTAATATAAATAGTGATATGCAATTAAATATAAAAGAATATTTATTTGCTAAAGCATTTTCTTCTTCATAATATAATTTATCCAGTATAAACATTAAAATAGTTTGTAGGAATATTTCTATTACTGAATAAATTGTAAATAATTTATAAATTTTTATATCCATACTCATAAAGCTAATATAAAATTCTATATTAACCAATATAAAACAAAATATAATTATAGAAACTATTACTCCTACAAAAATACCTGACATAACCGCATTTTCATTTTTATCTTTTTCTTTGCTTATATTTGCTCCAGTTGAAAATACTGATCTTAGAATATAACTAATAAATTGTATTGGATATGTAAGTGTAAAAATATTTATTAAGTTTTTATCAATTATAATACTTAATAAAAACCATGAGATTATTGGTATAAAAGAAAGGCAAGCTAAATCTAAACTAATTTTTAATAATCTTTTCATTTATAATATAAAACTTTCAACAAATCTTACTAAAACCATAATCTAACCTTCCTCTACCATAAGGTAGTATAACATATTAAAACGATATTTACAAACTAAATCAAATTTGAGTTTTGTTTTTTTACAATATTTTTACTAGCTTCATTAAGATAATTATTCCAAATTATTTTTTAATCATGATATAAATTAAACAAATTATTACATAATCTATCAATGTACAATTTAGTTTTATATCTTCATCTAAAATTCTAGCAATATTAGAAATTGGAATGCTTATACCTTTAAAATAAAAAAATCAGAAATTTTTTTCATAATCCCGGATTTTTTTGTGTCAGCTTTTTATTTTTGCCGAAACACAAATATTAACAAAATTATTTTTCAACATTCTCAAAAATCTATAAAATATAGATTTCTAATGACTTATAAAATTACCGTTTTTAAATATTAATTGTTTACCATTTTTAGTTTCTGCTTCTATTTTTAAATCACTTGTACCTATCATAAAATCAACATGATTAGAAGATGAATTTATACCAAGTTCTAATAATTCTTCACGACTTAAACTTGCACCATTTGGTATTGTAGTTGGAAAACCATCACCAAGCGCTAAATGACAAGATGCATTTTCATCAAATAATGTTGTACCGAATACTAAACCAGTATTTGAAATTGGTGAATCAAAGTTTACTAATGCTACTTCTCCTAAATAATAAGAATTATCATCACTTTCAATAATACTTTTTAAAAGTTCACGACCTTTTTCTGCATTAAAATCAATTACTTTACCATCCTTAAATTTAAGATAGAAATTTTCGATTAGTCCACCACCATAATAAAGTGGTTTAGAAGATACTACAATTCCTTCTGTTTTTTTATAATTTGGTGATGCAAAAATTTCATAGCTTGGCATATTAACTATCATTTTATTTTTTAAATCATCTGTAAGTCCTGACCAAGAATATTCTTTTGGCATTTCTATTTTTAAATCAGTTCCTAATTCATTTGTATAATGTAAACTCTTAATTTCTAAAGAATTTAACCAATCAATATCACCTTTTGATTTTAACATAAAGTCATTCCAACTTTTAATAGGATCATCTCTATCAACCATACACATTTTACAAATAACCAAGAATAATTCTTTATATGAGTCTTCACTATTTGGAAACATCTTATCTGCCCATATTTTATTTGGTATAGCAGCAATACACCAAGGAATTTGATAAGTTGTTTCTAAATGTCTAAATAATGGTCTAGTTTTTCTATTTACCGATTTTGCTAACCCTAATTTTTTTGAATCAACTCCATCCATTACTCCTGGAAATTCTGTTTCAAGCATTAAAAAGTTTGCTTTTTTCTCTGCATATTTATCCCAAATACTTTTATCATAATATGGATCATTTTCTATTTCATATAAACTTGAATTCATCAATTTATTTTTAAGATAAAAAATATCACTACAATCTTCATATATATCACTATAACCTAATTCTTTAGCTCTTAAAACTAATTTTTTTACAAAATCACCACAAGTTTTATCATAACTTATAAATAAAGATGTACTCTTTTTTAAATTTAAACATCTTTTTAATAATAAATCAATATACTTATTTTCCAATTCTAACATATTATCACCCTCATTATTATAATATCAAATAAATTAAAAATTATCAAAAAAATGTGTTATAATTTTTTTGAGGTGTTTTATGAAGAGAGAAAATTATTTAACTTGGGACGAATATTTTATGAATGTTGCTAAATTATCAGCAATGAGAAGTAAAGATCCTAATACTCAAGTAGGTGCTTGTATAGTTGATAATACTAATCATATTTTATCAATTGGATATAATGGAACCCCTAATGGCTTTAATGATGACGATTTTCCTTGGGATAGAGTTGGCAATCCACTAGAAACTAAATATTTGTATGTTTGTCATGCTGAATTAAACGCTATTTTAAATTTTCCAGGTGAAAAAAAGAGTTTATATGGTTCTAAACTATATGTTAGTCTATTTCCTTGCAATGAATGTGCAAAAGCAATTATTCAATCAGGAATAAAAGAAATTGTATATGAAGAAGATAAATATAAAGATACAGATGGTGTTATCGCATCAAAAAGAATGTTTGACGAATGTGGCGTTATTTATAGACAAATTAGTTTGGATAAAGAAATATCTTTTAAAGTTAAAGTAAAATAAGAAGCAATCGCTTCTTATTTTAATGTTTAAATATTTTTTTAAATATAGCAATAATACTAACTACTATACTACTTCCTAAAACAATTTTAATAATACTATTAATTAAATCCAATTTTGTTACTTTTATTGTATATTCTAAACTGCTACCATCTTCAGCAGTAACAATAATTTTAACATCATTTTTACCAACAACAAAATTTTCATTGTCTAAAATATCTACATGAGCATTTTTATCTTCTAATATATAATCAATATTTAGAGATTTAACATCGTTTTTTACCTCAATGTTATATTTATAATTATCAAAATTAACTTCTTCACCATCTATTTTTATTACTATATTTTTATTATTACTTAAGCTTTTTTCACGAACTATAATTAGTACATATTTTGTATTACTATTGCCATTTGTAACTTTAATATTAACAATGTTATTACCCATATTTAAATTTGTTATATTTTCGTATTCAACTTTAGCAGATTCACTATTAGCTTTAACTTCTAAATTAGCAACATCACTTGTAGTAGTATATTCCATAGTATCACTTATATTTATACTATCCCCATTTATTTTAATTTCTTTTAAACTGCTATCAGTAATCAAATCATCATCTTTATTATCAGTATTATCATCTTGTTTTATAGGACAAGGATCATTGTAAATTGCCTCTCCACTTGCAACATAACTTCCATTTTCGCTTTTTATAGCAATATGATAATGATTATCACTGCCATGAGTTCCATAAAGAGTTCCCTCACATTCCTTTATAGAATCTTTTTTTAATGATCCAGAAGTTGCTAAGGCATTTATAGGTAATAAAACAAACATAAAACTTACTACAAAAATTATTCTTTTCATACAACCACCTATTTATTTTTTAAAAATTCTTTTAACTTTTTAAAATCATCTTTATTAATAAAATTATTTTTTTCAAAAGTTATTACTTCTCTTAATTTAAAAGAAGTAAATTTTACATAATTTTTCTTTACAAAAATTCTTTTTACCACATTCAAATCAATAATATAATTACTATTTTTTTCTATTAATTTATTTTTTTCTATTTTATAATTATAAAGTTTATACATATTATTCTTTTTAAATAAATGTGTCATTATTAAAGAGTATATAATACTTATTAAAAACATAATAGCAAAAATAATTGCTAAATAAATAATATATGTAATTAATACTAATTTAGTATTATATGGAAAATTATATAAAAAAGCTTCTAAATTAATTCCAAAATAACAAAACGTAAAAATAAACAGAAAAAAAGAAATTGTTTTAAGTTGATTTTTTAATAAACTTTTAAAATGACTTTTTTTAGTTATCTCATATTGAAACTCAATCATTAACAATTTCTCCATCCATACTCCATGTCTTAATTTCATTTATTTTAACGTTAACTATTTTTCCAATATTTTCACAATTACCATCAACATTAACTAATTTCATAGTATCTGTATAACCCATTAATTTAGTACTATCCTTTTCACTATACCCCTCAATTAAAACAGGAACTATTTTATTCAAATATTTATCGTTTGCCTCTTTAGAATATTTATTTATTAAAGTATTTAATCTTTGTAATCTATCGTTTTTTTCGTCTAAAGTAACATCATCAGACATCTTTGCTGCAGGTGTTCCAACTCTTGGTGAAAATATAAATGTATATGCTGAATCAAATTTACATTCATTAACTACTTCTAAAGTTTCCTCAAAATCTTTTTCTGTTTCACCTGGAAATCCAACAATAATGTCTGTTGTAATGGAACTATAAGGTAATGCTTCTTTCATTTTTCTATACAATTCTAAATATGATTCTTTAGTATATCTTCTACCCATTAATTTTAAAATTTTGCTTGAACCTGATTGTAGGGGTAGATGTATATAAGGCATAATATTAGGATATTTTTTTATTGTTTCAATCATATTATCTGTAAAATCCCATGGATGACTTGTAACAAATCTAACTCTTTCAATACCAGTTTTAGCAACATCTTCTAACAAATTTTCCATTTTATAATTAATATCTAAATCTTTTCCATAAGCATTAACATTTTGTCCTAGTAAAGTAACTTCCCTATAACCATCTTTAACTAATTCTTTTACTTCTTCTAGTATATGTTCTGGATGTCTACTTCTTTGTTTACCTCTAGTATATGGGACAATACAATAAGTACAAAATTTATCACAACCATACATAATATTTACCCAAGCTTTATATTTACTATCTCTTTTAACTGGAATATTTTCAACAATATCTCCTTCACAGCTTAAGACTTCTACCTCAATTTTTTTCTTATTTAAAGATTTTGCTAAAATTTGAGGTAAATTATAAATATTATGTGTACCAAATACAATATCTAACCAATTGTGTTTTGCTAAAATCTCATCTACTACAACTTCTTCCTGTGCCATACAGCCACATAATCCAACAATAATATTTGGCTTTCTTTCTTTTAAATTTTTAATTCTTCCTATCATACCAAATACCTTGTTATGGGCATTTTCTCTAATTGCGCAAGTGTTAAGTAAAATTAAATCAGCATCTTCCATCGAATCAATTTCTTCAAAACTCATATCTTCTAATATTGCCTTAATATTTTCAGTATCGTGTTCATTCATTTGACAACCATAAGTCTTAATAAAATATTTTTTACCGCTACCAATATTTTTTAAATCATTTGAAGTAATATAATCAATAGTTTTTGTTAAAACTTCCTTATTACTTCTTTTTTTTGCTTCTAATAAACTAGGTAAATTCATAACATCACAACTTTCCTTTAAAATAATACCATAAAATACATTATAAGTAAATTATTAAAAAGAAAAATACAGAAAAATCTGTATTAAATAAAAAATATTTATTTGTATTATTTATTATAGATATTAGATATTAACCTAATTTTAATTTTGATAATTCTTTTATACTTAATCCTGTTATTTCTGATATTGAGTCTAAATTGAATTTCTTTTGTATCATTGTTTTTGCTATCTGTGTATTTCTCTTATTAATTCCCTCTTCTCTGGCTTCAGCAATCATAGTATTTTTTTCTAACTCACTTTTTGACAATTCTGTATATAGAGTAAATACATCTTCATCACTACTATATCTTTCTACATTTT